>USCX01000053.1 GCA_900553285.1 uncultured Prevotella sp.
CAGCCAGGAAGCCCGCACCGTCCTCTACGTCACCAATCCGATGAAGTGGTCGGCCGAGGAACCTTGGCGCTACACCCTCGTCGGCGAGCTCAAAGACAAGAAGGGCCGCACGGTAGAGACCGTGTCGACCATCGTCGGTTTCCGCAAAGTCGAAATTAAGGACACGAAAGCCGGAGACGACGAGTTCGGCCTCGCCGGCCGCTACTTCTACATCAACGGCCGCACCGTCAAACTGAAAGGCGTCAACCGCCACGAAACCATAGCCGACCGCGGCCATGCCATCACCCGCGAACAGATGGAACAGGAGGTCATGCTGATGAAGCGCGCCAACATCAACCACGTCCGCGATTCGCACTATCCTGACGACCCCTATTGGTATTACCTCTGTAACAAGTATGGCATCTACCTGGAAGACGAGGCAAACATCGAGAGCCATGAATACTACTACGGCAAGGAGTCGCTTTCACACCCCGCGGAGTGGCGTGCCGCCCACGTGGCTCGTGGCATGGAGATGGTTCATGCGGACATCAACCATCCCGCCATCGTCATTTGGAGCCTCGGCAACGAGGCCGGCCCCGGCGAGAACTTCTCCGCCTCGTACAAGGCCATCAAGGCTTTCGACACCTCGCGCCCCGTCCAATATGAGCGCAACAACAGCATCGTCGACATGGGCTCGAACCAATACCCCTCCATTAACTGGACACAGCAAATCGCCAGCGGAAAAGCCGGCGTGAAATACCCGTTCCATATTTCCGAATACGGCCACTCAATGGGTAACGCCGTCGGCAACCTGATTGATTACTGGAACGCCATCGAATCGACCAACTACATCTGCGGCGGCGCCATCTGGGAATGGATTGACCATGGCCTTTACTATTACGACAAAGCCTCCGGCCGCCGCTTCATCGCCTATGGCGGCGACTTCGGCGACAAGCCCAACGACGGCGTCTTCTGTATTGACGGGCTGATGCATGCCGACCTGACCCCGAAACCCCAATACTTCGAGGTGAAGAAGGTCTACCAGAACGTGGGCGTCATGCCCGTCGACATGACGAAAGGACAGTTCCGCGTGGCCAATAAGAACTATTTCATCCCCATCGACCGTAATTACGAAATGACGTGGACGCTCTTCAAGGACGGCCTGCCCGTGGACAGTGGCAACGCGTTCCGCGGTCCCCGCATGGAACTCGGCCCCCGCGATACGCTCAACTACGCCATCCCCTATGATTACGCCTCGCTTGACCCGCAATCGGAATACTTTGTCAAAGTGCAGTTCCGCCTGCGCCATGACATGCCTTGGGCAAAGAAAGGTTATGTCCAGATGGAAGAGCAGTTGCTTGTGAAAGCCGCCGAGAACCTGCCCTCCATCGCCTCTGTCGCCAAAGGCGGCAAGCTAAGCCTCACCGACGACAAGGACTTCTACACCGTCAAAGGCGACAAGTTCTCTGCCCGTTTTGACAAGAAGACCGGCACCATCTACGACCTCGACTATGACGGACAGAAAGTCATTGCTGACGGTAACGGCCCGAAACTTAACGCCTTCCGAGCGCCGACCGACAATGACAACTGGGCTTTCCAGGCCTGGGTTCAAAACGGCCTGCACAACATGAACCACCGGGCACTTTCGTCAAGCAGTTATACGCGCAAGGACGGTGCCGTAGTGGTGACGTTCAACGTTGAATCGCAGGCACCCTGCAAGTCAACCGTCACGGGCGGAGGCGCAGGAGGGCCCTACACGCTCACCGTGCATGAAGACCAACCCACAGGGGAAGATGGCTTCAAGTTCAACGCCGACCTCGTCTGGACCGTTTACAAGGACGGTAGCATCGAGCTCTCTTCGGCCATTACCTCGAACAACGAGAGTCTCGACCTCGCACGCATCGGATACGAAATGCAGATCAACCCGAAATACGACCACTACACCTATTACGGTCGCGGACCGCTCTGTAACTACAACGACCGCGAGACGAGCCAATTCGTTTCGCTTTATAAGAGTACGGTGAAAGACCAGTTCGTTGACTTTGCCAAACCGCAGGACATGGCCAACCGCGAGGATGTGCGCTGGGGTGCCCTGACCGACGACACGGGCCACGGCATACAGTTTGTGGCCACCGGGAATCTGTCGGCCTCCGTACTGCCATGGAATGACGTCGACGTGATGACGGCCGCACATCCCTACCAGCTCCCCGAAAGCCATACGACCTACGTGAACCTTGACGGTGCCGTGCTCGGACTGGGCGGAAATAGTTGTGGACAAGGTTCGCCCCTGCCGCCTGACCACGTGAAAGCCGTGCCCCACATCGTGGGCTTCCTCCTGCGTCCCGTTATGGGCAACGACCTCACTGCCAATGCAGCCGTGACGGGCTCCGGCGACCAGCTGCCTCTTGTCAGCCGTGACCGCTTTGGAAAACTCTCACTTAGCAGTGAACGCCAAAACGCCACAATTCTATACAAGGCGGATGGCGGCAAGACGCAAACCTATGACGGGCCGTTCGACTTCCGCCAGGGTGGCAGCGTTACTACTTGGTACAAGGACATGCCCGCCGTGACCATCACGCGTAGTTTCCCCCGCATCGAGAACATCCCCATGGTAGTGGTCGAAACCACCAGCCAGGAGAGTGGCGAGGGAGACGCCTCGCACCTTGTCGACGGCAATCCCGCCACATACTGGCACACGATGTACTCCGTCACCGTGGCCCAATACCCGCACTCCGTCACGTTCGACGCTTCGGAAGTGAAGAACATCAAAGGCTTCACCTATCTGCCTCGTCAGGACAACCGCAACGGCAACATCAAGGGGTATGAAATCTATGTCAGCACCGACGGTAAGACGTGGAGCAAGCCCGTGGCACAGGGTGAGTTCGCAAACGACCAGAAGCTGAAACGCGTCATGCTCACGAAGCCCGTGAAGGCACGCTACGTCCGCTTCACCGCCATAAGCTCGCAAGACGGACAAGACTTTGCCTCGGGTGCCGAGTTCGGCGTGCTCGAAGAATAACCACAGACCGACGTTCATACACTCAACGCCCGGGTAATCATAAAAAATTACCCGGGCGTTTTTCTTGTCACTGCGACAGAAATTCCCATCGCCCTGACAGAAACGCCCGTCACGCCGACAGAAAATTTTCCCGCCCTGCCACATAACCCTGCGACCTAACCCGTCGTAACGCCCTCCCAGACGCCCTCCGCGCCCACGGCGCGAAACATCCGCCACCTGACCGCACGAATCTCCCGGCAAACCGCACGGATTTCCCCGGTGCGGCGGAATGCACGGACGGCGCGGCTACGGACACGTCCGCAAACTTCACCCTGACAGGCGACAGGCCTCATATACGGCGTCCTTACACTGCGGCAACAGGCGGGCGCGCCGCACAAAATCACGCCGACGACGGCAGGATTTCCCGTCGGGCGAAACAAACGTTCACGGTGGGTAATCGTGACCATGGCCGCCGGAAGGAAATGACCGATAGGGCAGGGCACACCGTTTTTCTACGCGAAAGGCACTGCCCCGTCAGGGCAGTGCCTTTCGCTTCGCCGTATCGAAAAACCTACCGGCCGTCAAGACGGCATCGTCCCAACGAAAGCCTTTATCTTCGCGCAGGTATCCTCACTGGCCGGCACGAGGGGCAGGCGCAGATAATTGCCGGCTATCCCCAACGCGGCAAACAGGGATTTCAGGCCGGCCGGATTGCCGTCGACCGAGAGCAAGGGATAGAGTGGGGCGAGCACCTCGTTGGCCTTCCCGGCCTTCTCGAAGTCGCCGGCAAGGGCCGCGTGAACCATTTCGCCGAACTCAACCGGATAGGCATTGGCTACCACCGAAATCACACCCGTGGCGCCGCGGCGTATCAGTTCGAGGGTCAGGCCGTCGTCGCCACTCAGCACTTCAAAACCTTTGGGAGCTCCTCGAAGAATGGCCTCAGCCTGTTCCAAGCGGCCCGAAGCCTCTTTGACAGCCACGATGTTCTCACATTCAAAGGCGAGCTTCAACACCGTTTCGGGAGCCAAATTGACCCCCGTCCGGCCCGGCACGTTATAAAGCACTACGGGCAACTGTGTCGCGCCGGCTATCGTCTTGAAATGGGCATAGAGCCCGGCCTGGGTCGGTTTGTTATAATACGGACAGACCACAAGCACACCGTCGATGCCCGACAGGTCGCCATGGCGCAGGAAGTCGACCACGGTCTCGGTGCAGTTCGTTCCGCAGCCCAGCAGCAAGGGCACCCGGCCCTCGGTCTCCTGAACGACGAAATCCTTGATGGTCTGCTTTTCAGCCGTCGAAAGACAGGGTGTCTCAGCGGTAGTGCCGAGCACACAGAGGAAATCAACGCCGCCCGCTACCTGCGAATGGACCAACGCGCCAAGTGCATCGTAGTCCACACTGCCGCTTTCCGTAAATGGGGTGGCCAGCGCCACGCCCATGCCTTTGAAGATATTATTCATTGTCTTTCATCAAATTGTCATACTTATAGGGGGCAAAATTACGAAATATAATGAGAAACGGCGGGACGATGGTATTTTTTTACTCAATCATGGCCAGAAACTCCGCTTCGCTAACAAGAGGTATCCCTAACTTCGTGGCTTTTTCCAGTTTCGCCGGTCCGATGTTCTCACCGGCAAGAATGAACGACGTCTTGCCCGAGAGGCTGCCCGCGTTCTTTCCGCCGTGCAGCTCAATCATCGCCTTATATTCCTCCCTGCTGTGTTGCGCGAACGTTCCGCTGATGACGATGGTCTTTCCGGCCAACCGGTCCGAGGCCGCCTCGCCCAGTTCCACCTCCATCCTCAGTCCGGCCTGCCGCAGCCTTTCGACAAAGTGGCGGTTCTTTCCGTTGGCGAAATACGCCATCACGCTTTGCGCTATCACCGTCCCGACGCCGTCCACCTGCAAGAGCTCGTCGAGCGAGGCCGACAGGAGGGCGTCGATGCTTTTGAAATGGCGCGCCAACTGCCTGGCGACCACCTTCCCGACAAAGCGGATGCCCAAAGCGTACACTACGCGCTCGAAGGGCACCGACCGCGAACGGCTGATGCCCTCGACGATGCGCTGGGCCGAGCGCTGGCGCGTTCCGTCGGCCCCACTGATGTCCTCCGTCCGGATGGCGTAAAGATCGGCGGCGTCGCGGATAAGTCCCCGGGTGTAATAGTCGTCCACAGTCTCCGGCCCGAGCTGGCTGATGTCCATGGCATCGCGACTGATGAAGTGCTCGATGCGCCCTTTCAACTGCGGGGGACAGGCCACGTCGTTCGGACAGTATGTGGCCGCTTCGCCCTCGTAACGCACCAGCGCTGCCCCGCATTCCGGGCAGTGCGTGATGAACCTCACAGGCTGCGTCCCGGGTTGGCGGGACGCCGTGTCGACGCCCACCACCTGCGGTATGATTTCGCCGGCCTTCTCCACATAAACCCAATCGCCCTCATGAAGATCCAACTGACGCATGATGTCCTCATTATGCAGGGAGGCCCGGCGGACCACCGTGCCGGCCAGAAGGACAGGGTCCATGTTGGCCACGGGCGTCACGGCGCCGGTCCGGCCCACCTGATACGTCACTTCGTTCAGGTGTGTCCGGGCGCGCTCGGCCTGGAACTTATAGGCAATCGCCCAACGCGGACTCTTGGCCGTGAGGCCGAGACGGCGCTGCTGGGCAAGCGAGTCGACTTTCAGGACGATGCCGTCGGTGGCCACGGGGAGGTGTTTGCGCTCCGTGTCCCAATAGTCGATGAATGCATAAACCTCGTCGAGCGAACGGACGAGACGCATGGCTTCCGAAACGCGGAATCCCCACGACCCGGCCGTGCGCACGTTTTCATAATGGCTGTCCGAAGGAAGGGTGTCGCCCAGCAGATAATAAAAATAGGCGTCGAGCCCCCGGCGGGAAACGACGGCCGAATTCTTACTTTTGAGCGTGCCCGACGCGGCGTTGCGCGGATTGGCAAAAAGGGGCTCCTCGCGGGCCTCGCGTTCGCGGTTAAGCCGCTCAAAGCTGTCCCAGGGCATAAGCACCTCGCCGCGGATTTCAAACGACGCCGGCCACGATCCGGAAGGAGCAAGCCTGAGCGGCACGGTCCGTATGGTACGCACGTTTTCCGTCACGTCGTCGCCGCGCACCCCGTCGCCGCGCGTCACAGCCCGCACGAGCCGGCCCCCTTCGTAGCTGAGCGAAATGCTCAGCCCGTCGAATTTGAGTTCGCAGCAGAGCGCAAAAGGCTCGCCGTCCAGTCCCGCGCTGACCCGCTGGTAGAAAGCGCCCACCTCTTCGCGGTTATAGGTGTTGTCGAGAGAGAGCATGGGATAGCGGTGGGCCACCTGGACAAACTCGTGGCTGAGGTCGCTGCCCACGCGCCGCGTGGGCGAGGTGTCGTCGTCCCATTCCGGATGGGCGGCTTCAAGCGTCTGAAGCTCGTGCATCATGCGATCAAACTCCTGGTCGCTGATTTCGGGGGCGTTCCTGACGTAATAGTTTTCATTATGGCGGGTCAGCTCCCTGCGGAGCCAGTCAATGCGTTCTCGGTCAGTCATGCTTGTCGTTTTACTCAGGCAAAAGTAATGATTTCCTCAAAGATTGCGTAATTTTGCACAAAGATTAAAAAACGGCGGCCACACCGCCCCATTCCGCTTGCACCATGCGCATAGACATCATCACCGTATTGCCCGAAATGCTCGACGGCTTCGTCAACACCTCCATACTGGGCCGCGCCCAGAAGAAAGGCCTTGTCGAAATTCACGTGCACAACCTGCGCGACTATACCACCGACCGCCACCGCCGCGTCGACGACTACCCGTTCGGTGGCTTCGCCGGGATGGTCATGGCCTGCCAACCCATCGACTCCTGTATATCGACGCTCAAAGCGGAAAGACACTACGACGAGGTCATCTTTACCACTCCGGACGGCGAACGCTTCGACCAGCCGATGGCCAACAGTCTCTCGCTGGCCGAGAACCTCATCATTCTCTGCGGCCACTACAAAGGCATCGACTACCGCATTCGCGAACACCTTATCACCAAAGAGGTAAGCCTCGGCGACTTCGTGCTGACGGGCGGTGAGCTCGCCGCCGCGGCCATGACCGACGCCATAGTCCGCCTGGTGCCCGGGGTGCTGTCCGATCCCGCCTGCTATGAGAATGAGAGCCACTGGAACGGGATGCTGGAGGCCCCCCAGTACTCCCGGCCCGAGGTGTGGCACGGCCGGGCGGGGCCTTCCATCCTCCTGTCCGGCAACCACGCCAAGGTGGACCAGTGGCGGCGGAAGCAGTCCATCCTCCGCACCAAAACGCGCCGCCCCGACCTGTACGAAAAGCTGGACCTCACCTCCAAGGCCGACCAGAAACTCCTCCGGGAGCTGGAGGAGGAGCTGGCCGGACAGGGCGGGGGAGAGGGGGACTGATTTCCCCTTTACATTCCCGCAAGACTGTGATACACTAACTGTTACGAATGTGATTTTAAAAACTATGTCTGGAGATGATTTACATGAGTTTTAAAATCGTTGTGGACAGCTGCTGTGACCTCAGCCCCCAGATGCTTCAGGACCCCTGCTTTGTCAAGGTCCCCCTGACCATCCGGGTGGAGGATAGCACCTTTGTGGACGACGAGACCTTTGACCAGGCCGATCTGCTGTGGTGCATGCGCCAGAGCGAACAATCCCCCTCCACCTCCTGTCCCGCTCCCCAGGCATATCTGGATGCCTACCAGGGCGCGGAGGATGTGTATGTGGTCACCCTGTCCGCCCTGCTCAGCGGCTCCCACAACAGCGCGGTCCAGGCCCGGGTCCTGCTGGAAGAGGAGGAACCGGAACTTCACATTGTATGGAACGAACAGCTTGGAGAAATCCATGCCATGCTGATGGGTGAGGTTCAGATCGAGATATTAAAGCATCTGATCTGGGAGCGTTTCCATGTAGCAGTAGAGTTTGGCACAGGAAATATCGTATATAAAGAAACAATCGCAGAGCCGGTAGAAGGTGTAGGCCATTTTGAACCGCTGCGTCATTATGCAGAAGTACATCTGCTTCTGGAACCGGGAGAGCCGGGGAGCGGTCTGCAGTTTTTTACTGCATGCAGTGAGGACGTGCTGGACCGTAACTGGCAGCGTCTGATCCTGACTCATCTGGAAGAAAGGGAGCACCCGGGAGTACTGACCGGTTCTCCAATTACAGATATGCAGATTACACTGATTACAGGACGCGCCCATCTGAAACACACAGAGGGTGGCGATTTCCGGCAGGCAACGTACAGGGCTGTGCGTCAGGGATTAAAGAAAGCAAAAAGTGTACTGCTTGAGGGATATTGAACTTGAGATTCCGGGGGATATGATAGGGCGTGCCATGACTGACATTCAGAAAATGAATGGAACTTTCCAGCAGCCGGAAGCAGATGAGGATGATATGATGGTTCTGAAAGGCAGTGCACCTGTATCAATGATGCGAGATTATCAGACACAGGTAACCTCCTATACAAAGGGACGGGGCAGATTATTCTGTTCATTGAAGGGCTATGCCCCATGTCAGAATCAGGATGAAATTGTAGAGGAGATTGGATATGATTCCGAACGTGATCTGGACAATCCCACAGGTTCTGTATTCTGTGCTCATGGAGCAGGATTTGTGGTGCCATGGTATGAAGTAGAGGATTATATGCACTTAGAAGGGATTGACGAGTCTGAACTGGGGAATACCATACCGGATAGTGAAGAAAGTATAGCAGGAAACAGGAATAGTAACAATCAGACAGATTCAGGTTATCGTCCACCCAGGAATGCCGGTGTAGGAAGCTATGAGGATGAAGAAGAACTGAAAGCAATTTTTGAGCGCACATTCGGACCGGTCAAGCGTTACAAAGAACCACAGTTTAAGAGAACATTTTCTGCAAAATCTGACAGCGGCAGCTATTACCGCAACAGTTCTTCTGCTAAGAAGAAAGAAAAAGAATATCTCCTTGTAGATGGCTATAACATCATCTATGCCTGGGAAGATTTAAAAGAGCTGGCAGATGCAAACCTCCATGCAGCTCAGACAAAACTGATGGATATTCTGAGCAACTATCAGGGCTTTAAGAAGTGCGTGCTCATCCTTGTGTTTGATGCCTACCGTGTGCCGGGCAGCCCCGGCAGCATAGAGCAGTACCACAATATCCATGTGGTCTACACCCGGGAAGCCGAGACCGCCGATATGTTCATCGAGCGTGTCACCCATGAGATCGGCAAGGGCCGCCGCGTCCGCGTGGCCACCTCCGATGGCATGGAACAGGTCATCATTCTGGGCCATGGTGCCCTCCGTGTCTCTGCCCGCATGTTCCATGAAGAGGTGCAGGAGGCGGAGAAGGAGATCCGGAGGTATTTGCAGGGGGAAGGGTAACATCCTCGCCCTCTCAGTCAAAGCCTGCGGCTTTGCCAGCTC
>USCX01000054.1 GCA_900553285.1 uncultured Prevotella sp.
TCAGCCTGATGGGAAATCCTGTCAGCCTGATGGGAAATCCTGTCAGCCTGATGGGTTTGCCGACGATGTCGTTTACGGCTGTCCGCAGCAGGGTGGGTGCTGTCCTGTCTTTGTCGGACGGTGAACGGACCGGGTGGCGTTTGCGGTTGGCAGTCCTTTTCGCGGCCCCTGCTGGTCCGGGGGCGTCCGGCATATCCGTGCGTGCATCCATCTGCAGTGATAGGAAGTGGCGCATCGCCTGCGACGGCAGGCGGTGCGCCACTTCCTGTTGCATCAGCCGGGCGACGGGCGGTGACTTGCTTCGTTATTTGTGCATTTCGACGATGTGTGTCGGCGGGAGTTCGCTGTTCCGGCGTTCCGTCTCTCTGACGACGGCTTCCGCCAGTTGTCTGAAAGCTATTCCCGTCATGGTGTCGTCGTGTATGGCGACGGGCTCTCCCTCGTCGCCGCTTTCGCAGATGACTTGCACGATGGGAATCTGTGCCAATAGGGGCACTTGCATTTCTTCAGCCAGTCGTTTGACCCCTTCGCGCCCGAAGAGATAGTAGCGGTTCTGCGGCAGCTCGGCCGGTGTGAACCAGGCCATATTCTCCACCAGCCCGAGGATAGGCACGTTTACCTTCTCGTTGCGATACATGTCGATGCCCTTCCGTGCGTCAGCCAGGGCCACAGCCTGGGGCGTCGAGACGATGACCGCGCCCGTGATGGCCAGCGTTTGCAGGAGGGTGAGATGGATGTCGCTCGTGCCGGGAGGCGTGTCGAGCACAAGGTAGTCGAGCTCGTCCCAAGCAGTGTCGCCGATGAGTTGTTTGAGCGCGTTTGAGGCCATGCCGCCGCGCCATAGGGTGGCGGTGTCCGGATTGACGAAGAACCCGATCGAAAGAATGCGCACTCCGTATTTTTCGGCCGGAATAATCACCTGGCGCCCGTCGCGCATCTCTCCGAAAATCTGGGTCTGCTCCAAGTGGAACATCTTGGGCACGGACGGACCGAAGATGTCGGCGTCAAGCAGCCCGACTTTGTAGTCGAGGCGGGCGAGGGCTACGGCCAGGTTTGCCGCCACGGTGCTCTTTCCTACTCCGCCCTTGCCCGAACTGACGGCGATGACGTTTTTCACGCCGGGCAGCATCTTGCCGGGTTCGGGGCGTGCCTGCTGGATGGTCTTGACGCGGATATCGACGCGCACGGCCTTGTCGACGTAAGTATGGATGGCGGCTTCGGCTGATTTGACTACTGATTTGATAAACGGGTCGGTCGGTTTGTCGAAGAGGAGGGAGAAGCTGACGTCCATACCGTCAATACGGAGGTCGTCCTCGACCATGCCCGCTTCGATAAGGTTCTTGCCGTTGCCGGGGTAGCGCACTTGGCGCAACGCATCAGTAATAAGTTGAGGATATATCGTCATGTTCGTAGTGTATAAGTTACTTTGAGGTTGTCAGGCCGGAGCGTTTGCTGCGGTTATAACTGCGGTAGGCGTCGAGTTCAATCTCCACGTCGGGTTCGACGAGCTGCCCGGCCTGCGGCAGACGGAACTTGATGTACTTGATGGTAAGTCCGCGGGCCAGCCATTGCTGCTCGTAGTAGGTTTGAATGCCCAGTATGCGTTTCACCTCGTCGTCGCTGTCGGTGGCGAGGACGGTGTGGTAGAGGTCGTCGCTGCGGAAATCCACCGGGAGGTGGTTGGCCTCAATCATATAGTTGGTGTAGGTGAAAAGAAACGGGCTGTCGGTCTTTACGTGAACGCGTCCGCCGTCGATAAGGAAGTGGCGGTAGCGTTCGAGAAAGTAGGTTGACGTGAGCCGCTTGGTGGCTTTTTTCATCTGCGGGTCGCTGAACGTAAGCCACAGTTCGTCTACTTCGCCTGGGGCAAAGAAGCGTTCGATGAACTCGATGCGTGTACGCAGGAAGCCGACGTTCGTCATGCCTTCGCGTAGTGATTCGGTGGCTCCGCTCCACATGCGTGCTCCCTTGATGTCGACACCGATAAAGTTCTTGTCGGGGAAAAGGCGTCCCAGGCCGACGGTGTATTCACCACGGCCGCAGCCCAGTTCGAGCACGATGGGACGGTCGTTATGGAAAAAGTCTTCGTGCCACCGTCCTTTCAGGGCGAACGGTTGGTCGTCGGGAGCGTGGAGGGGGGCTTCGACCACATGAGGGTAGGAAGCCATGTCGGCAAATTTAGCCAGCTTGTTTTTAGCCATGAAGAAAGTGTTACGTTAGGGTCGTGCCCGCAACGGTGTTTGCAGGAGCCGGGATGTATCGGGCGGGTCGCCTGCCTGCGGGCAAAGGTACGTAAAAAAGTCGAGACGTCGGCGGGGGACACTTATTGCCCCGCCTCGCTGTCGCCGTCAAGAAGGTCGCGGATGTCTTTGTCGACGGCAAAGAGCTGTTTCTTGCATTGCTTGATGAGCGATTGGGCCTCTTTGAGCTGTTCGGTCAGGCGATCTATGCCGACCTCGTTGTTCTCGATTTTTCTGACGATATCTTCGAGGCGGGTCATGGCTGCCTCGTAGGAAAGTGTTTCTTTTTTAGCCATACGTAGAGGAGATTAAAGTGAGCTGACCGTACTGCTGATTTCGCCGTCGGCCAGACGGGTCGTGAGGTGGTCGCCTGCGGTGAGCTGGGCCGTCGAACGGATGAGATTGCCCTCTTTCAGGGTGATGCTGTACCCCATGCGGAGGATACGTAGCGGGTCGGCCGATTTGACGGCCTGTTCGGCCAGTTCAACGCGGTGGCGGGCGGTTGTCAGTTGTCGCAGTGACAGGTTTTTCAGTCGCTGCGTCAGAATTTCCAATCGCTGCGACTCGCCGAGCATCTGCCGTTCGGCAGCGGCCGTAAGGCGGTGGCTGAGGCGATCTGCACGGCCGTTTTCACGAGTGGCATAGAGCGAGAAAGCCTGTGAGAGGCGGCGTGCCGTATGGTCGAAGCGCGTTTTCTCGTCGTGAAGGAGGTTGTGGGTTGCCTGAACGGCCCGGCTTTCCAGGCGGGCCAGTTGGGCCGCCTCGTTGTCGAGTAAGGAAATGAGATAGGCCGCTACGGCTGTCGGCGTTTTGAGGCTGAGATGGGCCACGAGGTCGACGACTGTCTCGTCCCGGTCGTGTCCGATTCCGCTCAGTATGGGAAGTGGAAACTGGGCCACGTTGTCGGCCAAGGCATAGGTGTCGAAGCCCGACAGGTCGGTGACGGCCCCTCCGCCGCGGATAATGACGACCACGTCCCACCGGTCGCGTTCGGCGGCGATGGCGTCGAGCGAAGCGATAATGCCGGCTTCTGTTTTCTCGCCTTGCATGACGGAGGGGAAAAGCTGCGTGACAAACCGGTAGGGTGAGGCTTCGAGCTGACGGCAGAAGTCGCCGAAACCTGCGGCCGTGGCGCTCGAAATGATGGCTATGCGTGTGGCGGGCCGCGGCCAGGGAAGCTCGCGGTTCAGTCCGGCCACGCCCTCGGCTTCGAGCTGTGCCACGATTTCGCGCCGTTGCCGGCTCTGGTCGCCGAGGGTGTATGTGGGGTCGATGTCGTCGACGTAGAGCGAATAGCCGAAGTATTCGTGAAAATGAACCGTCACTTCGACGAGTACGGTCATGCCAGGGGTGAGCCGTTGGCCGGTCTGCTGTTCAAAGTCGTAGCGGATGAGGCTGTAACGGTCCTTCCAGATGCAGCCATTGGCGCGGGCAACAGGACGGTCGGTTTTCGGGTCTTTCTGAACGAACGTCAGGTAGCAATTCCCGTTGCTGTTTTCATGCACTTCGCTCAGCTCGGCTTTGAGCCAGTAGCTTCCGTCGAATGTGGTGTCGACAACGGTGCGTACGAGGTTGTTGAGTTCAAAAAGTGTCAGTTCGTTCCGCATGGGATTTAGTCTTTTTGAAGAAGCAGGTAGGCTTTCCACATGTCGGGGATGCCGTATCCGAAAACGTTGTCCGGGTGGGCGGCGTTGTCGGCTGAGCGGCGGACGGCATCGATGACCTCTTCGGGACGGCGGTCGGGGAAGGCCTGCCACAGGCAAGCCACCAAACCGCAGAGAATGGGGGTGGAGAACGACGTGCCGTTGACGCGGATGATTGACCCGTCGATGTTGAAAACTGCGGCCCTTTCGCCAAGAGCCATGACGTCGGGTTTGATGCGTCCGTCGGCCGTGTTGCCCAAGGAAGAAAAGAGGGTGTTGCGGCGAAGGCTGTCCACGGCGCCCACGGTGAGGATGTCCGAGGCGTCGGCCGGGACACCGATTTTTTTCCAACGGTCATTGCCCGAGTTGCCGGCACTGTTGAGCACCAGTAGGCCGCGACTGGCCGCCAGCGAAGCCGAGCGGCTGTTAAGGGCAGTGCGTCCGTCGAGTTCACGGTAAGTGTGGCTCTCTGCCGGGTCGTCGTATTGGTAGTAGCCCAGCGAGCTGGTTATGATGTCGGCTCCGACGCTGTCTGCATACTCTACGGCGGCGCACCAGTTGTCCTCTTCCACCATGTGCTCGGTCGGCGTGTCTTCGCTCATGAGGAGGTAGAAAGAGGCTTCGGGGGCTGTGCCGACGAGCGAAAAGGGCGCGCGGGCGCCGATGCAGGAGAGAACCATCATGCCGTGGTCGTGCGCGGCGTATACGTCAGGGTCATCATTGACGAAGTTTCGCGTCCCGAGGATATGGGTTTGCTTTAAACCCGGCAGGAGGTCGGCGTTGTGAAAACCACCGTCGATGACAGCGATGGTCATGCCTTGGCCGCGCAGGCCGGCTTCGTGCAGGCGCAAGCCGTTGAGCATCCGAATCTGTTCGTAGCCTTGTCCGTAATAGTTGGTCGTCGAGTCGGGACGCCCTGTCACCTGGGCGCGGCGGTCTGTCGTGTCGGGGGCCGGCAGGGAGTCGGGACGTGTGTATACGCGGCGTATGCCCTTGACGTAGGGCAGGGCCGTGAGTGATTGGGCAAGGGCCGTGTCGGAGGTCTCGACCACAAGCGTGTTGTTCCACTTGCTTTTGTTCACAACGCGCAGCCCCTTGGCGCGGATGCCCTCGACGTAAGCCGGTGCCAGGGGGAGGTCGTGTTCGTCAACTTTCAGTCTTAGCCGTTTCCGTCGGTCGATGGCCTTTTGTGAAAGGAACTCCTCGGGATGTTTGACGGAGTAGGGCGTACCTTTTTTGTCGGTGAGGTAAACGCGGAACTTGTAGAGCGGTGTGTCGAAGTGGACGAAACCGCTGGCGTAGGCCGTGCCGGCCGTGAGAAGGAGCAGTAAGAGCAATAGTTTTTTCATCTGATTGTCTTTTGGGTGTCAGTGAGAGGAATTTGAAGTTTGGAGATAGAAGCCGATGCCGCGCTGCGAGCCGATGTAACCGCCTCCGACAAGGCGCGTCCCGACGTAGAACACGGCACTCTGTCCGGGCGTTACGGCTGAAGCCGGCTGAGGCAGCCGGACCAGTAGCCGTCCGTCGTCCAAACGCTCGCAGCGACAGGGAATAGGGGCACTGCGATAGCGGATTCTAACGGTGAGGCTGTTTTCCTCGAACAGGGCGTCAGTATGGGGCGCCTGCCAGTTTTCCACAAAGAAGGCTTTGGTGAGCAGGTCTTCTTCGCTGCCGAGGACAATGGTGTTTTTGTCTGCGTTGAGCCTCAGGACGTAGGCGGGGTGTCCCAACGCGATGCCCAATCCTTTGCGCTGGCCGACGGTGTAGAACGGCACGCCGGCGTGTTCGCCGAGTTTATGTCCCGCTTTGTCCACGTACCATCCGCCGGCCACACGCTGTGACAGGTCGGGGGCCTGCTCACGGATAAAATCGCGGTAGTCTCCTTCGACAAAGCAGATCTCCATCGATTCCTCTTGGCGGGCCTGAACGTCGAAGCCACGTTCTTGCAGGAAAGCCCGGACCTCAGGTTTCGTCAGCCCGCCCAGTGGAAAGAGGCAGCGGCGCAGGGTCTCTTGCGACAGGCGCCAAAGGAAATAAGACTGATCTTTACGGGTGTCGTCACCCATATGCACGTATGTTGTTCCGTCGATGCTTTCCGTTTTGACGTAATGCCCCGTGGCGATTGCGTCGCAGCCTAATTGGTCGGCCCATTCACCGAGTATGCGGAACTTGAAGAGCGGATTGCACATTACGCAAGGGTTGGGCGTACGGCCGGCGGCGTATTCGTCAATAAAATTGCGGACAACGGTCGAGCGGAATGCGTCACGTTCGTCGGCGACATAATGGGCGATGTGAAGGCGGTCGGCCAAGGCACGCGCGTCGGCAATGAAACGTGGTAAGTCGCTTCCCGGTGTGAACTGTCTGGGCAGGTCCCAAACGCGCATCGTTACGCCGATGACTTCGTATCCTGCCTCTTGCAGCATCAGGCAAACGGCAGAACTGTCGATGCCGCCGGACATGCCTACGAGTACTTTTTTCTTGTTCTTTGTCATGGAGTGCAAAGATAAGAAAAGGCGAGAGGAGAGCCGCAGAAAAGTCCACTTTTCTGACGGCTTGCCCGAGCCGCATCCGGAGACCGGCGGTCGAGCTGCATGAAGTCCACGTCAGGAACCCTGCCTGTCTGCGAAGAGAGGCGGATGGTGTTGTTTCCGGGAAATAGCGTGACGGGGATAGTGAGGGAAGCGGTTCGTGCTTCATCGCCGGAAGTCAGGCCGTTGAACGTTCGGGCGGCGGTGCTGTTTATGCTGACGGTCCATGAACTCCGTCCCATGACGGGCGGGCCGTAGGCAGCCGCATTCCGTGCGGCGAGGAGGAAGAGAAGGAAGACGAAGACTCTTCTAACGCTTGCATGGAGCGTTTTGTTTTTCTGCATGGTGGCCTTGACCGTTTCTGGAACTGTCGGGCGAAGGATTATCGCAGTCTCATGTGCTCGAAGTCGAGTGTGAGGCGGCCTGTTTGACGGATGAAGATTTCGGGCGAGGGCGAGCCGGCCTGGGTACGCAGGCCGGGGTTATCGTAGGGCGGGAGTGAATCTGCCGGTTTCTGCATGAGGGGAATGCCGTTAGCCATGCGGACAGGTTGTGACACCACGTCCTCGGCCAGCGAGCCGGTGGAGGAAAGCGTGAGCGCAGTCGCCGTGAATTCGGCTTCGCCGACATGGCGAAGGAAGTCCATGCCGAGACTGAGAGGCGCATCTTTGTCTTTCACCAGGTAGACGACGAGGTTCCGCATCGTGGCGTTGCCGGCACGTAAGCTGTCGATGAGGCCGACTTTCAGGATGGAGGAGCCCGCCGGGTGGTGTTTGAGCAGGATGCGGACGCCTTTTTTCCTGGCTTCCTTTTCGCTCATTGTGGTGATGAAGTGGTCCGGCGTGATTGTGGCTTCGCCCCGTGTGCCGTTGAGGGTGACGGCATATTTCCCGTCAGTCTGGCGCGGAAGGATGACCGGGCCGGTCATCGTCAGTTCGGGAGCGGGAACATGATGCAGGGCCTTGAGGTAGTTTTTCTTGGCGCGGGTTTCCTCGGTCAGCTTGCGGGAATGGATGCGCAGCCGTATGATGGAGTCTACCACTGCCGACGCCTCGGCATAGCGGCCGAGGTCTTCGAGTGCCAACTCTTTCTGTTTGAGGAAACCGAGTCTTACGGATGCGTTGTAGTCTTTTTGAGAGAGTTGCCGGTCGGTCAGTGCAATTATAGAGTCCGGCTGATTTTTCCCCACGAGCACCAAAAGGCGGGTCAGTTCCTGGTCACGCGGTGTTTGAAGCAAGGAGAGTGAGACGGCGTTGCGTTCGAGCCCGAATCCGTCTTGACGGTTGAACCAGTCGGCCACGGTGGGGTGGCGGTGTGGACGCGAGGTGGTTTGCTGTCCCTCCATACGCATCGTCCCGAAGTGAATGGAAAAGCGGGTAAAGCCGCGGACGAATCCGATGCCGAGCAGGCCGTCGTAGTCAGGGGCTTTGCCCGAGGCCAGTACCGTGTATGGCAGCCGGACGCTCTGGGCTTCAAAATCGAGGGTGAAGTGTGTCGTATCGGTGGTGGCGACAGGGAAAACAGCCGTCGAAAGGACTTGTGTGGCCGTGCCTGTGTCGAAACTGAACAGGTGTGCCTGCCCTTGGTGGGAGGCAAAGAAACGCAACCCTTGCTCCATGATGAAACAGTTGGGCCGCGCGGGTTCATCGCAGTCTCCTGGTGGCGGAAAATGAATACGGTCGGCTAAGAACTCGACGTGGCCTGTCCGGCGTAGTTCGTTCAGACCGAGAATGTTGGATAGGGGATGGCCGGATGGCATGCCGTCGTCGTGGCGCACAAGTACGCAGACGTGCCGAAGGTGAATGCCCCCGATGGTCAGGTCGTCGACGTAGCCGGTCGAGGCAGAGACAAGGCCGAAGAGCGTGGCGACTTCAACGGTGTCGGTCAGTACGTAAACACCGCATGTGGCTGCATCAGCCGGGGAGAGCAGGGTGAACGGAGTCCCGGTGTCGACGATGGTGGCATCCAGCCGGTGTCCGTTGACGCCGATGTCGGTTGTGAGAGGCCAGTCGTATGACGTGAGGGCGAAAGCCTTTCCCTGGGGGCGTTCGACCGCGCTGGCCGGGAAGTCGGCAAAGGAGCGGGCCATGTACCGGTAGCGGTCGAAATCTGGCGGTAGGGAGCTGAACGTGGTTGAAAAACGGCGGCAAAGGGAGTCGAGGGCCGTCCATTTCCCTTCGTAGACGA
>USCX01000055.1 GCA_900553285.1 uncultured Prevotella sp.
CCGCCCGATAGCCGATTCCCGCCGCGCCGGACATACCGCGCGCGTATGCGCCGCCTCCTCGGACGACCACATACGGCGCGCGGCACTTGCCGGTCGCCACGCCGGGCTTATAGGTCAAAATACCGGATGCAGTTAAATGTTCCATCGTCCGCTGGCATGCATCCATCTATCTGACCACCTTCCGCAAGTCGTCCATGATTTTCTGCTCGTTCGCCTGCACGGTCGCCCAGAGAATCGCGAACCTGCCTTCATGCCCCAGCTCCAGATACACGCTGTACTCCATGTTACCGGATACGCCCATGCGCAGCTTTTTGCCCTGCCAGCCGGAGTAGCCAGTGATGGTCTGGCGCGCAAGCCCCGTCCTGTCTGTCCATCCGGCGTTGCGCTTGGCTTCTCCCTCCATGCGCGCCGCCGCGTTCTGCCCGACCTTCTCGGCGGCGAACATGCTGCGCTGCTTGATGGCAGACATATTCGTGAGAAAATCCTTCGCGTCAATTTTCAATCCCATCCGGCTCGCCCTCTTTCAGCACCACGTCGCAGAGGATGCCCATCTGCACGTCGGCGCGCAGCACCGTGTACCATCTGCCCGTGATGTTCAGCCCGTCGCCCTCCTGCAGGCGCAGCACGCGCACGGCATGGGCGGCTTCCTCTTCGGGAAGCTCCGGCCGGAGGGCGATGTCGGGCGCATAAAAATAGCGTATTTCTTTCATTTGCGTCGGTTTATCTCGTCGCGTATCTGCGAAGCCAACTCGTAGTTCTCGCTCTCGACCGCCGTCCGCAGCACGTCTTCGAGCAGTTCGAGGCTCAGCACGTTCAGCGGGAACGAAACGACGCCATTGCCCAACTCCCGTAAGTACTGGCGCTCGAAAAGCTCCTCACTGATATAAATGGGACAACCGAAGGTGAGGGCCAGCAGCACGGCGTCGGCCGCACGGGCTATGGTGTGGCGCACCACGTTGCCCTGACTGAAAAAAAGGAAAGCAAGGAACTCGCCCCGCTCAATCCTGTAAATCAGCACCTCTTCGGCCTGAATGCCGTAAAGGCCGGCGATGTCCTTCATGACGCCGGTCACATCGCCGCCCCCGCCTGTCTGTTCGGGGTGGAGCCTGCGCAGCAAGGCGTGGGCGTCGGCCATGCCCAGCATGACAGGCAGCTTGCGCGTTCCGTCTTTCTCCTCCAAGAGCAAGATGTATATGCCGCGATAAGTAATCCCCTTGGATATCTCCTGTACGGTCAACTCAATCTTTCTCACCTCTGCACGTCGTTTACTTAACGGTATTGCAAAAGTAACAAACATTTTCGCACGGCAAAAGGGCTGCCCCCGAAAAATATCGGGTTCGCCGACAATAAAGCCGGACAGGCTTCCCGGACCGCGCCTCGGGGCGACAGAATTCACCGGCAGGGCGACAGAATTCACCGGCAGGGCGACAGGTCTCCTCGGCAGGAGTGGAAAACTGTAATTCACAGTGTGAAATATGTGTTTCACAGTATGATTTATATATTTCACAGTGTGAACTATATATTTCGCTGTGTGAAACAGACTTTCCGACGGCTGACCGTTTTTTCCCGCAGCCCGGCAGACCTCTTTCGCAGCGCTCCCGGCAGGCTGCCCGCCCGACGCCCTCACGCGGGAAAGGGCGTCAGAAAACGCCCGCACCGCGTTTGTACTGCATTTCACCCCCATCGGAATTGTTTGTGTCGTATTTAATTCGTAAGTTTGCTGCCATAATGCAGGCAAAGACACATGCAGAACTTTACAGAACTGGCACGTATGCGCCGTAGCATACGGAAATTTACACCCGAAAAGCTGACCGAGGAACAAGTCGTCGAGCTGATGAAAGCGGCGCTCTTCGCGCCCTCGTCGAAAGGGCAACGGGCGTGGGAATTCGTCCTCGTCGACGACCGCAACCTGCTCCACCAGCTTTCAGAATGCAAACCGACAGGGGCCACCTTCGTGGCCGAAGCGCCGCTCGCCGTCGTCGTCACGGCAGACAAAACGCGCAGCGAGGCCTGGATTGAAGATGCATCCGTGGCCGCCGCCATGCTCCTCCTGCAGGCGGAAGACATGGGGCTCGGCGCCTGCTGGGTTCAGGTGAGGGGCCGCTCGCAAGACGACGGGACGCCATCGGCACAAATCGTCAGGAACATCCTCAACCTGCCCGAACGGTTAGAACCGGTGGCCATTGTCGCCGTAGGCCACAAAGGAATGGAAAGAAAACCTCAAAACGACGAGAAACTGCTTTGGGAACGCATACACCTGAACGGTTATGCCGAGGGAAACAACGCCCAGTGACATGGAAACCATCAGTCTCATCGGCGCAGGCAATCTGGCCACCCGTCTGGGCCTGGCCCTCACGGCGGCAGGCTACCGCATAGCGGGCGTGTTCAGCCGGACGATGGGCTCAGCGCGCACGCTGGCCGCCGCCCTCCACTGCGAAGCGACGGACGACCTCAGCACCCTGCCGGCAGCCGATGTGCACCTCTTCTCCGTCACCGACACGGCCCTCCCCCTTCTGGCCGCCCGGTGGGGAACGATGCACCCCGGGAGTTTCTGCCTCCACACGGCGGGCAGTATGCCGATGACCGTGTTCGAAGGACACGCCGGCCGCTACGGGGTGCTCTACCCCATGCAGACTTTCAGCAAGACGAGGGACGTGGATTTCAGCGCCATCCCCTGCTTCGTCGAAGGAAGCGACGCACAAGCGCTTCGCGAAGCCACCCGACTGGCCCTGTCGGTGAGCAAGCGCGTCATCCCCATGCCGGGCGAGAAAAGGCGCTGGCTCCACCTCGCCGCCGTCTTCGCCTGCAATTTCACCAACCACTGCTACGACATAGCCGGCCGCCTGCTCCAAGCGCACGGCATCTCCGAAGACGTGCTCCTCCCGCTCATCGACGAGACAGCGGCCAAGGTGCACGACATGCCGCCAGGCAAGGCCCAGACGGGACCGGCGGTCCGCTTCGACCAGAACGTCATCGAGCGGCACCTCCGGATGCTGGCCTCCTGTCCCGAACTGCAAGAGATATATACGGCGCTAAGCCGCCACATCCACTCATACGCACAGAAGAATGATTGACTACGACCTTACCCGCATCAAAGCCCTGGCGTTCGACGTCGACGGCGTGCTGAGCGCCAGCACGATTACGCTGCACCCCAGCGGCGAACCGCAGCGCACGGCGAACATCAAAGACGGCTACGCCCTGCAACTGGCCGTCAAACGCGGACTGCGCCTGGCCATCATCACAGGAGGGCGGACCGAAGCCGTACGTCACCGCTACACGGGCCTGGGCATAACGGACGTATTCTTAGGCTGTGCCGTAAAAATCGAAACCTACAACGACTGGACGACCGACTACGGACTGAAAGACGAGGAGGTGCTCTATATGGGCGACGACATCCCAGACTACGAAATCATGCAGCGGGTGGGATGCCCCTGCGCCCCCGCCGATGCCGCCCCCGAAATCAAGTCGCTCGCCCGCTACATCAGTCAATACAAAGGAGGCTGCGGCTGTGTGCGCGACGTCGTTGAGCAAGTGCTGCGCGCCCAAGGCCTGTGGATGTCCGACAACCATGCCTTCGGCTGGTAGGCCGCCCGGCAGCCTGAATTAAGCATAAGAAAAAAGAGACAACCATGTTTGACAACCTGAAGAAATACAAGATAGTACTGGTGAGCGCATCACCCCGCCGCAAGGAGCTGCTGCAGAACTTAGGGCTGAACTTCAAAGTCCGAACCCTGTTCGGAATAGACGAACGCTACCCCGAGACCCTGCGCGGAGAAGACATACCGCGCTACATATCGCGTAAGAAAGCCGAAGCCTACCGATCGTCGATGGCCGACGACGAACTGCTCATTGCGGCCGACACCGTGGTCAGTCTCGACGGAGAGACGCTCGGCAAGCCCCGCGACGCACAAGAGGCCAAGACCATGCTGCACAACCTGTCCGGCCGCATCCATCAAGTCATCACGGGCGTCACCGTAATGACCAAGAAAGAGATGGAAAATTTCGCCGTCACGAGCCATGTCAAGTTCGCCGCCCTCAGCGACGAGGAAATCGATTACTATGTCGACAACTACCTCCCCTTCGACAAAGCCGGCGCCTATGGCATCCAAGAGTGGATCGGGATGGTCGCCGTGGAAGAACTGCGCGGCAGCTACTTCAACGTGATGGGCCTCCCGGTTCAGCGTTTATACAACGTGCTGAAAAGATTCTAACCCCATGCTGCTGAAACTCTACCCCAAGGACAACAACCCGCGCGACCTGCAACGCATCGTGGACATACTGAACGACGGCGGACTCATCATCTACCCGACCGACACGATGTACGCCATCGGCTGCCACGCGCTCAAAGAACGGGCCGTCGAACGCATCTGCAAGCTGAAACACATCGACCCGGCAAAGAACCGCCTCTCCATCATATGTTACGACCTCAGTTCCATCAGCGAATACGCCCGCATCTCGACGCCCGTATTCAAACTGATGAAACGCAACCTGCCCGGCCCGTTCACCTTTGTCCTGCCCGGACTGAACAGACTTCCTAAAATCTTTCGCAACCGCCAAGGTCAGGAAGTGGGCATCCGAATGCCGGACCACCCCATCCTGCGCGAGATAGCCAGAATGCTCGAAGCTCCCATCATGACGACGTCGCTTCCCGTCACTCCCGAAATGGAACCGGAATACGCCACAAACCCCGAACTGATCGACGAAGCGTTCGGAGACAAGGTCGACCTCGTCGTTGATGGCGGAAACGGGACTCTCAACGTGTCGACCGTGGTAGACTGCACAGGCAACGTCCCCGTCATCCTGCGACAGGGAAAAGGCGAATTAAACAGCTAAACAATAACGATAAAATCATTCATGGAATTTATAGTAATTCTTTTACTACTCATCATCAACGGCCTCTTTGCGCTTTACGAGATGGCCTTCGTTTCCGCAAGCAAGGTTCGCCTCGAATCCATGGCGAGCGGAGGAAGCAAGAGCGCACAAAAGCTGCTCGAACAACAGAAAAATCCAGAAAAGACCCTCTCAACCATCCAAATCGGCATCACGCTGGTGGGCATCATCTCGGGTGCCTACGGCGGAACGTCGGTAGCCGACGATTTCGTTCCCCTGTTTGCCTCCATTCCGGCCCTGGCCCCTCATGCCCAACGGATGGCCATGGCATTCACCATCATCGTCATCACGTTCCTTTCGCTCATCATCGGTGAGCTTGTCCCCAAATCGATAGCCCTCAGCCGGCCCGAACGCTGGGCCGTGGTCATGTCTCCCGTCATGCGGGCCCTCATGTGGATCGCCTATCCCGTCGTATGGGTTTTGAGCTTCACCACCCACCTCGTCAACCGCAGTCTGGGCGTCACGGGAAGCGACGATCGCCCTATTACCCAAGAGGAACTCAAAGTCATCTTGCATCAAAGTTCCGAACAGGGCGTCATCGACAAGCACGAAACGGAAATGCTGCGCGACGTGTTCCGCTTTTCAGACAAACGGGTCAACGAACTCATGACCCCGCGCCCGGACATCGTGGCGCTCGACACCAGCGACACCAAAGAAAAAGTACTGCTCACCATACAGGAAACCAATTTCAGCAAATACCCTCTCATAGACGACGATAAAGACGAAGTGGTCGGCGTTGTCTCCGTGAAGGACCTCATCCTGATGCTCAACAGCAACAAGCCCTTCGACCTGAAAAGCATAGCCCGGCCCGCACTCTTCATTCCGGAAACACTCGACGCCAAGCGGGTCGTTGAACTCTTCAAGAACAACAAGACCAAGTTCGCCATCATCGTCAACGAATACGGCGGTACGGAAGGTATCATCACCCTGCATGACCTCACAGAAAGCATCTTCGGCGATATCCTCGAAGAGAACGAGCCGGAAGAACACGAAGTCGTTCACCGCAACGACGGCTCACTACTTGTCGACGCCTCAATGAACCTCGACGACTTTATGGACGAAGTACACATCCTCAACTACGAGGACATCGAAGACGAAGGTTTCACCACCTTGGGAGGTATGGCGATGTTCTTTATCGGCCGGATTCCCAAACCGGGCGACACATTCGATTATCGCCACATCCATTTTGAAGTGGTCGACATGGATGGAGAAAGGGTAGACAAACTGCTCATCACCATTCCCAATGAGTCTTAATTACTTGTCACATTTTTCACCATGCATATCACAAAGCCACATCTCATATTGGCCGCACTTGCCATAAGCGTCTTCCTCACAGGATGTGAGAACGACGAACAGTATCAATCTCACCCGCCCATCTTCTCCGATATCACCTTCAACAGCGATCCCCTCTACGCGGGTGACACAATTGTCGCCACTGCCATCCAGTCCCAAGGGGCCACGCTCGTGGACAGGACGACCTACGAATGGACACTGACCCAAAACGGCAATCCAGTCGACACGAAACACGAATATGTCAAAGAAGTCGTTTATCCTAACAGTCCCTCAAACCCCACAGACAAGTTCACCGTCGAACAGCCCGGCACCTACAACCTGACACTGGAAGCCTGTTACAACATCTCCGGACAGTCCGACGGGGCCACCTACTCCAACTTCTCGCAGGACGGCAGCTTTTCCTACTCATGCACGGCCTCATTGTTTCGATACGTAATCACATTAAACAAACGAATTACAGTCGTAAAAAAATAAGTATCACCCAAATTAACCACTATGACACATCAAATCTTGTTAGGCACACTGCTGAGTGTCGGTATGGCCGCTCCACAAATCTGCTGGGGTCAAGATGCCACCGACGAGGCTTTTCCCAAAACGGGACAATGCTACACTATCCAGCCTTGTCAAAGTGCAGGCTCATGCATCCAGGAAGAAGCCGACGGTCTGCTGAGCATCGGGACCGTAGACCCAGCCACACGTTGCTACTGGGAGTTCGTATCAACGGACAAGCCCAATTGTTATTACATCCGCAACATGGTCTCGGGGAATTACATCCAAACGACCAAAGTGGAACAAAGCGCCCAGATCACCACCGGCCCTAACGCCGTAGAATTCTACATCGGCCAGAACACGACGGAGAGCTCCGCGGCAAACGGCTACTGGTTCATGAGTTCGACTGACAACGAGACACACGACCAGGTCAGCGACGAAACCAAAGGACTGAACCGCGGAGGCGGCGGAAAGACCGTAGTCTCATACATGTGCGGCCCCAACCGCGTCAACTCGTTCTGGAATTTCGTCGAAACTACTTACTCCTACGAAGTGCACCCCTTCAACTCTTCCGACCTCTTCAATAAGATTGAACAAGAGTATGACATTCTGACTTCGCAGGGGAATGCCCTTACGGCTAAGGCCGACGACCACACCATCAGCGCCCAGCCTGCAGACGGAGGAAACACCCAGTCGTGGTACTTCGTCGGAACGTCAAACACCGCCGGAGGCTATCTCATCGTCTCAACCGACACAAAACAACCCATCGGCAACGGAAATGCCCTCGTGGCCGACAGCATCAGCGGCATCCATTGGGGCGTATACGAAAAGATAGTGGACGGCATCACCTACTACTTCTTCCGTCCCATAACCGACGAAGAGACCGTAGGCAAGGCCCTGAACATCGACGGCGACACGCTTTTCACGTTCAAGGCGCGCCGGTCGAAATTCCAACTGAGCCACAAGATTTATAACCTGCCGTGCGGAACAACGAGCAACGCCTACATCCGCACCCTTTCGATGGAAGGAGAAGGCGTCGTGAAACCTATCGTATATCCGCTCGGAACGCTCAGCGCCAGCGGCACGTCTATTCTCCACTCGCCCATCAAGCCGACCACTGTATTCAATCTCTTTACCCAAGACAGAGGTATCGTTGCGCGCGACAAATCGTTCACTGTAAGCACGACGTTATACCCCAACGAGCCCGAAGGCTACGAGGCTTTCATCTATTTCGACTGGAACGGCGACGGCGTGTTCGAGACATCAAAGCCCCTGACACTTGACGACGGCAAATACAGTGCGACGATCGACGTCCCTGCCGACGCAGAAGAAAGCAGCACACGTA
This sequence comes from uncultured Prevotella sp., assembly GCA_900553285.1. Classification (GTDB taxonomy): domain Bacteria; phylum Bacteroidota; class Bacteroidia; order Bacteroidales; family Bacteroidaceae; genus Alloprevotella. The sequence goes on from USCX01000055.1 coordinate 8,018, forward strand.
TGCGCATCCGCCTGACCGACAACGGTCTCACCGATGCCGAAGACGACACACACGGGCAGGTTCTGGACTTCGTTGTCTACACGACAGATGCCCCGGAAGGCTGCACCCTCAAAGTGGAAAGCTCAGCACCCAGCCGCGGGACAGTATCCATCTCGCCCGAAAAAGAGACTTATGAAGTAGGCGAAAGCGTCACGCTGACGGCCACTCCTGCCTTGTCGACCAACCGCTTTGTATGCTGGCGTGAAGGGAAGAACACACTGTCCACAAAGGCCACGTATGAATACACCATCGACCACCCCGCCACCATCACGGCCTACTTCCGCCCCAGTCCCCGGCCCGTTCCGGTGGCTATTGAAAAGGTGACAGGCAGCGACGACATCCGCATCGACATCAGCACTGACGACCGCACCGTCAACGTCACGGCCGACGCCCCTGTCCAGTCCATCCAGGTTTACGACGCCAAAGGCAGCCTCGTGGCCAAGTCGGCCCACAGCAGCCTCTCGCTCTCACAAGCC
>USCX01000056.1 GCA_900553285.1 uncultured Prevotella sp.
GTGGTGGTGGCGGCCGACGATTCGATAGCGCGGCGATGTGCGGCCAACGACACTCTGATTTCAGCTCCCCGGCCCCGGATTCGCCTGACTGCGGCCGACGGGCGGCCGGTACGAAACCGGGTGACGAGCGTGCCGAGTTTTCGTGATTGTTTTCCCGATATGAACGACGTGCAGTTGGTCACGGCCCAGCGGCTCGGTGTTCCGCCCGTGCAGAACCGTGATGAGGCCGCGCGGAATAAAGACGGACTGGTGTATGTGGGCGACAATCCCTTTTATCATGTGCAGCCCTTGTCGCACTCGATACCTTATCTCGTTCCGCGCGCGGCCAATCTGCTGACGCACATTTCGAGAGCGTTTCTCGACTCTCTGTCGTCGAAAGGCATCCCGTTTCACAAACTGATTATCACGTCGGTGCTCCGCACGGAAGATGACGTGGCAAGGTTGCGTAACTTTAATGCGAATGCGTCGAGCCAGAGTTGCCACCGCTACGGTACGACATTCGATATCAGCTATAACCGGTATGTAACCGTGGAAGACCCCGACGGACCTGAACGGCGACGGGTGAGGAACGACACGTTGAAATGGGTGCTCTCGGAGGTGCTGTACGATCAACGCGCGTTAGGCACGTGTTACGTCAAGTATGAAGTGAAACAAGGATGTTTCCATGTGACGGTGCGTTAGGAATGTCCGGACTGCTGGTCGGTGACATGCGAAAAGACATCGCAGCGACGGTTTTATTTGTCGCTGCGATGTCTTTTCGTGTCGGAGTGACCGTCAGAGACAGTCCGCCGAACGTTTCCCGGTAGGCGGGAAACGTTATCCCTTTTTCACTCCGCGTGGCAATGGCCACCCAAATGGAACCCTCGGAGATAGTCGGTGACAGACATGCGTTTCTTTCCGGATTGTTGGACGTCTGTGAGCAGCACGTAGCCGTCGGTCGTTGCTATCCTGAACTGACTTTGGCCGTCCGTCTCTACGCTGCCGGCGGGTACGGAAGGCTTGCAAAATTGTTTTTCGCAGGCGTAGATTTTCAGTGTAGTCACTTTGTCGCCGTTGTGAAGCTCCGTCCATGCGGCCGGATAAGGCGAAAGTCCGCGAACGAAGTCATAGATGGCTTTCACTCCCTGCGACCAGTTTATGCGGCATGTTTCTTTGAAAATTTTTGGAGCGCCGTGCAGGGCGGTTCCCGCAGCTATTTCCGTTTGGGGGACCGACTTGACGGTTCCGTCGAGAATGCGGTCGACTGTTTCAGTGACGAGGCGTCCGCCCAGGAGCATAAGGCGGTCGTGGACGTCGCCGGCTGTGTCTGTGTCTGCTATGGGCACATGCACTTGCTGTATGATGTCGCCGGTGTCTATTTCGTGTTTGAGGAAGAACGTCGTGATGCCTGTTTCCGTTTCTCCATTGATGACCGCCCAGTTGATGGGGGCTGCGCCGCGGTACTGCGGAAGAAGCGAGGCATGGAGGTTGAACGTGCCCAGACGGGGCATGGCCCATACGACTTCCGGCAACATGCGGAATGCGACGACGATTTGCAGATCGGCCCGTAGTGAGCGCAGTTCTTCTACGAATTGAGGATCTTTCAACTTGGCGGGTTGAAGGACGGCCAGTCCGTGGCGGACGGCGTATTCCTTGACCGGGCTTGGATGGAGCTCGCTTTGGTGGCGGCCGATGGCTTTGTCGGGCATGGTGACGACACCGACCACGTTGTATCCGCCTTCGACAAGGGCGCGCAGGCTTTCGACGGCAAATTCCGGCGTGCCCATATACACAATGCGTAGGTCTTCTTTTTTCATGCTGGCGATATGTGTGGAGGTTATTCTTCTGAGAAGTCGACGAGGATTTTACGATAAGAACTGTAAAGGTGCTCTTTGGTGACGAAACCGACGAATACGCGGCGGGCGTCGACGACGGGCAGCACGTCGGCACCCGTGTCTTCGAATTGTTGCATGACGGCCGACATGGGGTCGTCGCTACTCAATATGGAGGAGGCCGGTTTCATGAGTTGTTCCGCCGTGTAATAACGGTATAGTTCCGGTCGGAATGCAATCTTTCGTATGTCCTTGAACTCGATGACGCCGAGCAAGGCGCCTTTCCCGTCTGTTACGGCAAAGACACTCGACTGGCTGTTGGCGATGATGCGGACGATCTGGCCCAGATTCATGTCGGGCGTGAGGTGCGGCGTCGTCTTGTCGATGATGGCATCCAGCGTCATCAGCGTCAGGATGGACCGGTCCTTGTGGTGCGTGAGCAGTTGTCCTGTGCGGGCCAGGCGCATGGCATAAATGCTGTGCGGCTCGAAGATGTTGATGGTGAGGTAGGACGACACGGAAACGATGATGAGCGGAATGAAAAGGTCATAGCCTCCGGTGAGCTCGGCTATGAGGAACACGCCCGTCAACGGCGCGTGGAACACGCCGCTCATGAGGCCGGCCATCCCAAGAAGGGCATAATTCGTCTCGGGGACATGAATGCCGAAAAGATGGAACTGATTCCATACCTGGGCGAAGATAAAGCCCCCGATGCAGCCGAGGAAAAGGCTGGGGGCAAATGTACCGCCGCAACCGCCGCCGCCGTTGGTGGCCGTCGTGGCAAAGACCTTGAACGCTACAATCAGTGTCAGGTAGAGCAGCAAGTATTCCGGGTGACCGTAGAACATGGAGTTGTTCATCACCTGTTCCCATTCGCCGATGCCTTTCCCGTCCAAAAGAAGCGTAATGGTGGAGTAGCCTTCGCCGTAGAGTGGTGGAAAGAAGTAAATGAGGACGGCGAGCACCGTGCCGCCTAACGCAAGGCGTTTGTACAAACCTTTTAACCGGCTGAACAACTGTTCGAAGGCATTCATCGCCCGGGTGAAATAGAGCGCGATCAGACCACAGAAAATGCCCAATAGGATGGACGAAGGGATGCGCTCGACGGCAAAGGGATTGTGCAGTTCGAAGGCAAAGAGAGCACCTGTGCCGCTGAGCGCATAGGTGACACATGTGGCCGTTACGCTCGATATGAGGAGGGGCAGGAGCGAGGCCATGGTCAGATCGATCATCAGGACCTCCAATGTGAACACTAACCCGGCTATGGGGGCTTTGAAAATGCCCGCTACGGCGCCCGATGCTCCACAGCCGATAAGGAGCATCAGCGTTTTGTGGTCCATTTTGAAGATACGTCCCAAGTCTGAACCTATGGCTGACCCTGTCAGCACGATGGGCGATTCGGCGCCGACCGACCCTCCGAAACCGATGGTGATGGCTGATGCGATGACGCTTGACCAGCAGTTGTGACGCCGGATGTGGCCTTGTCTGCGCGAGATGGCGTATAAAATTTTCGTGACGCCGTGCCCGATGTCGTCGCGGACGATATATTTAATGAACAGCGCAGTGAGGTATATGCCGACAACCGGGTAGACAAGAAACAGCCAGTTGGAGCCCGTTACGTCGAAACTGTCCGTCAGGATGAACTCAATTTCGTGAATGAGCCATTTGAGGATGAAACCGGCTAACGCAGTGGCCACGCCTACTAGGAAACTGAGTACCAGTATGACTTGGCGCTGACTGAGGTGACGTTCAATCCAGCCGATGAGCGGATTGGCTGCGTGTGCGGTTTGTGTGTGGACCATCGTTTATTCTCTGATTATTTTGAATTCTCCGCTTGCCGACAATTTGATGATGGATGACGGACGGGAGGGAGTATGTTCGTCGCGTCTTGATGTGCAGATGTAGTCGACGGCGTTCTTGATGTCGTCTGAAATTTCGTCGAAAGTAGCCGGCGAGGGCTCGCCGCTCAGGTTGGCGGATGTGGAGACTATCGGCCGATGAAAGCGTAGGCAGAGTTCTTTGCTGAACGCTTCGTTGGTCAGGCGGATGGCGACGCTCCCGTCTTCTGCCACAAGGTTGGGAGCCAGATGGCGGGCTCCGTCGTAAATGATGGTCAGCGGACGTGTGCTGCACTCGATGAGTTGCCAAGCTACCTCGGGGACTTCGCTGACATAACCTTGGATTTTGGCTTCCGAGTCGACCAGAGTGATGAGCGCTTTGGCGTCAGCACGATGTTTGATCTCGTAGACGCGGCGCACGGCCTCTTCGTTGGTCGCATCGCAGCCGATGCCCCAGATTGTGTCCGTCGGATAAAGAATGACGCCCCCCTTGTTCAGGACTTCGATGGCCTTTTTGATGTCTTCGCGCATGACTTGGTCCATGGCTGAAACGTGTTTAGAATTCGCTGGTGAAGTGGAACTTGATGTGGTCGAAGTCAGCTTGTGCCATTTGAAGCACGTAATTGCTGTCCGCAAGGAATACGTCGCGGCCGTCACGGTCTTTGGCCATGTACTGGAACTTGCGCTTTTTGAAGGCTTCGAGTTGGGCCGGGTCGTCGCTTTCAATCCAACAAGCCTTGTAGAGGCTGAGAGGTTCCCAGCGGCATTTGGCGTTATATTCGTTTTCCAAGCGATATTGGATGACCTCGAATTGCAGCTGGCCGACCGTTCCGATGATTTTGCGGTTGTTGAACTGGTTGATGAATAACTGGGCGACGCCTTCGTCCATGAGTTGTTCGATACCCTTGTTGAGCTGCTTTGTCTTCATGGGGTCAGCGTTTTCAATGTATTTGAACATCTCGGGCGAGAAACTGGGCAGGCCGCGAAAATGAAGCTGCTCGCCTTCCGTCAGGGTGTCGCCGATTTTGAAAATGCCGTTGTCGGGCAGGCCGACGATGTCACCGGGCCATGCTTCGTCAATCGTGCTCTTGCGTTGAGCCATGAATTGAGTCGGCGAGGAGAAGCGGACGGTTTTTCCTTGCCGGACATGAAGATAGGGAGCGTTACGGACAAAGCGGCCGCTGCATACCTTACAGAAGGCGATGCAAGAGCGGTGATTGGGGTCGATGTTGGCTGTTATCTTGAAGATGAAGCCCGTAAACTTGGGCTCTTCGGGTTTCACCTCGCGCTCTTCGGCTCGCGTGGGACGTGGGGAAGGCGCAATCTTGACGAAGCAGTCCAGTAGTTCTTTTACGCCGAAGTTGTTGAGCGCGGAGCCGAAGAATACAGGCGCGACATCTGCGGCGAGGTAATCTTCGACGTTGAATTCCGGGTAGACGCCAGAAACGAGCTCGAGGTCTTCCCTGAGCTTGGTGGCATCGGCCGTCCCGACGGGTGCTTCCAACTGGTTGCTGTGGATGTCGACTTCGATTTTCTCCGTGACTTTCTGTTTGTCCGGGGCGAAGAGGTCGAGTTTTTGTTCGTAGATGTTGTAGACACCTTTGAAGCGCTGGCCTTGATTGATGGGCCATGAGAGGGGACGGACGCTGATTTGCAACTCTTGTTCGAGCTCATCAAGCAGGTCGAAGGGGTCTTTGCCTTCGCGGTCCATTTTGTTGATGAAAATGATGACTGGCGTTTTCCGCATGCGGCAGACCGCCATGAGCTTACGGGTTTGTGCTTCGACGCCCTTTGCGCCGTCTACAACGATGATGGCACTGTCTACGGCGGTCAGCGTGCGGAAGGTGTCTTCGGCAAAATCCTGGTGGCCCGGTGTGTCGAGGATGTTCACTTTATAACCCTCGTAATCGAATTCCATGACGGAGGTAGTGACCGAGATGCCGCGTTGCTTTTCGATCTCCATCCAGTCGCTGGTAGCGGTTTTCTTTATCTTGTTGTTTTTTACGGCGCCGGCCACTTGGATTTGTCCGCCGAAGAGCAGCAGCTTTTCGGTGAGGGTTGTCTTTCCGGCGTCGGGGTGTGAGATGATGGCAAAGGTTCGTCTTCTTTCTATTTCGTTCATAATCTTTGTCGATGTAGGCGAATTACAGTTTTTTGAGGCAGGATTTCAGGGCGTCCTCCCACCAGCGGATGTCGAGGCCATAGGTCCGCTTGAGTTTGCTTTTGTCGAGTACGGAATAGTGGGGGCGTTGTGCGGCACTGGGAAATTCGTCGGTACGAAGGGGGCGGACCCGGCAGTCGTCTTCGTCGATGCCTTTGAGGCGGAAGATGGTTTTTGTGAAGTCGTACCATGAGCATGCCCCTTCGTTGGTGAAGTGATAGATGCCGGGCACGATGCCTTGTTCAAGTATGGTGCAGATGGCGCGGGCCAGGTCGTGCGCGTATGTCGGTGTGCCTATCTGGTCGGCCACTACGCCGATTTCATCGCGTTCTCTGGCCAGACGGAGCATCGTCTTGACAAAGTTCTTCCCGTACGACGAATAAAGCCACGCCGTACGGATGATCATGGCGCCTGGACAGTTGCAGATCACTTTCTCCTCGCCCGCAAGTTTCGTGCGGCCGTAGGTGGAGCATGGGGCGGTAGGCATGTCTTCGCGATAGGGCTTGTGGCCTTTTCCGTCGAAAACATAATCCGTCGAAATCTGTATCATTGACCCTCCGCGCGAGGCGATGGCTTCTGCTAGGTAGCCGGGCGCGACATGGTTGAGCAGATCGCATTTCCCGATGTCGTTTTCCGCCTGGTCGACAGCGGTGTAGGCGGCACAATTGACTACGCAGTCCACTTCGCGCTCTTCGATATAGGTGCGTACCGCCTTGCGGTCTGTTATGTCCAGTTCGGTGTAGTCGGTGAAGAGGAAGTCGAGCGTTTCGTAATCCCCGGCTATATCTTGAAGTTCACTGCCCAATTGCCCCCGGCAGCCTGTGACGAGTATTCTGTGCATAGTATATAATATGTGTCTTAGAATTCGATGGGTTCTTCTTTGTCTTTGAAGTAATAGTCGGAGAGTTGTCCGAGCAGGGTTGAGATGTCTTTGACGGCAGCCGCCGTCTCAGGTGAGATTTCTTTTTTCTGCAAACGCAGCATCATGACGCCATAGAGTATGTCGAAGCATGTTTGCAGTTCTCCTTCGTCTTTATGTCCACCGCGGTTGCGCACTTCGACGATGTAGGGCAACACTTTGTAGTAGGCTGAGCGGTAGTAAGGAAAATGGGCGGAGGCGACCAGCTTTTCGTGCAGTTCGGAAAGGTCTTGCAGCGCGTTGCGGTTGATTTGCAGATGCCCCTTTTCTGCAACGCCCTCCGACCGCATCATTTCGCACAGGTTGGCATACCATTGTTCCATTTGTGAGCGTGCGTCCGCTGGCAGGTCGAATTTAGACAGGTAGTTCTCCCGCAGGCGGTCGATGTCGCATCCGTTTGCCCGGAGCAGGTCTTCTACTTGCCACATGTACAGCAGGTATTCTGCGCGGTTGGTTTCTTTTAATCGGTTGGCTATCAGCATAAATTTATAAGAAGGAAAGAATACCATATAATTTCCTTTTCTTGTCCATACAGTTCTGGCAATGTAAGATGCGATCCTGTGATATTCCTCATATCCTCTTCTGGTATACCTGCTGCTCACATCCCGTCCTGTGAGAATGCACCTGTTCTCCTGCCTGAAAGGAGAAGTCACATAAATCCCATAGTCATCCTTTCTGGTGCTTAAAAGTGCACGGTAATAATCCATGGGAAGCAGAGTCGCAGAAAAGAACACCGCACTTTTTCCCTTTTCCAGACATCTATGAATATTTGCTGCAGGATTTACACAGAAAAGCCGCAAAATCACCTTTCCCCCTTCTCCCATTTCTGTATAAACCACATAATTTTCATCCAAAAGTTCATCAATATTCAGAAAATCTCTCACACAGAAGTAAAATTCCAGCAGCTGCTCCGGAAGTTCCTTTCCATGAAGTTCCTCCAGGAGCTTATCCATCTCCCCCATCACCTGAAGCATTCCCAGAGAAACTGCTCCGGGATTTGGCAGGATTTCGTACTCTGTACACTCCTTTTCCAGAGTTCGAAGCTGTCTGTTCACTTTTTCCAGTGCTCGCACCAGACCTTTGCTGTAATCCCCGGCCAGTCTCTTCGCCTCCAGTACATCCGCTCTATCCACATGAGCACTATACATTTCCCTTCCCCTGTCCACCAGATTGTGAGCTTCATCGATCAGAAAAATGTATTCTCCGGAAG
>USCX01000057.1 GCA_900553285.1 uncultured Prevotella sp.
TGTCCGTGGTGCCCCTGCCTGCCCGGATGGAGGCCGGCGATGGAAAATTCGTGTGGAAAAACAAGCAGAAGATAGTCTGTCCGTCTTATCCGGGCGACAGCGTCCGGATGGTCTGCGAGCGCTTTATGGCCGACATGGAGCGGGCGACGGGCGTCAAGCTACGTCTGGCCACGAGGCAGCGCGGCGATGTGGTGCTCTCGCTCGACGGCTCACTGCCTCCTGAGGCATACCGGCTGGACGTGACGCCCGGCGGCATTCGGATCCGCGCTGCCCGGCCGGCCGGATTTTTCTATGCGTTTCAGACGTTGAAGCAACTGATGCCCCGTAACGTCGTGGCAGGGGGGCGGACGGACACACCCGCACAGGGTTGGAGCGTACCGGCCGTATCTGTCGCCGACGAGCCGCGTTTCGGATGGCGCGGGTTTATGCTCGACGAAGGCCGGCATTTCTTCGGTAAGGAGACCGTGAAGCGTGTTCTCGACATTATGAGCACGTACAAGCTCAACCGTTTCCACTGGCACCTGACCGAAGACCAGGGATGGCGCATCGAAATCAAGAAATACCCCAAGTTGACCGAGGTCGGCGCCTGGCGTGACAGCCGCATCCTGGCTTGGCGGGACATGAAGCCCGACGGAAAACGTTATGGCGGTTTCTACACGCAGGACGACATTCGCGAGATTGTCGATTACGCCCGCGAACGCTTCATCGAGATAGTGCCGGAGATTGACATGCCCGGCCATTTTCAGGCAGCCCTTGCCGCTTACCCCGAGTTGAGCTGTACGCCCGACCAGCCGCATTCCGTCTGGCTCCATCAGGGCGTTTCGGGCGATGTCATGAACGTGGCTTCGCCCAAGGCCGTCCAATTTGCAAAGGATGTCATTGATGAGCTGACGGGGCTTTTCCCCTTTAATTACATTCACATCGGCGGCGACGAATGTCCGACACGTGCGTGGGAGCAGAACGCCGAGTGCCAGGCCCTTTACGCACAAATAGGGGCCAAGTCCTACCGCGATTTGCAGGGGCACTTTTATCGTCAGCTCGAAGACTACATACAGAGTAAGCCGACGGCCGAACGGCGTCATCTGATAGCATGGAACGAGATTCTCGGCAGCAATACCGACGGGCTCGACCTGACGGTGATGGCATGGATCGGGGCAGACAAGGCGGCCCAGGAGGCCGTGCGCCGCGGGATGGACGTCATCCTGACCCCGCAGATACCCTATTATATCAACCGGAAGCAGAGCAAGTTGCCATCGGAACCCCTTTCGCAAGGTCATGGCAACGAGACGGTTGAGGCTGTCTACGGCTATCAGCCCGCGAAAGGCGTCGCACCGGAACTCCTGTCGCACTATAAGGGCGTGCAGGCAAACTTCTGGACCGAGTATGTCATCGAGGAAGACACGCTGGAATACCTGATGCTGCCGCGGTTGGCAGCTGTGGCCGAAGCTGGCTGGACGCCTCAGGAACGGCGCTCCTATACCGACTTCAGGCAGCGCGTCCAGGCTGACACGGTGTGGTACAGGCTGAACGGCATCGACTACGGTAAGCATATATTCGAGTGAGGTTCATGCCGCGTTCCGGCCGTCCGGACAGGTGGTTGCCGTTGAAGAGAAACCCCTGCGGGCGACGGGAGCGGCGATCGCACTGACAGGAAAAACGGGCGCTGCGTGCAGGAAAACTGTCGCAGTGCCCGTTTTTATGAAGGGCGGACATGGGGAAAAACTCGGTGAAACCGCGCTTTTTGTCGTAGTTCAGTCCTTGTGGAAAAGGTCAGACCATGGGGAGGGAATTGCCGTTGATTTTCCGATAAAGGTCGAGCGCGTACACGTCGGTCATTCCCGAAATATAGTCGAGCACGGCCATCACGCGGTCGTAGAGCCGGGGCGCGGTAAGCTGGTATTGTTCCGAAACGCGACTGATAAGCAGTTTGCTGTACGCTTTCTCGGGCGACAGCATGGCGTCCATCATCAGTTCGAGCAGGGTGTAGATGATGCGGTACCCGGCGAGGTCTATATCGACCACGTCTTTGCATTCGTAGATGTGGCGCCGGGCGATGTGCTCACACTGCCGGTAGGCATCCAGCATGCGGCCGGGCAAATGGTCGATGAGGCTACCGCTGAAAGTGCCGGCCAGCAGGTCCTCTTCGTGGTCGACGAAGATAGAGACACAGGCTTGTTCGAGCGCGTTGATGACGCAGGAGCGAAGGTAGACGATGCGTTCGTTGGTGTCCGTCACCTCGGTAAATTCGCTCGTGATACGGTCTTGGGTGCTTGTGTCGAAGAAAGAAAGCAGCAGCTCTATGGTGTGCGTGTCTGAAAGCAGGCGGAGTTTATGCGCGTCTTCGATGTCCATGATTTCATAGCAGATGTCGTCGGCCGCCTCGACGAGATAGACGAGCGGATGACGCACGTAGGAATATCTTCCCGGCCCAACCTCCTTGCCGGGAATGCCCAGTTCGTCAGCGATGCGCCGATAGGACTCTTTCTCGCTCTCGAAAAATCCGAATTTCGCTTTCTTGTGAGCCAGTGACGAGGCGTAAGGATATTTCACGATGGCGGCCAGCGTGGAGTAGGTCATGACGAAGCCCCCCTTTCGGCGGCCGGCAAATTGGTGGGTCAGCAGGCGGAATGTGTTGGCGTTGCCGTCGAAATGGATGATGTCGTTCCATTGTGCCTCGGTCAGGCGATCGCCGTCGGGAGCGGTGTAGTCTTTCAGCCGTGCGCCCTGTCCTTCTTTGAAATAGCTGATGATGGCCCGTTCGCCGGAGTGGCCGAACGGGGGATTGCCGAGGTCGTGGGCAAGGCAGGCGGCCGAGACGATGGCGCCGAAGGGATCGAACACACCGTGAGGCGTTTCGGGATGTTTGCGGATGAGTTCGCGTGCAGAGTCGTTCCCCAGCGAGCGACCCACGCTTGACACTTCCAGACTATGAGTGAGGCGGTTGTGTACAAAAATGCTTCCCGGGAGAGGAAATACCTGTGTCTTGTTCTGAAGTCGGCGGAAAGGGGCTGAGAAGATGAGCCTGTCGTAGTCGCGTTGGAACTGCGTGCGCATTTCGCGGCGTTGCTCGTGCCGGTCCTCCTTGCCGAAACGTTTGTCGGAGATGAGTCTTTCCCAATTCATAATCATAGTGAAAACAACCGCAAAATTAAAGACTAATTCCCGCTTTTTCGGTAAAATCCGGGAGTATATGCGCGAAATTCCGTATTTTTGTTCACTCATATTGTCAACGTCTCACAGATGGAAATAAAAGTCATCAACCGTTCCCGCCATGCTCTGCCGGCTTATGCGACGCCGCTGAGCGCGGGCATGGACCTGCGGGCCAATCTGGAAGCCCCGGTCGAGCTGGCCCCCTTGGCGCGATGTGTGATTCCCACAGGACTTTACATTGCGTTGCCGCCGGGCTATGAAGCGCAGGTAAGGCCGCGTTCGGGCCTCGCGCTGAAAAAAGGCATCGGCCTGCTGAATGCGCCCGGTACGATAGATGCCGATTACAGGGGCGAAATCGGTGTGATTTTGATTAACCTGTCCCACGAAACCTTTGTCGTCAACGATGGTGAGCGCATCGCTCAATTGGTGGTGGCCCGCCACGAGACGGTGGAGTGGCGTCCTGTCGAACAACTCGATGAGACTCCTCGCGGGACGGGCGGCTTTGGCCATACAGGTGTGGAGTAAGAGCGGAATACGTATGCGGACGTTTATGCAACGTGTGACGGGGCTGTTCCTGACGGGCAGTTTCTTGTGTGGGCTGCTCGTGCTGCTTGCTTCCTGTTCTTCGGGAAGCCCGTCGGTGGGCCGCGCGGACGGCTCGCTTGTCTTTGAGGTCGCCCCGGTCAAGGCTTCTCCCCTGACACCGGACGTGCAGCAAAAATATAATACAATATACCTTGAAGCAGTCCGTCAGGGTCTGAAAGGGAATGATGCGGCGTGTTTCGAACTCCTGCGTCGGGCGCTCGAGCTGAACCCCGACGGAGCGGAAAGCATTAGCCGGCTGGTGCAGTATGTGGGCGATACGACGGAAGTGGTGCGCTTGCTGAAACATGCCATTGCCGTGGCGCCGGACAATCCGACCTACCGCAACTTGTTGGTCTACACCTACCTGCAAAAAAACGAATGCGACTCCGCTATTGCCGTCCTCCGTACGGTGATAGACCGTGAGGACTATCCGATAGACGATCTCTGGCTTCTTTACCGCTTGCAGAACCAGCAAGGACACTATGACGACGCTTTGCACACCTTGTCGCGTTTAGAGCGTCTCGAAGGCAGTGGTGAGGAATTCGATTACGAACGAATACGGCTTTATACGAACGCCAAAGAAATCGACAAGGCTTATGCGGAGGTGGAGCGCTTACGCAGGGAGAATCCGAACGAACTTCGGTATCCCATGCTCTTGGCCAGTCTTTATTTGGAGAATGGCCGGGCGTCCGATGGCTATGCCTTGTGCCGTGAGGTCCAGGCCCAAGACCCCGGAAACAGCATGGCGCAGGCTTGGCTTATCGGTTATTATCAGAATGAGCATGACACGGTGCGCTATCTGGCCGAGATAGATTCCTTTATCAGCAATCCGAAGGTCAACAACGCCGCTCGCTATCAATTGCTCGGTGGTTATCTTGCCGAAGTCCGTATGGATACGACCCCGCAGACCGTGAACCGTTCTTTGGGCTTGCTCAGAAAGGCCTTGAGCCATCCCCAGGAAAACAGTGCCATCGCCGAATTGTGCGAACAGTACATGGTGTACACCCATCAGCCGGGTGACTCCATCATGGCGGTGCTGCGCAAAAACCTGGAAGTCACGCCAGACAATAGTGCTGCCCGGACGCGTTTGCTCTTTCGCCTGATACAGGAAGGGAACGATTCGACCGTAATCCAAGTCTGCCGTGAGGGGGAACTTTATAATCCTACCCATTTGCACTACTACCTGTATGAGGGCGTCACGCTGGCTCAGGAAGAACGCAATGAGGAGGCTGTCGCCGTGCTTCGCCGCGGTCTGGCGCACAACGACAGCACGCAACAAGGCGAGCTCGTTGCTGACATTTACGCCATCCTCGGCGATGTGTTGCACACCGTCGGCCGGAAAGATGAAGCCTATGCGGCTTACGACTCCTGCTTGGTGTATGATGCGGACAACATGGGCTGTCTGAACAATTACGCTTACTTCCTGTCGCTCGACGGAATTCGTCTGGACGAGGCGGAGCGGATGTCGTACAGGACGGTGCAGTCGGATTCTGTAAATCCGACCTACTTGGACACGTATGCCTGGATATTGTATGAATTGAAGCGGTACGAACAAGCGCGGCTCTACATCGATGAGACGTTGAAGCATGTCGAGGAGAACGAAGAGAACGCCAGTATTTACGATCATGCCGGTGATATATATATGAAGTGCGGTCTGCAAGAACAGGCTGTCGGCTTCTGGCGAAAGGCGCTGCGTCTGACGGTCGGGTCGGCAGAGAGAAAGAAAATAGCGAGTAAGCTGAAAAAACACTCTAAGTTATGAAGATATCCCTATCGTTGTTGGGCTTGGTGACTGTGACGCTGTTGTCGTTGTCGGGCTGTAAGTCCAGTCGCTCGGTTGTTGCGGAGAAAGACATTCCCGCGACGCCTGCTTTCGATGTGTCGGCGTATAAGAACCGGGTAGTGGCCCGGGCTGCACGGCCTGCTGCGTTGACAGCCCGTGTGTCGCTCACCTTGAAGGCCGGGACAAAGGAAATATCTGTGAACGGTAATTTGCGTATGAAGCGTGACGACGTTATTCAACTCTCCCTGACGTTTCTCGGCATGGAGGTCGGACGTATGGAATTCACCCAGAACGACGTGCTGCTTGTCGACCGTTTCAATAAACAATATGTCCGTGTGCCGTATGCGGGAGTCAGTTTCCTGAAAAGCGCCCGCCTCGATTTCAATGCGTTGCAGGCGTTGTTCTGGAACGAGGTCTTTGTGCCGGGAACGACAGAGCCCGTAGCCGGATTGTTGGAGCGCTTTGCCACGTCCGAAGAAGGCGACTATGTTCTTTTCCGGCTGACAGACGCTCCTCAGTTGGCGTATAGTTTCAGAACGGTCAAAGGCAACGGTTTGCTTGACCAGACGATCATTAGCGGCAAGACACCCGGCGATGCCACAAAGTTCGTCGGGCGTTACGGCAGCTTCGCTGATGTGGAAGGCTATACCTTTCCTGCACGGATCCGGTTCGCTGTGGAGGGCTTGCGGCGGGGAAATTATTCGTTGGACATGGAACTCAGCCGTTTCTCCACGTCTGACAAGTGGGAGAAGCGGACTGAAATTTCCTCGAAGTATAAAGAGAGAACCGTCAATGACATAATGCGGCAATTAATGTCGCTTTGACCGCCATGAGGAACAGAGTCATTATCGTCTTTTTATCGTTGTTCGTGTGGGCGGGGACAGTTTCAGCGCAGACCACACGTCAAATCCGTAATTTGCAGTCGCAGAGCAAGTCGCTTAAAAAGCAGATTGCACAGTCGGAGAATATGCTGCGGTCGACCAAGAAGGACGTGAAGTCGCAGTTGAGCAACCTGGCCGTCCTTAGCGGGCAGATTGACGACCAGCGCCGTTACGTAAGTGGCATAGAAAGCGAACTGAAACTGATGGATGCGAACATCGCACAGCTTTCCACACAGATAAACCAGCTTGTCAAGGACCTGAACGAATGCAAACGCAAGTACAGCCGGAGCGTAGTGTACATGTACAAAAACCGGACGACGCAAAACAAACTGATGTTCTTGTTCTCAGCAAAGAATTTCAGCCAGATGTTCCGCCGTATGAGGTACATGATGGAGTATGCCAAGTACCAGCGCGCGCAGGGCGAAATCATCCGCGAGAAAGAAACTGCGGTCCGCAAAAAACAAAACGAACTTCTCAACGCAAAAGCCCAGAAAGGGAAGCTGCTTGCGGCCGGCCGCACGGAGCAGGCCAAACTTGAAAGTCAGCAGAAAGAGCGTGAGGGCATCGTCAGCGAGTTGAAGAAAAAGCAGTCGAAGCTGCAAGCGACTATTGCGGCGGACCGGAAAAAATACAATTCGCTGAACGCTAAGATCGACCAGCTCATTCAAAAGGAGATAGAAGCCGCAGAGCGCCGTCGGAAAGCAGAGGAGGCACGCCGGCGCCGTGAGGCTGAGCAACGCGCCAAGGAGGAGGCTGCCGCCCGCGCCAAGAAAAACAAGCCGGGTAGGAAGGGCACGTCTTCCTCTTCCTCGTCGGATAAATCCGCTGCGCCCAAGTTCCGTGAGGCCTCTTCGGCCGACGTCAGGTTAAGCCGGGATTTTGCAGCCAACAAAGGGCGGCTTCCGATGCCTATCACGGGGCCGTATGTCCTCTCCGGACGTTTCGGACGCTATGCCGTGCCGGGGCTGAGCGGTGTTTCGTTGGACAATAAAGGTATAAACATCACCGGAAAGCCGGGCGCGCAGGCGCGTTGTATCTTCGACGGTGAAGTGAGCGCAGTCTTTTCGTTCGGCAGTTCGGTCAACATCATCGTCCGTCACGGCAGTTACATGTCTGTCTACTGCAATTTGCAGTCGGCGCAGGTCAGAAAGGGACAGCATGTCACCACCGGACAGGTCCTGGGCAACGTGGCGCCCGACGCTTCGGGCAACTGCATGCTCCACTTCCAGTTGAGAAAAGAGACCACAAAGCTCAACCCCGAAGCGTGGTTGCGCAGGTAACCGGCGTGTCTCTGACGGAATAAGCCTGAAAAAGTTCCGGCGCGTTCCTCCCGGCTGGGAGCGGACGCGCCGGAAACGTATTTAAGGAGTTGCGGCTGCGTTTATCCGACAGGTTGCCCGTCGAGCAAATCCAGATAGAGCTTGATGGCTTGATGAATCTCCTCCGGCTTGATGTATTCGTCGGGCGTGTGTGAGCGGGCCGAGTCGCCCGGGCCCATCTTCAGTGAG
>USCX01000058.1 GCA_900553285.1 uncultured Prevotella sp.
TATTGCTTATTATCCGCACCCAAAAAGTTGCATTTATAAGTTGAACTCAAGTTTGTTTATGACGACATGGATGTTGTAAATAATTAAAAGTGGGAGGGATGGCAGGGACTGGCAGGGTGAGGGGAGCCGCGGGGCATTTGCTTTCGATGGATATGTAGTGGGTCTTTCCAATAACAATACTTATGGGCAATTATGAAATAAATATGGGGCTTTGTAAGGGATTAGTCAGAGAGTTTTCGTAATTTTGCACTTGGAATAGCATCTTTTAGTTATAGGAGCATGATAAATAGAGAACTGATTCGCATAAAGGTTGTACAACTCGTATACGCTTTTTATCAGAATGAAGGTCGAACCTTGGAGATAGCAGAAAAAGAGTTGGCATTCAGCATAGGGAAGGCTTACGATCTATATCACATCTTACTCCTGTTGCTTGTTGAGTTGCGTCATGTTGCGGAGGCGAGGGCTGATGCTAAGGTTTCTCGTTCCAAGCGTCTGCACATCGAATTGACCCCTGAAGATATGTATGATGCCAAGTTGGCTGGTAATCGGTTGCTTAAACAGATGGATGAGAATAAGCAATTGCTGGATTATCGTGATAAACATAGCAAAGGGTGGGAGGGTGAAAGCGCTTTCATAAAAAAGTTGTACGCTCAGTTGGTGGAAAGCCCCACCATGGCGGCCTATGCAGCTAAGCAAGATGCCTCTTTTGACGACGACCGCGAATTGATACGTAAACTCTATAAAGATTATATCTGTCGTAATGAAGAGCTGGATGCGCTTCTTGAAGAGCAAAGTCTTTATTGGAACGATGATAAGGAGATTGTCGACTCGTTCGTTTTGAAGACAATAAAGCGTTTTCAGCCTGAGAACGGTGTCGAACAGCCTCTGTTGCCGGAGTATGACAACGAAGAGGACCGCCAGTTTGCCATGACGTTGTTCCGGACGACGTTGCAGAATGCAGAAACCTATCGGCAACTTATCCGTACTTATGCTAAGAATTGGGAGTTTAATCGTCTGGCCTGCATGGATGTCATCTTGATGCAAATTGCTTTGGCTGAAATGTTGACCTTTCCCTCTATACCCTTGAGTGTAACCTTTAACGAGTATTTGAACATCGCCAAGGTTTACAGTACGCCGCGTAGTGCAGCTTATATTAATGGCCTGCTCGATCATATAGTAAAGCAGTTGCGCGCAGAGAAGAAATTATTAAAGTAAACATTAATTCCTAACTAAAAACACGTAACAATGGCAATTCTTTTCCCTTTCAGTCTGTTGCAAGCTACAAACACGCAAGCCGCAGGTGGTGGATGGACGTTCTGGGTGATGATCATCGCTATCTTTGCTATCATGTACTTCTTTATGATACGTCCGCAGAACAAAAAGCAAAAAGAAATACAGAAGTTCCGTAATTCCCTTGAAGTCGGTCAGGAGATTGTAACGATTGGAGGAATATATGGAACGGTACGGCAAATTGATGAGGCCGAGAATACAATTACAGTCGAAGTGGCCAGTGGGGTTCGCATGAAGTTTGATCGTAGCGCCATTCTCCCGAAAAGCCAGGCCGGACAGCCACAACGTTAAGGCATCTTATGCGCTTCGTACGAAGCCTCACAGCATTAGTCAGATTCTGCTTGTCGAAAATACTTGACAGGCAGTTTCTGATTTTTTTGTTTTTCCTGGTCCTTTCTGCCGCTTTCTGGTTGTTTCAGGCATTGGATGAAGAATATGAGGTCACGGTAAAAACCGAACTGCGCGTCGAGGATGTACCTAAGAATGTCGTTATAACGACACCTCCCCCCTCGACGGTTCAACTTACACTTCGTGACAAAGGGTATGCTCTGCTTCGCTATCTTTACGGTCGTGACCTTCCCGCAATGGGGCTTAACTTTAGCAAGGTGGCTAACAAGTCCGGCCATGTCCGTTTGGCTGCCCATGAAATCTATAAGCAGTTGTCGGCACGCTTGACGCCAAGTACACGCATTGTGTCAAGCCGTCCGGATACCATCGAGTTCTATTTTAATTATGGTTTGTCTAAACGTGTTCCCGTACGTTTAGTTGGTCATTTCCGTCCGGCAAAGGAATATCATGTGTCAGCCGTGAAGGTAAATCCCGATTCCGTCACCGTGTTTGCTGCGGGGCCGTTGCTTGATACGATACAGGCGGCATATTTGCAGCCTGTGCGTTATGGCGATTTCACGGATACAATTCGTTTCCGTTTGAGGGTGCAGCCACGTGTGGGCGCCAAGTTTGTGCCCGATTATGCGTCAGTCGAACTTGATGTGGATCGCCTGACCGAGAAAACAGTAGAAGTCCCGGTCCGTTGGGTCAACTTTCCTGCGTCAAAAGCGTTGCGGGCTTTTCCGTCGAAGGTGAATGTGACGTTCCAGGTGGGATTGAGCAATTATCGGAGTGTCACGGCAGAGGATTTTACTCTCGTAGTGAATTATGAGGATCTGATTAAAGACAACACGGGACGTTTCCGCCTGAAATTACGCAGCATCCCTCCTGGCGTAAGTCACGTGCGCATTGTGCCCCAGACAATAGACTACTTGATTGAAGATGTGCCGGGAGTATGATAATAACCCTTTCGTTTGGGGCATAACGGGAGGTATAGGAAGCGGGAAAAGTTATGTTTGCCGTAAGTTGTCTGAACGGGGCTGGCCGGTGTTTTATTGTGACGATGAGGCCAAGCGCCTGATTCGGCATGACGCCAAGTTAAAGCAACAGCTGGTCGCGCTTGTCGGTGCTGAGCTGTATGGCGCTGACGGGGAACTCAACAAGGCAGTCATGGCGGCCTTTCTTTGCCGGGGAACTCATTATGCCTCGCTTGTCGACAGTGTGGTGCATCCTTGCGTGGCGGAAGCGTTCCTTTTGTGGAAGCATAAACAGAAAAATCCGATGGTCGTGATGGAATGCGCCTTGCTGTTTGAAGCCGGTTTCGACAGCTTGGTGGACCGTAGCGTACATGTGGCTGTTTCTCACGCCACGCAACTGCGCCGTGTCATGGAGCGCGATGGTGTGACGGAGGGGCAGGCCGAGGCTTGGATGGCATTACAGATGCCAGAAGAAGAAAAGCGTCGGCGGGCCGACGTCGTTTTGTATAATGATGGCGACGGCCTGACAGAGGATGAGTTGGTTCGGATATTCGGGCATTAAGTTTTTTTAGAAAAATGTAGCGAAGCAATCACAGGGCAAAGCCCTACTTTTGCAACAATTTTTGATTACAGATACAAACGTTATGGAGAAAAACATTTTGGCAATAGCCGGTCGCCCCGGATTGTATACGCTTGTCACCCAAGGTCGTGGCACATTGATTGTGGAGGCCATTGATTCAACCCATCGTCGTATGCCGGCAGGCGCGCGCGACCGTGTGACTTCGCTGAACGATGTGTCAATGTATACAAGCGGCGATGACGTTCCCCTGATGACCGTCTTTGCATCAATCAAGGCCAAGTATAACGCAAATCCTGTCGATTTCGATTATAAGGCCGCCACCCCTCAGCAGTTGTCTGACTTCATGGCCGCCGTTCTTCCCGACTACGATCGTGATCGTGTCCATCTTTCGGATATACGCAAACTCATCCAATGGTATAACATCTTGGTGACGAATGGCGTGACGGATTTTGAAGATGCGTCGCAGCCAGCCGCTTCCGAGGCTTAACCGTTTTCGATATCCACAAGTTTTTATGTTGTCGTCCCCTCAGCCCCAGAGGCAGTCGGGACGACAATGCTTTTCTGAGAAATTCAGACTGAAAGAATTGTGACTATGGTAAATCCCCTGACTGTCATCCAAAAGTATTATCCTCGTGAGGATGAGCTGCGTAACATACTTTTGACCCATAGCGAAAGCGTGGCCCGAAAGGCTTTGTCGGTGGCAGACCGCCATCCTGAACTGATGCTCGATCGCGAATTTCTTCGCGTGGCCGCTCTTTTGCATGATGTGGGTATATTCCTGACCCATGCACCTTCTATCTTCTGCAACGGCGCCGAACCTTATATCCGTCATGGGGTTCTTGGGGCTCAGCTGATGCGCCGAGAGGGGCTTCCGTCAGTGGCCCGCGTTTGCGAACGCCATACAGGGGCCGGGCTGACTGCGGAGGAGATAAAGCGGCAGAAGTTACCTCTTCCTCCGCAGGATTTCCTGCCGGAAACGCTCGAAGAACAGGTGGTTTGTTATGCGGATAAGTTCTATTCGAAAACTCATCTTGACCGCGAACGGACGGTAGGGCAAGTCCTGAAAAGTCTTGAACGCTTTGGCCCTGATGGACCGGCCCGTTTCGTCGAGTGGCAGAAGCGTTTCGGTTGACAGGTTTTGCAATATCGTTAAAAAGCAAAGCCCCCGAGGTTACGACCGATTATTTATGTATTTTTGCAGTTGTTTCGAGATAAATTGAGCCGTTGAAAGCGAAAATTTTCTTTGTCTTTTCAGCTTTAACATTGCTGTGCTTCGCGTCTGGTCGTCCGATGTTTTTATTTCGGGCGGCTGTGGGCGTGGCGTCCGATACGCTGCATCCGGTGATGAAGGCCGACAGCGCAGGACAACCGGCCATGAGTCGAGGCAGAATGTTGCCGGCTGACACGCTCAGCGCGACAGTTGATTCTATCGCCGTCCCAGCCGATTCTCTCACTGCGTCCGGGGATTCTGTGGTGTCGCTTTCTCTGAGATCCGCTTCCCCGCGTGCCGATTCCCTCTCCGTAGATAGTCTTCCGAACGACAGTGCGCAAAGGAAGAATTCCGGAATAACCGATCCTATCACCTATACGGCGCAGGACTCCATGGTATATGATGCCAATACGGGACTTGCGTGGTTGTATGGCAACAGTAAGGTGAATTATCAGGACATGCGGCTCGACGCTGCCAAAATCGCGATAAACATGGACAGTAGTCTGGTGCATGCGCAAGGCGTTCCGGATACGGCGGGCGTTCTTCAAGGCAAGCCGGTTTACGCCCAAGGAAGCGATACGTACAAGAGTGAGAAGATGAGTTTCAACTTCAAGACGAAAAAAGGCTTTATCAATAACGTGGCCACGACGCAGGGAAACGGGTATTTGCAGAGCGAGGACTCCAAGCGTACGTCTGACGGGACACTCTATCTCAAACATGCCAAATACACGACGTGCGACGCGGAGCACCCCCATTTCTATCTGGCCTTGTCAAGTGCGAAAGTGTATCCCGGCAAAGAAGTTATTTTTGGCCCGGCTCACCTTGTGGTGCAGGATGTCCCCCTGCCTCTGGCTATCCCTTATGGTTTTTTCCCGTTCAGCAAGAAGTATTCCAGTGGTTTTATCATGCCGA
The DNA here is from genome assembly GCA_900553285.1 of uncultured Prevotella sp. GTDB lineage: Bacteria > Bacteroidota > Bacteroidia > Bacteroidales > Bacteroidaceae > Alloprevotella. The sequence continues at coordinate 5,297 of USCX01000058.1, forward strand.
AGTATGGCGACGAAACTTCGCGCGGTTTCTATCTTCGCGATGGAGGTTACTATTTTGCTCTTAATGATTACATCGACATGAAGGTTTTGGGCGAAATCTATACGAAAGGGTCTTGGGGGGCGAGTCTCGAAACGAATTATAATAAGCGCTATCGCTTTTCCGGAAATTTTTATTTCAGCTATTTGAATACGGTGGAGGGCGAAAAAAACATGCCGGATTATTCAGTGACAAAGAGCCTGAAAATCCAGTGGTCTCATCGCCAGGATGCGAAAGCCTCTCCCAACCAGTCTTTTTCCGCACGTGTCAATTTTGCGTCGGAAAGCTACGAGCGGTCGAATTTGGAGAGTATGTATAACCCGTTGGCCTACACGCAAAGCACCAGGGCCAGTAGTGTGAGTTATTCCCGGACATTCCCGCGCATCGGCCTGACGCTTGCCATGTCGAGCAACTTGACGCAAAGTTTGCGTGACAGCTCCATTGCTGTGACATTGCCGGATCTTAGCATCTCACTCAATCGTTTTTATCCGTTCAAGAGGAAAAAGGCAGCGGGAAAGGAGCGGTGGTATGAGAAAATTTCTCTTTCTTATACCGGTCAGCTCAGTAATAGCATCACAACCAAAGAAAGTGAACTCTTTCATTCCAACTTAATCCGCGATTGGCGTAACGGCATGCGCCATAGCGTTCCCGTCAGCGCCACCTTCTCTCTCTTTAAGTACATCAACGTTTCGCCGAGTGTCAGCTTCACCGACTATATGTACACGAACAAGGTCTTGCAGTCGTGGGACAAAGAGAACCAAACCATCCGGCGAGATACAGTTTACGGTTTCTATAACTTGTATGAATGGAGCGCCAGCCTGTCTGCCAATACGACACTTTACGGAATGTATGTCCCTTCTCCGAAACTCTTTGGCGGAAAAATCATCGCCATCCGGCACGTTCTGAAACCATCCTTGTCTTTCAGCTATTCTCCTGACTTCACTTCGTCGCGTTATGGGTATTTTGACAGTTATGTCCGTACCGATGCGGATGGTACGGTCAGCACCGTGTCTTATTCTCCCTTCCAATCGGGCATCTTTGGCTATCCTAATTCCACGATGTCGGGCAGTTTGACGATGGAGTTGTCGAACAATGTGGAGATGAAGGTGAAGAGTGACCGGGATTCTACCGGCGAGCGGAAAATCAGCCTTATCGATGAGCTTTCGGCGCGCATGTCTTACAATTTTGCCAATAAGACCCGTCCGTGGAGTGACCTCGACATGAACATCCGTCTCAAACTGACGAAAAATTATACGCTTTCCATGGCTGCGTCGTTTGCCACTTATGCGTACAAGTTTGACGAGCGGGGAAACGTCGTGCCCAGCGACCGTACGGAATGGAGTTACGGCCGTTTCGGACGTTTCCAGGGAATGTCGCAAAACCTGTCCTACACCTTTAATAACGAGACGTTCAGGAATCTGTTCGGAAAGAATAAAAAGAAGAGTTCCGCGTCTGATGAACAAGGCGAGGAGGACGCATCTGATAATGTGGAGGATGCCAATGTCGATCCGACTTTGCGGAACAACCGGAAGGGAAGCAAGAAAAGCGAAAAGGCTCAGCTTGACGAAGATGGCTATCTCAAATTCAGCATGCCCTGGGCGCTGACCGTTTCTTACGGTATCACGATGGCCGAGGACCGTTCCAAGCGAATCAACCCGAAGCGTATGCGCTATCCCTATTCCTTTACGCAGTCGCTCAACTTCTCAGGCTATTTACGCATAGCCGAAGGCTGGAACATCTCGTTCTCTTCGGGATATGATTTTAACTATCACGAACTTTCCATGACGACGGCGTCGCTCCAACGTGACCTTCACTGTTTTTCGATGTCGTGTTCGGTGGTATTGCGTCCCTATTCTTCATTCAATTTCACCTTTCAGGCGAAGGCCTCAGAACTGGCTGATGCCTTGAAGTGGGATAAACGCAGTTCATACAGTACGAATATCGAATGGTATTGACAGATTGAAAATCTACAAACAACGAATAGCGTATGAAAAAGAAATCTTGGTTTACACTGTTGCCTGTGGCTGCGGCTTTTTTGCTGGCTGCCTGTGACGGGGGGTCTTATGAAGTGCACAACACGCGTTTCTTTGACATCCCTTCGGGCGGCATGACGTATTATGCCGACGAAACGCTTGATTCCTGCGGTCTCGAATCTTACGATTCGTGGTCTGCGTCGACAGACGCCACCGATTGGCTGTCCTTTTCACCCACAGAAAGGGAGGTGGCAGCCGGTTATCGATCCGTCGACTGGTTCTATGTGACGCCAGCTCCTAACACCACGGGCCGCAACCGCGCTGCGTTGATTAAAGTGGATTCTTATAACGATATCAGCCTTTACGTGCAGCAGTCGGCCAATCTTAATATCGGCCGTCCCACCGGAATGACAGAGGATGGTACTGATCTGTTGAATTTCACGCTTGATGTGAACCCCAAGGGCACTCGTGACAGTGTGTCGTTCACCATTTATTCCGATACTGCCACTTTGAAGGGCGATGCCGGCTGGGCTGTCCCGACCGATACCGC
>USCX01000059.1 GCA_900553285.1 uncultured Prevotella sp.
ATTAATCAGAATTCTGTTGCATTTGCAAGTTGAATTCAGCTATGATTATTTAGTGAACATTCGTTTGAGCTGGTCGAGCGAGACCGTTCCTTCCATATATATGAGCGTCAGGTCCGGTTGGCGGCCGGAGCGGACGGCGTCGTTGCGGTAAAAGAGGTAGCGGTAGTGCCCGTCGCGAGGCGGAAAGCAGTAAAAGCCGTAGTAGAGACGCCCGTTTTTCATGCCGGTTTCTTGGTCAATGGCTTGGCGGCCGTCTGTCCGGACGAGTTGTTCGATGTGTTTTGCTTCGGCAGCCGAAGGTTTGAGGGTCAGGCTGCGGAAAAGAGTGAGTCCGTAGGATTTCAGGGGGCGGCCTTTGACCAATACTTCCGTGGCGTCAGGACGATTTTTATACCGGCCGTCGAACAGGGCGGCCACGGCCATCCCTTTTTGTGCATATAGCGGAAGGGCTGTCAGCGTAAGGATTGTGATGAAGAACAAGAGACGTTTCATCGTGTGTGAGTTTTTTAGGGAAGTTCGGATGAGGATGTGTGAGGCCCGTCGAGGGCTTGGAACATGTCGGAAAGCTGTTGCTCCACGGAGGGTTGGTCGTGGTTGCGGCTGACGGTGGCGAGAGATTGCTCAACTTGCTGCATGACAATCTCCCTGTCAGTGATACGTTGCCCGTTGATGTAAGCCACGCATACGTTTCGGTGATTGTCAATGGCCCACCAGCTTGTGCCGACTGTGAGTAAAAGCAGAAGGGAGGCTGCCACTTTCATGAGGACCGCCCTTCTCCGTTTTTGAGGTTGCACAGAGTAGGCGTGGAGCGCCCGTCCGACAGCGAAGAACCCCATGACGGCCCGGATGTCGTCATATCGGGGTGAGGCACTTTCCGGAGAAGCCAGAAAACGCCGCAGGAGCTGTTCCTCCTCGTCGGAGGTCTTTCCTTCGAAATAGCGGGCAATGAGTTTGTCCCAACGGGTTGTCGGTTCGAATTCAGTCATGGTTTTGTGAGTGATAGTATTCGCGGATAATTTTACGCGCTCTCGACAGTTGCATCCTGACGGCGGCCGGCTGCATGGATAATTCCTTTGCGATGGATTCGAAGCTGTGGCCTTCGTATTCGCGACGTTGGACAACGAGTCGCTGTGTGGGTGTAAGTTTGGATTGTATGATGCTTTCGATTTCGCGGAACAGGGCTTCACGTTCAATCCACTCAGAGGCTTGTTCGTCAGGGACGGAGGGCGTTTCACTGCTTGTCGTGAACTGTAAGCGAGCCTGCCGGCGCAGCATGTCGATGCTCAGATTGCGTACTGTTGTCACGGACAGGGCTTCGGCCTCTTCGCGCGAGCCTATGGATTGACGCTTAGGCCATAGCCGGCAGAATGCTTCTTGCAAGGTGTCGTTGACATCGTCTTCGTTTTTGAGGAAGCGGGCAGACAGACGCACGAGCCTGTTGCGTATAGTGCTGAATGTAGTCAGTAGCAGGTCTTCGCTCATTGTGGCTCTTTTCGGGGTGCTTGGGAGTTTTGTTTTTATCTGTGAAACGCGGAAAATTGTTTTTTGTAACACGAAAGTACTTATTTTGTCGGCCAAAAGTGAAAAATCTTTTTTGATTTCCGCGAGAGGAAATACTTCATTCGTATATTTGTGGCATATTACTTAACCCTATTTAGTTATGAAAGGAATTGTCTTGGCCGGCGGTAGCGGAACTCGTCTTTACCCAATTACGAAAGGTATCAGCAAACAGCTAATCCCTATCTTCGATAAGCCGATGGTCTACTATCCCATCTCAGTACTGATGCTTGCCGGCATCCGCGATATACTTATCATTTCAACTCCTCAGGATTTGCCGGGTTTCAGGCGTCTCTTGGGCGACGGCACAGACTACGGTGTGCGCTTCACCTATGCTGAGCAACCTTCGCCCGATGGGCTGGCCCAGGCGTTTCTTATAGGTGAAGATTTTATCGGTCAAGAGAGTGTTTGTCTTGTCCTTGGCGACAATATCTTCCACGGGAATGGCCTCAGCCGGATGTTGCAACAGTCCGTTCTTGCCGCAGAGCAAGAAGGAAAGGCTACGGTATTCGGTTATCGTGTCAACGATCCTGAGCGTTATGGTGTAGTGGAATATGATGCCGCCGGAAACTGCATCAGCATTGAAGAAAAGCCTGTCCACCCGAAGTCGAACTATGCTGTGGTGGGCTTGTATTTCTATCCGAACAAAGTGGTGGATGTGGCTAAAAGAATTCGTCCGTCGTCACGCGGCGAATTGGAGATTACGTCGGTTAACCAACGCTTCTTGGCTGACGGAGAGCTCAAAGTGCAGACCCTCGGACGTGGTTTTGCTTGGTTGGATACTGGCACGCACGACAGTTTGAGTGAGGCGTCGACTTTCATTGAGGTCATAGAGAAGCGGACAGGGCTCAAAGTGGCCTGCCTTGAAGGTATCGCGTTGGAGCAAGGATGGATTACACCGGAGAAATTGCGCGAAACCGCCCAACCCATGCGGAAAAACGACTATGGACAATATCTGCTCAAATTGGCTGATGAGGCGGAAGTGTAAAATCATGCGTCGGACCGTTCTGCTTGGCTTGCTTATTGCGCTCTTTTTCCCGGCATATGCCCAACCTGAATTGCCAGCCCGTTTCGCCCGTTTGTATTCGCTTTCGGATATAGGCGAAAGGGGGTATGTCGCAATCGGTGCCACCGAAGACGGCGGGCACTACCTGATGCGTCAAGTCTTGTCTACCCAAGTGGCCGGCAAACTGACGGTTACACCCGCAGGGCAGGCTCTCGAAAACTATACCCTGACCCAAGAAGATAACGTATGGTGCATTGAACGTTACGGTACAGGTTGGAGCTTGTCGGGCAAAAGAGGTTATCTTGCTCCCGATGGCCAGAACGGCTTTCGATGGAGCGAACGTCCGGTTGCTTGGACATTGGTGGAGACAGGGCATGGAACGTTTGCGCTCGTGGCTGCTGAAACACCTGATTATAAGGTAGGAGTCAGAAGCCAGAATGGTACACATTATTTCGGGCGTTATCGTAATGAGGACGATAGGACGCAGCTTCACCTCTATCGCTTTGAGGCAAGACAGGCGCAGCCTCCTACAAACAACAGCCGGGTGGCCTTGGCTGTGCTGACGGAAGGTGAGTTCTATTGTCTGAACTCCGATTTGGCTTCGCTGACAGATGCAGGGAATTACCGATTGGCCAACGATACACTGAGTCCAGAGGGATGTTTCGCGCAATGGACGGTACGTTATGCTGACGCTGATTATTTCTGCCTTGTAGATGATTGTGGGCAAGCGCTGGCTGTGGATAGCGGACGCCTCGTCCTGCTTGATGATACCGGTTCGCAATCCGCATTATGGCAGGTTGAAAATGGACTTATCCAGACAGCCGGCCGCGACGTTCCCTCGCTGATTTTGGGCACTAAGACGGTGGATGGGGCCTGTGTGCCTTACTTATATACTCCGGACGAACTGTTAGTCGCGGACATTCCGACCTTTGCATTTTATGGTATCGGAAGCCCTCCGTCATTTCAAACCGATGAGCATGGCGCGCTGTTTCTTTTGGGCGCATGGAGTACGTTCGCTTTGTCCGCGTTGTCGTTACAAGGTATTACGACAGTTGACCTCAGTCGCATATCACTTCCTCGTGCTGGCTTAACGTTGCATCCGGACGGAGCTAACACCTTAATATATATTCGCGACGACGAAACTGAATATGTTGGTTCGCAGCCTCTCTCCCTTATCGCCGTGGGAAACGGTGAGAACGTAGCTCTAACCCCTATTAGCCTTACAGACAAAGATCCTTTTTATGTGCTCTATCCATTCCGGGCGGCACATGGCGTCACGTATACCCGGACGGCTATTGCTGACGGAGGCTGGGAGACGCTTTGCATTCCATTTGACGTGAAGACCTTGCCGGGCGATTTTGCTTTTGAAGAGGTAAGGGGCATATCCGGTATGCAACTTCGGTGTGAACAGGTGACAGCCATCGAAGCCAACCGGCCAGTTATCTTTACTTGTGCGAATACCACGACCGGGGACTCGCCCGTTGAGCTTTCCCTATCGGCTGAAAATGTGTGGGTAACCGCAGAAAGCGATGTAGTCGAAATGCCCTTGCGTCCGAATTATACTCATTTTACAGTGGGTGAGCGGGCAGGTAGTTGTTATCTGTTGAATAAAACAGGAACAACGTTCGTTTTGGCTGATGCGACGAGTAGTTTGCCTCCATTTCGGGCTTATCTCATAACGTCAGCGGTAGCTGCCCGCTTCCGTCTGTTGCATGATACGCCTACCTGCCTGCGATCTGTGGGAATAGGAACGGAAAGCAGGGAAGTGTACAGCCTTGACGGAAAACTCCTTACACCGAATTCCAACCGGCACAAACAGGTGATTATTGTCAATGGTAAGAAAATCATCCGTTAGTGACAGACTTTGATGTTTAATTTCATGAATTTTAGTTCGGGCACGAGTACATGCAAAAAGGGCTGATGTAGTTTATATGTAGAGAGGTCGGGATTGAAAACGCAGCGTGCGGGTAAGCAAATGCCTACCCGCACGCTGCGTTTTGCTTTTTTAATTTATTCCTGAAAGCGTCGGCTTGCCCGCAACAGGTGGCGCATGGCGCTAATGAGCTCTTGCGATTCCTGCAACGTGCTCAGGTAAAGTAAATCCACTTTGATATTACTGTCCTCGCGTTGTATGCGGTCTTGCTGTTGGTGGCGAAGTTGCGACAAGCGGCTTTTTAATGCGTTGCCGTCGACGAGAACGATTTCAGCATTAGTAAAATCCCCGGTCTTTATCATTGTGGTCACTTTTTCAAAGAGTTTGGTGATTTCTTCGCTGATAGGTTGCAATTCATCCACATAGGCTTTGGGGAGTGGATTGAAATTGTTGTCCACATGTTCCATGCAGGGTTCAATCATGCGCTTTAAGCAATATACAATTTGTGTACTGCTGTTGCATCCCAAATGAAACCATGTGTTTTTTTCCACAGCTTGCAGGTAATCGATTTTTCGCATACCGATGATTTCTTTTCGCCGGTAGCGTTTCCACATGGCTTTCTCGCTTTCGATGGCGTCAGCAGCATGGCGTAGTGTCTTGATGTTTTCGTCAATCAAGCCTTCGATGATTCGGCTGTACTGCACGCGGGCAAAATCCGCCATGCCTGATTGGGTCTCGCGAACGTGTTCGACAAGCAGATTCCAGCATTCCTGTTTGTCGTGGCTGCGTACTAAACGGCGGAATACGGTATCTATGTTTTCTTCCTCTTGCTTTTTCTTAAACTTACGATTGTTGTTCACCAGCGCGAAAGCGACCATCACCATTACAGCAACCATGGCAATGATGCCACCGAAGTAGTTTAGCAAGCTGATGGCAAAACTCATGATGAAAGCAGCTCCGGCCGTAATGAACCAACCGCCGATGACGGTTATCACACCAGTGATACGATATACGGCCGTTTCACGTCCCCATGCGCGGTCGGCCAAAGAAGAACCCATCGCAACCATAAAAGCTACGTAAGTGGTTGACAGGGGCAACTGTAATGATGTTCCTATCACGATGAGAAGACCGCCTAAAACCAAATTGACCGAAGCACGCACCAAGTCGAATGCTACGCCTTCTTCGAGTTCCACATTCTCGGTATCAAAGCGGCTGTTCACCCATGTTTTCAGGCGAACGGGGACATACTTGCTCAAAACCGATGTTGTGGAAAGTACGTTTCGGACTGTACGGCGGGCAATGCGTGAAGAGCTGAAAACTTCTTCACCTTCATCTTGTCGGGCCAGATTGACAGATGTGTCGATGACCTTGCGTGCTTTCTTTGAGCGGAAAATGGCTACGGTCATGATGAAACCAGCTACGATGAGAAACCACGGGCTCGTTGTCGAGGGCAGCAGCAGCGCGCCCATCATGTAGGATGCAGGGTCACTACTGCCCGAAGCCACGTAGTCTTCGTATGATTCGAGACCGGCAAGCGGTACACCTATAAAGTTGACTAAGTCGTTACCCGCAAAGGCCATAGCCAGGGCAAACGTACCGAAAAGCACGATGATTTTGAAAATGTTTACCCTGAAAAGGTGAAGAATTTCCATCAGCACCGTGAAGAAAACAAAACAGCAAACCAGAATCAGCAATGCGTTGTTTTTGATCCATTCCGTAATGACGGGAGTCATGAAGCGGGCTTCGCCGATACCGCTGACCAGTAAAAAGTAAATGATGGATGTAATGGAAAGTCCACCGAAGAGGGCAATTGTCCAGCGCAAATGGCGCTTGTAATTAAATGTGAATATCACACGGGCTATCCACATGACGATGAAACCGAAAACAAAGGCAATGGCGACCGACAGGAAAATACCTAAAATGACCGACAGGGCCTTGTCTGTATTGATGAGCTGCGCGTAAGTAAAGCCTCCACCTATGAGTTTTACCATCGCCAAGGCTGTACTTCCTCCCAAGAGACCGAATACCATGGAAACGGTTGTCGACGTAGGCATTCCCAACATGTTGAAGATGTCCAGTAAGACGACATCTGTTGCCGCCACTGCCAGGAAGATGCACATGACTTGCTCAAAACTATACATGGACGGATTCAGTATGCCATGCCGGGCGATGTCCATCATGCCGCTGCTTGTAGCGGCTCCGACAAAGATGCCAATGGCTGCGACAATTAGAATCGTCCGAAAACGTGCTGCTCGTGCGCCTACGGCAGGACTGAGAAAGTTGACCGCATCATTGGCTACGCCTACAGAAAGGTCGAACGTTGCAAGTACAAAAAGGAATCCTAAGATTCCTAAGTAAATAAAATCCATAGGTGAGTATTTAACAAATTTGTTGCAAAGATACTTCATTTCCATTACAAGTGATAAAATATGTTGAGATTTTATCTGTGCAAGTCGTAAAAGCCATAAAGGTGTTTCCTGGCGTATTATATTAATGTATAAGGTGACGCTTTTGGGTCTTCTTTGTGCGAATGTTTTCTGTCTTAATGGTTGGGAAAAAGCCAGTCGGGAGGGTGGCGTCAGGCTTTTTTGCTATCTTTGCCGAGGATAATTAAAAAAGCTGTATCTGATTGATACACAGAATGGAATTGAAGAGTGTGAGATTTTAGGTAACGATTTAGCTACATTCAGAACGCTCTGACTTGCTGCGGTTTACCTCATAGATTCAAACAACTCTTTCGTATTTGCAAAGATACATTTTTTATCCCATAGCACCAAATCATTACCTATTTTTTAGGGATATTACTGTTACCCCGTTCTGAAAACGGCTTCCGGCTTGATGTGCGTAAGCCCATTTCAGAAACGGCACAAGCAAAGAAAAGCCCACGACGACCACAATGTCACAAGTGACACCGCCATCGTCGTGGGCACTTCTTTTATATGCTTGTGCAGAACGGACAAGTCCGTTTTATCCATTTTCTTTTTCTCGTCTTCTTTTAGCAGCCGAAATGCCGCCGGATGCAGGGCACGGCAAGCGTGAATCTGCACCTGCGACTATTTCCGGCTATCATGTCTTCCCTGTCCTCAAACCGTCTTGCCATGCTTTTGCCAAACCGGGCATGGCAGACAAGACCGTTTGAAGACATGTGCCGTCGGCAGAAAACTTGCAACCGCAAGCCATGCACGCATGACAATGACGGTTGCAGGACTTTTGTCACGGCGGCAGGAAAG
>USCX01000060.1 GCA_900553285.1 uncultured Prevotella sp.
TTACGGTGGTGGCGGCCGGGACTTCGACGGCAACGTGCTTGCCGTGGTTCATGGCGGTTGTGGCTATCTCGACGTGTGAGTCCCACTCCGTGCAGATGTAGACGAGGTCTATGTCGGAACGCTGGCAGAGTTCGCGCCACGCCTCCTCGCCCGGCATGAGGTCGGCCACGGGCCGGTTTGACGAGCGAAGTATCCGGTTGGCCTCTTCAAGTCGGCTGGCATCGAGGTCGGCCACGGCACGAAATTCGGCACCGTCGATTTCTGCATATCGCCGCAGGGCTTTCAGTCCGCGTTGTCCGGCCCCGACTAAACCGATATGCACTAAGGGAAGGGCCGGACAGGCTAATTCAAGCACATGTGGGCGGAGTGGCGTGTTGATTTCCATAGGTCGTAAAAAGCAAAAGGGCATACCCCGTCTGGGATAGCCCTTTTGTAAATGGAAAATATGTGTGTGGTTTATTTCTGGCGGCTCTTGCCATAACGGCTCATGAACTTGTCGACGCGGCCGGCCGTATCGACGAGCTTGGACTTACCGGTATAGAACGGGTGAGAAGAGCTGGAAATTTCCAATTTGACTAAGGGATAAGTTTCACCCTCATACTCGATTGTGTCGTTGGTCTTGCAAGTAGAACGGGAAAGGAACATGTCGCCATTGCTCATATCCTTGAATACGACAGGACGATAGTTCTCAGGATGAATACCTTTTTTCATTTTGTGATACCGTTAATAAAAATTATTACTTAGGTTGTTGCTGGTAACAAACTGTGTAATGGGCTAAATCGGCTGCAAATTTATGTTTTTTATGTGATACGGCAAAAGATTACCCTTCTTTTTTGGCGTGCGGGGCTAATTGTTTACCTTTGCAGGGTGATGAAAAGGACGATTATACTCTTCTTGGCAGCCGTGATGGGCGCGGGAGCAAGGGCCGCCGTGCCGATAGACACCTTGTTCGCCAAAATGCCGGATCGCCTGCTTCCCGTGTTGGACTGGGATAACCGGCTGGACTGCCTGGACCTGTACAACAGTAAAATGAGGGCCGAAGTGACCAACGTGTTCGGCGAGCGGTCGCGTCTGGTGGCCAAGACCGAGGACTATCTGAGGGTCGATTTGAGCGCGTCGAGCCGGATGGAACTGAAAGTGCTGCCGCATGGGGCGGACACCATAGTGGGCCTCATTCATACCGTGCTGACACCGGCGGCAGACAGCCGCATAGACTTCTTCACCCCGGATTGGAAACCGTTAGACAGCGTATATGTACGTATGCCCGAATCCGGCTGTTTCTGGAAACGGCCGGATTCGATGACGGCTGAACGCTATGACGAATTGCGGAGCGGGGCCGGAATCCCTTGGGTGGAGGCTTCTTTCTCGCCCGAGGGGGATACGCTGACCATGTGCTTGTCTTTGGACAATGTGCGGAGTGACTGGCGTGAGGATATGGAGCGTTGCATGCAGAAAGTGGCTTATCGGTGGAACGGATCACGTTTCGAGGCCATCGCACAGGAGGATTCCTCTGTCCGTGAAGACTGACACGTCGAACGGGCGGCCTGCGGATTTCCGGCGGGAAGCACGGTGACGCTTTTCGTCGGTTTTATGTGCACAGGCCGGGGGCGTGGTCTGGAAATCAAGGACTGCGATAGGAAAGACGGGCAGGGCGATTCTTCGGTCGGCCGCAGTGTCCGTGAGAAGCGGCAGGCCGGATGTCGTGTCGGAAAGCCGTCCGTCGGTTCGGAATGGGAAATGCAGAATAAAAAAAGCGCTTTTAGACAAAAAACGTGCGGACAAAGTTTTTCTGAACGCAGCGGAATGTGTAATTTTGTTCCCGGAAAGAGAACCTTTAATAATAATAGAGTTATGGTAAACTACAAAGATTTAGGTTTGGTCAACACCCGTGAGATGTTCAAGAGAGCAATCAACGGCGGATACGCCATCCCGGCTTTCAACTTCAACAACATGGAGCAGCTGCAAGCCATCATCAAGGCCGCAGCCGACAAGAAGTCTCCTGTCATCCTGCAAGTGTCGAAAGGTGCGCGTAACTATGCCAACCAGACGTTGCTGCGCTATATGGCAGAAGGTGCTGTTGAATATGCGAAGGAACTTGGCTGCCATCACCCCGAAATCGTGTTGCACCTTGATCATGGCGATTCGTTCGAGCTTTGCAAGAGCTGTGTCGACATGGGCTTCAGTTCTGTGATGATTGACGGTTCTCATCTTCCTTATGACGAGAATGTCGCTCTCACAAAGAAGGTTGTGGAGTACGCTCACCAGTTTGATGTGACGGTCGAGGGTGAACTCGGAGTCTTGGCTGGTGTTGAGGATGAGGTTGTGGCTGAACATCACACCTATACCCGTCCGGAAGAAGTGGTAGACTTCGTGACGAAGACCGGTTGTGACAGCTTGGCCATCTCTATCGGCACCTCGCATGGCGCTTACAAGTTCAAACCCGAGCAATGCCATGTTGATCCTGCCACGGGCCGTCTCGTACCTCCTCCTTTGGCCTTCGATGTGCTTGATGGGGTCATGAAGGAGCTTCCGGGCTTCCCCATCGTGCTCCATGGTTCTTCTTCTGTACCTCAGGAGTACGTGGATATGATCAATGCCAACGGAGGCAAACTCGTTGCCGCCATCGGTATTCCAGAGGACGAACTGCGCAAGGCTGCCAAGTCCGCAGTTTGCAAGATCAACATCGACTCTGATTCCCGTCTCGCTATGACCGCAGCCATCCGCCGCGTGTTCTGCGAGAAACCCGGGGAGTTCGATCCGCGTAAGTACCTCGGTCCGGCTCGTGACGAAATGCAGAAGTTGTATGAGCACAAGATCGTTAACGTGCTTGGCTCAGAGAATAAACTGGCCAACCTCGACTGATTGTTCGTACACATAGACAGAAAGAAGGCCACGCCCGATTAAGGCGTGGCCTTCTTTCTGTTGTGAGGCGCTTGCGGCGTATAGGTAGTATTTTCCGACGGATAGTCAGGAAGACTTGCCTTGCAGGAATTTCCAGCAGGCTATCAGCCAGTTGTGTGGGAGCACGCGGGCTGCCCAATGTACCAAATGAGGAAATACACCGTAGACGGAAAGTTTACGGTTACGCTGTGCGTCCCGCCAAGCTTTGGCGGCCACCTTTTCGGGAGTCGTGATACCTACAAAACGCGTCGGGATTTGTGTTTTCCCTTTGCATGCCGAAGGAATGAACGCCGTGTCCATCCACCCCGGGCACACCGTAGTGACTCCTATTCTCTGTGTGGAGAGTTCGTGGCGTAGTGCTAATGAATAGCGGAGTACGTATGCTTTGGTCGCCGCGTAGACGCCCATGTTAGGAACGGGGAGAAAACTTGCGATGGAGGCTATATTGATAATGCGTCCGCCCTGCTCCATGAAAGGAATACACATGGAACAGAGGGTGGAAAGGGCGATGCAGTTGAGTGAGAGCATCCTTTCTGTTTCAAGGGGGCTGAGGCTCGCTTCTGGACCGAATTTAGCCATTCCCGCGTTGTTGATCAGTACGTTCACGCGTGGTTGCTGTTCATTCAGGCGTTGAGAGAGTTTTTCTCGTCCTTCTCTTGTTGTCAAATCACAGCAGAGTGGAATGATGCGCGTCGGTTGATGGGCGTGAGAGTCGGATGCCCCGCCAGCATGTCGGGCTATGGCCCAGATTTCATCTACTACGTTTGTGTTGGCTATGAGTCGGACAAATGCGGCCCCAAGTCCTTGGCTGGCTCCTGTGACGATGGCGATGTTCTTCATCGGTGGTTTCGCTTTTTGCGCAAATAGCAAGAGGCCGCTCTAAGAAGCGGCCTCTTGTCTTTATCAAGGCGTCAGTCGTCGCCCGGCATATCCTTGTCTGCGCCTATCAGTTTGCCCGTCTGATCAAACTCCAATTCCCATCCATTGTTCAGTTCGACTTCCATTTTTCGGTGGTCCTTACTGATTTTCATCACTTGGGCACCTTGGTGCTTGGTGGCTATGAATTGTTTGATGGTTGCCGGAATGATGGCAGTCGGGACGCCCGACGTGTTGCATTCGACTTCTTCCCAGTTTCCCGAGCGGTCGAATTCGATTTTGTCGCCGTTTTCAAAAATGACGTCGTAGCCTTTTGAAAATCCCTCGGTCTCTTTGACAACCAGCATCACCTTTTGTGATTTAAAGTGAGTGCTTACCATCGTCTGAGCTGCTTGGGGCAGTTGGCTTACGTCGATAGGCCGTTCGTTATCGGCTTTACAACTTGTTCCCATACCGAGGAGCAATAACAAGGCGAAAGTCAATTTTTTCATACTACCTTTTATTAAGATTAAACAAAGACGTCGTTTTTTGCAGGGGAGTTTTTGGGAAAGCCCTGACGACGTATGGCAAAGATAGGACTTTATTTTGTAAACGAATGTAGCTTCTATTCTTTTTTGTAGTTGTTATGCTTTTTTATTGGCTACTGATTTTGAGTTTCTGAGGGGCCAGTGAAAGAGCTTGTCATGTTGTGGACGAACGGATGGTGGCGGTTGTACGTACAAAAGAACCGGACAAGGCGTCAAGAGCCCCGTCCGGTTCGTATGGCGTAGTGCAGAATGATGTTCTCCGGCTTTATTCCGGTTCTACGGCATCGATGCGTTTGATTCCGCCTGTTTCCGGATATAGTGTGACCTGTGTCGTATATTTTTTATTGAACAGTTCGCCGCCCAAATGCTCTGTCCGTCCGAATTGGGCCAGTGGCAAGGTAGTTTCGGCCAGCATACGGTCGACCGTAAAGACCTTCACTTGGGCTTGTCCGGGGACGATATAACGCAGGTCTTGCTCTTCCTTTTTCTTGCCTTTTTCCTCGGAAAAGGTTTCGCCGGACAGGGTTTGCAGATCTTTGATGCTGATGTAAACGGGAGCGCCCGACAAGTCTTGGGCAGCGACAGGACCTAAATAAGGGGAGAAACGGAACAGGATGTCGCGCTGTGTTTCTTTGGTCGGGTCGTAGGAGAATGTCATGACGTGTGTTTCCACGCTTGTTGTTCCTTTGAACAGTTGAAGCAACGCCTCTTCTTGTTCGTCCAGTTTGTTGAGCATGATTTTCAGTTGCTCGCCGTCTTTGGGCATAAAGTCAGCCTGTCCTTTGGTCAGCAACGAGCGATTTTCGCGGATGTCGTAGATTTCCTCCGCTGTAAGCTCCGCCATTTTTGTGGTACTGCCTGCCGACAGTATTTCTTCGGTCTTATAGTCTGCGGGGTTGAACTTCTTCGAACTGAAATCCTTTGTGACTGACGGTGTGGGGAGGGGCGTGATGTCCGGTGCCTGTGTGTTGACGGACAGGAGTATGCCGTCACGGCTAAGTCCGACGAGCGGAGCTGCGGTCTTGGTTTTCAGTTTGATTGTGTACGCTTCTGTTTTGTCCGGCACGCCGTATGGGATAATCTGTATGGACGAGATGGCCCATTCGTCGTAGGCTTCGAGTGGCACGTTGTTCAGTCGCAGGAAATTGCGGGCGAACTTGGCATATTCGCCCGGCGTGTGGGTGGTTTTGGTCGCTGTTACGGCCACGAGCAGTCGCGTGTGAGGCAGGAAATACGTGATGCCGTCTTCTGTCACACCGGGCTGATAAGGATATACTTCGGTTTGCGCTTTCAAACCGGAAGTGAGGGTAGCCGTCATCAGGAGGAGGCTGATTAGGATGCGGGTTCTCATACGTTTTGCAGGTTAGGAAGGGGTTTGATGTCAGGGTACAACATGCGGAATGCGGCGGGTAGCTTGTGGATGATGTCTGAGGCGACAAGGCTTTCTTCGCCTGTTTCCATGGCCGCAATGTCGCCGGCCAGTCCGTGAACGTATACGCCGATGAGACAGGCGGCTTCGGCCGAATATCCGCGGGCCAGGAGTGCGGTGAGGATGCCCGTCAGCACATCACCGCTACCGGCTGTGGCCATGCCGGCGTTGCCCGTGGGATTATAGTAGGTGTGCCCAGACGGGGTGCAGATGGCTGTGTAGTGTCCTTTAAGTACTACGAAAATCCTGAACCGCTGTGCCAGTTCGCGTGCGGACGAAAGGGTGGAATAGCTGTTGAGGCAGTTGTTCGTCAGGGCGTTCAGCTCTTTGGGGTGAGGGGTCAGGATGGTGTTTTCCGGCAGGCGTTCCAGCTGGTCGCGGTGACGTCCCAGCAGTGTGATGGCGTCTGCGTCGATCACGGTCGGGAGATGGGTAAACGCCAGCTGTTTCAACAGGGCTTTCTCCGTGGTGTGGGTGAGGCCGATGCCCGGGCCGATGCCTATGGCCTCGAAACCTTTTGTAGGAATCGGTTGACTGAACTCTTCGAGGTTGTCGTCATGGCTCATGATGGCTTCGGGCACACAGACTTGCAGGATGTCGTTATTGCCCGAGGGGGAATGAACAGTTACTTTCCCTACGCCCGAGCGGAGACAGGCCTTGGCCGATAGGATGGCCGCGCCCGCCATACCGTAAGATCCCGCGACGAGGAGAGCGTGACCAAAGGTCCCTTTATGTCCGAAGGGTGACCGCGGTTTGAGCAGCTTCACGATGTCGCTCTTCGAAACGAGCGTCATCGCCGTGTCTATGGCAGACAGTTTCTCAGCCGAGAGGCCGATGTCGAGTTGCCTCCATTGCCCGATGTATTCGTGGCAGTCGGCCAGGAAGAAAGCCGGTTTGGGGAGTTGGAACGTGAAGGTGTAATCTGCGTGGATGATGGCGTCGTGCGAAGGGTAGATGTCGCCGTTGCATTTCAAGCCTGAGGGGATATCAATGGCTACTACGGTGGCGGGTGAGGCGTTGATGTATTTTACCAGGGCGGCGTAACCTCCTTCCAGAGGCTTGTTGAGCCCGATGCCGAAAAGACCGTCGACAAGAATGTCATCGGCCGAGATTTTCGGAGGGTCGAACTTCGACACAATCTCTGTGAGGTGGGCGTTCGGTGTGCCGGCCAGGCGTTCGCTGTTGGCCTTACAGTCCTCGCTGAGCTTGTGCCCCGTGTTGAAGAGGTAAGTTTCGACTTGATACCCCCGGCAGGTCAGGATGCGTGCCAAGGCCAGTGCGTCGCCGCCGTTGTTGCCCGGTCCGGCGAATACTTTTACCGGGTGTTCTTTCCCCCAATGGGCGGTGAAGGCCGTAGCCAGTGCGGAAGCTGCCCGTTCCATCAGGTCGATGGACGGAATGGGTTCATTTTCTATCGTTGCTGCGTCGAGTTCGCGCATTTGGTCAGCTGTCAGTATCTTCATGCCGCAAAGATACATTGTTTTCCTGATAAAGTCAAGCACTGGGTTGCGATTTCGTGCCCTCGCGTGCCGTCGTCGCGGTTCAGCCGGCGGCCCTCTGCAGGCTGAACCGCGACGGTCTTGTAAGCGTTCTGCTGCAGGCGGAAAGGCCTTCATGGCTTGTGGTGGTGAGGGGAGAATCTTCCCGCAGTATGATGTGGCCGTGAGCGGCATTGTGTGTCGGCCTGTGCGGACGGTCCGCATGTTTTGTCGGCGGGCCTGTGGTTTCTGTCGCTTTGACAGGAGTTACGGCCGCTGCGGTAGGAACGACGGACGCACCGACGGTTCTTGCTGTCGTGCCGGGCGGTCCGTTTGCCGGTGCGGTGACGCGGCTTCCC
>USCX01000061.1 GCA_900553285.1 uncultured Prevotella sp.
CACGTGATTTGTAATCTCGGGGTCGTTGGTTCGAATCCGACAAGAGGCTCAAAAGGAAAAGGAGCAGATGGACAGGCAAGTTCATCCGCTCCTTTTCCTTTTTACAGGCCCCGGGCCACGAAACAAAACGAGGCTTCATGCAGACATCCCGTCCTCCCCGCCCACAGCGGGCCTCGGCTGGCCTCACGTTTTTCCCTCCCCTCCCATACCGGCAAGCCTCGCTCAACTTTGGTTGGCCTGCGCATGGATCATACCCAAGCGTCTCCACCCTCATTCTCGCGACCCGTTCTGTCAGGGCGACTGTTTTTTCGGTCGCCCTGACAGAAATTCCTGTCGGGGCGGCCGATTATCACAAAAGGGCCTTAGGAAACACAATAAAAACGGTTGTCATGCTTCCCATGGCCGGAGGACCGGTTTTCCTGCACAGTCCACACACCGTGGACTGCCGTCATGTCCCCGCAAACACGTTTGCACCGTCTCTACTGAGCGCAAGACACCACCCCATCCGTCCGACTCATTCCATCCTCTTCAAGATGCAATCCGGACACGTAGCCAATTTTTCAAAATTCCGGTCCAAAACCACCAGGCACTGTCCCCCTTCGACCAGTAAGAAATTATAAAAACCTTGGCCGCGGTCGGGTACCAGCTGCCACACAACAGCATTAGCGTCCGCGGGCACACCGCGCTGGGTGTTCCTCCGGCCCATGCAGACGAAAGTCTCATCAGCCCCACTACCAGCGCCGCGACGAGCCAGCCTCAGCTGAAAACGGCCATCGCCGCTGTGTCTGCGATGACGGACGCTCAAACTGCACGTCACGGCAGAGCCGTCCTCAGACGGGAGCATACCTTCGTAATGCACTTCCGCCCATGGGCCCAGACCTGGCTCGTTGTCACCCCGTTGCTGCACATATATGAACTGACCGCACCGACTGACGGTCCATCTGCCATCCGCGTACCGCAGACCATCCGCCCCGTCATCGTCCTCACCCCAGCTCCACTCGCCCGACGGCAGTTTGCGCCGGTTCCACAAGCCCATCCGCTCACCGTCCGGGCCAAACAACTCAACCCGCGCGGAATCGGGACTGAAGATGACATAAAGCGCCCCACGGGCTCTGTCTGCCGCCTCCATCCGTAGCCCCTGCCCGAACAGGCTAACACGGTCATGCCTGGTTTCGCTCCATACGCGGCCCAACGAATCAAGAGTGCCATGACACCCTTTGACGTTTCTCCCCCATTGCGGCAAGGAAACGGTCAGCGGAAATGACGCTTGTCCCCCTTCGGGAATGTCCGCGCGCAAAGGTGCGCCACAACTCCCCATGCACACACAACCCGTCATCCACATTCCAAACAGTACGCAACACGCCCTTCTGTTCCTGCTTATACTTCTCATGTTTACGATTTTTTCTTATTCACCCTTAGCCGTCGGTTCTCCACCGCCTTCCGCCAAGAAACATTCACTCCTTCATCCTGTCCTCGCTCCCGGCCAGCCTCGCGGCGTACCCCCTGCTCTATTCAGAAGGCCGCCTCTTTTCCTCGAACAGTCCAAGCCCGCATTTCAGCATCCATACGCACGCTCCGTTCAGCCCCGCGACGTCTCCACACGGCACTCCAAATCCAAAAGAAACTTCTTAACGTCTACCCCGCCGCCATAACCGGTAAGCGCGCCGTCACTCCCGACGACCCGATGACAGGGGAGAAACAGGGAAAGCGCATTCACCCCATTCGCATTGGCCACCGCCCGTATTGCCCTCGGACTTCCAATCCGTCGGGCGACTTCCGCATACGAAACCGTCTGGCCATAAGGAATAGCTGACAGACTTTGCCACACCGCTTTCTGGAAATCTGTCCCGACAAGAAGGAGCGGCACGCTGAAAGACAGACGACGTCCTTGAAAATAATCGTCAAGTTGCCGGGCCGCCTCACGAATAACATCGGTCTCACCCTTCTCATATCTTACATGCAAACCGTGCTGTAAACGACGATCAATATCATCGCGACGGCGTCCGTTCGCCCAATCACAAAGGCACAACTTCCCTTCGTATGAACCAAGCCACAAAGGGCCGCATGGAGACGGATAAATACTTGTTTGAAGCACGTTCATCGTTTCACATTCCCTGATTTTCCACATAGGTACCTTGACCTTCACTTTGCCGAACCTTATGAAAGCAAATATAGCCGATTTTCACGTGGGGCATCAAGTCACAAGATAATTTAACACTACATCCACACGAGGACACAGACGCCTGATGCCACCGCCCGCATGGTGAACAAAACCGGAGATGTACTTTCTCCTCCTTCTCGCAGAAAAGACATAATCTGCAATTTTCCTCTTAATTCTCTACACGAAACAGCCTTTCACCAGGGCTTTATTAATATAAATTTGTATATTTGACGCGCAAACAACTTTTCTACCTCTATCACATAACAAACTCATGCTTATGAAAAAACAAACGCTTACGCTTTTTGCGCTCTGCCTGGCAGCTTCTTCGCTGAACGGCTGGGCCCAACAAGCGGAGGGGAGTGAATTCGAGTTACAGCAACAGGCTCTGCCCAATCCGGACAACGAACCGGCCCCCGTTCACCCGGTTCCGCATCCCCGCCAGTTGAAATGGCAAGAAACCGAATTCTATGCCTTCTTTCACTACGGAATGAACACATATACGGGCAAGGAATGGGGAAATGGCGACGAAGATGAAAACATGTTCGCGCCCACACAAGCCCCCAATCCCCGCCAATGGCTTGAAGCCGTCAAAGCAGCAGGCATGAAAGGCGGAATCGCCGTAGTCAAGCACCACGACGGATTTTGCCTTTGGCCGACGGAAACGACGACACACAACGTCACGAAAAGCTCAAACGCCTACGCGCAACAAACAAACATCCCGCGCGATTTCGCCGCAGCAGCCAAAGAGCTGGACATGAAGTACGGCTTCTATGTGTCACCATGGGACCGCAACAGCGCCCTGTACGGTACAGACAAATACGTAAGCGAAGTATTTCTCCGCCAATGCGCAGAATTGGCCAAGTACGGGAAAGACCAATTTGAAATGTGGTTTGACGGCGCGAACGGCGGAAGCGGATATTACGGAGGTCAGAACACGACCATCAGCGTCGACCAATCGACCTATTACGACGTGCCCAATCTGCGCGATTCGGTCCACAAGGTCTGCCCGGACTGTGTGCTCTGGGGCGTCGGCGGTGAGGCCCGGTGGATCGGCAACGAAGCCGGTTGGGCCGGCGAAACAAACTGGTCGACCGAAAACCGCGGTACAGCCCCTGAGGGCAACGGTATGTACGGTTCAGAAAACGGATGGTTCTGGTTGCCCGGAGAAAGTGACGCCAAAGGCACAAGCGCGGGTTGGTTTTACCATGATGGCGAAACGGTGAAAACGCCCCAGCGCCTTTTCCAGATGTATCTTGAAACCGTAGGCCGAAACGCCACACTCATCCTCAACATGCCTCCCAACAAGGCCGGCGTGCTCCCGACAGCCACCGTAAATGTACTTTCACAACTGGGCGAGATGCTGAGAGAGCGGCTGGGCAACGACTTGGCCCGCACAGCAAAAATCGAGGTGAGCGAAACACGAACGGCAGGCACTTCCCGCAATTATGCGGCGACCAACCTTACCGACGGTGACAAAGACACTTATTGGGCCACAAACGACGGCACCACACAGGCAACCATCACCCTCACTTGGGACACGCCGCAGAATGTACACTACGTATCGCTGCAAGAATACATCAAACTCGGACAACGCGTCAAGAGTTTCAAAATCGAGACCAGCGAAGACGGCACAAGCGGATGGACCCAACGAGGCGGCAACATCCCAACCACAACCATCGGTTACAAGCGTATTATCCCCTTGAACGGTTCGACCTCCGAACACGGCACGGGATATGATGTCAAAGGCATTTGCATCACTATCGAAGACAGCAAGGCCTGTCCTCTGCTCCACACCCTTTCCGTTTATTAAACCTCATCCTGCCACAATGAATATCAAGAAACATATCCTCTGGGCGGCCCTGGCGCTCCCTCTGACCGCCGCCGCTCAGGAAATCACATTCGAAACAACCGACTACAAAGCCGTCGGTACATACGACTCTTGGGAGGAGTCACCCTTCCGTACGGGCCAATTAAAAGGAAACGTAGCCGTGGTCAGCAATCATCTCAACCAGGTAGATGAAGACCTCGAAATGTCCCCCAACGCCACAGGGCATATCCTCGGATTCCAACGTTCACGCTACGGAAGCAATCTCTACGGGGCCCGTATCGATCTTAACACAACCTTTGAGTTGACGAAAACGACAAAATACGTGCACGTCCTCATCCACAAGCCTACAGAAGGCCGGGTAATGCTTATCGGACTGGGAAAACGCCATGAAAGAGCAGGCCAATCGCCCGAGACTGAGCAATTTTGGGCTCTTTCCTCGCAGACCGTCACTCCCGGAGCCTGGTGTGACGCCGTTTTCCCCATCAAGGGAGCCGGCGGCATCGACATTTACAGCCTTGTCGTGGTGCCGGACTGCGAGTCTCCACACAATCTGAAAGATGACTACGCCGTATATATCGACGAGATTGAGGTAAACGATGATTCCACCCCCCGCTTCCGCCGTGGCGACTATGTCATCAATTATGACGAAGGTACTACCGTCAGCCGTACCGACCGAAATCTTACCGGCGTATCATTAAACGGTTCAAAAGACGGAAACCAAAGTCTCGAATGGACGTTACCATCCCCTAAACCACTCTACCTCACACAGCTGGACAAGAGTTTCACGGCCAAGGCCGGTGAAACCCTCATGCCCGGCTTCAAGTATAACAACAATTGGATGAATGGTTTTGTCTATCTCGACCGGGGCAACGACGGGAAATTCAGCCATGAGCTCAACGAGGACTACACCATCCCCGAAGGAAGTGACATCATGAGCTATTCTTATGTGGAGACGGTGACCAACACCGAGGGGTATCTCAGCGACGGTACACGGGTCACAGGAGGCGCTCGCAACGTGCTCAACCCGCCGCAGTTCACCGTCCCGTCCGACCTGCCGAATGGCTACTACCGCTTACGCTTCAAACTCGACTGGGGCAATGTCGACCCGGGCGGCTCACCCACCATCGTAAGCGACGGCGGCATCATTGTTGATACCCGTCTGAACATACACGGCGACGTCTGTCATGTCACAAACGCTCAACGCAATGGAGATGTGCTCACCGAGGACGGCGGCACACTCAACAATTACGAAGCACCATTCGGCGAACCGCTTACCGTCAAGATGGATCCGGAAAAAGGGTTCACGTATGAAGGTATAAGAGTCCGCTACGGCTATAATCTTTCAGGCGATAGCCTTGTACATGGAACGCCTCAATACGTAGATGTCGTCTATCCGGCTTACCTCTTCCGCGACAATAAGTTCACCATCCCCGCAGAAATCATGACTGCCGACGTGCAAATTGAAGGCCTTTTTGTAGAAATATCGGGCAATACGCCTGAGGAGGGAGAAGATTATGCCCTTAATTTCGACAAAAGCCTCACCATCACACGCACCGACCGCAAGCTGAACAGCTTCACCCTGCAAGGAACACAAGGAGGGGAAAGCACCCTTACGCTCGACACCGAAGGAGACAACACCGTCTACCGCGACATGACGGATGTTGAAGTCTCACTCGTACCGGGCGACGTGGTTAACACGACCGTCGACTATACGGGACGCGCCATGCACAACTACCTTTACATCGACCTCAACCAAGACGGACAATTCAGCAACAGCCTCAATGCCGACGGCACACCTACGCCCTCCGGCGAACTGGTTTCCTACACCTATTTCGACGGTAAGAACAGCCTCGGTGAAACGATTTCAGGACAAGCTGGTAGTGTCAGCGTAGGGAGTTCGCCGGCTTTTACCCTGCCGGCCTCCCTCCCTGCCGGTGTATATCGTGCCCGTTTCAAAGTGGACTGGAACAACATAGACCCTGCGGGACAATGGGAAGAAGGCGCAGGAAACCAAATCAACAAGAACGGGGGCTACATCATCGACTTTCTCCTCAATGTACACCAACCGACACAAACACTCGAAGTACAGACCGAGAATGGGAGCGTAAACGGTGAAAACTATACCGGCCTACCTCTCAAACTACCCTTGTTTACAGAGCTGACCGTTGTTCCGACTCCTGCCGCAAAAGGCTTCGTCGCCGAAAACATGGTCATTCAACACGGCTACAACTTCGATGGTCCTCAATACATACATGGAAACAAACAATGGGGTAAGTTCAGCGTACCGGCAGAAACGTACACCATTCCTGCGGATAGCGTCAACGGCGACCTTCTCATCACTGTTAACTACAAACGTGGAGAAACGGCCGAATATACGCTCGTTTTCAACGATGAGTTTAACGGAGAAGACGGCACACAACCCGACGCAGACAAATGGGTACGCTGTCAGCGCCAGAGTTCTACATGGAATCGCTGGCTTTCTGACAGCACGGCCGTCATCTACATCGAAGACGGTAAACTCGTGGCACGCGCCATTCCCAATCTCGACAGAAGTAAGGACCCTGTAGCGATGATAACAGGCGGCATTCAGTCCTCTGGGAAATATGACTTCCTCTACGGAAAGATCGAAGCCCGGATTCTGACCAATCCTCACTCCGGAAACTTCCCCGCCTTCTGGATGATGCCCACGAATCAAGCCGACGGCTGGCCTGACTGCGGAGAGATTGACATCTGGGAACAAATCGACTCGGAAAACAAGGCTTACCACACCGTTCATTCTAATTGGACTTATGACTTGAAACACACTAACGACCCGGCTTCCTCTGGAAACGAAAATGTATCGATGGATCGTTATCACACTTATGGCCTCGAATGGGACGCTAACAGCATGCGCTGGTACGTTGACGGCAAACAGGTATTCACCTATAAGAAGTCAAGTAACGCAAACGCTCTGAATAATGGGCAATGGCCTTTTGACAAAGCGTTCTACATTATCCTGAACCAATCTGTTGGCAACGGGTCGTGGGCTGCCAACGCAGATACGACACACGTATACGAAACACGTTTCGACTGGGTACGCGTCTACCAAAAGAACAACGAAACCGTAGGTATCATTAACCTCAACAACGAAGAGCCCCAGTTTCACGTATCTGCGTCGAAAGGTTTCATCCACGTCTCGTGTGACATTCCGACTCCCATCACAATACATGATACGGCAGGCCGACTCTTCTTCAACGAAACCGTAAATTCCGAAAAAAGCATCCCTGCGATGAAAGGGCTTTACATCGTAGGCCATAAGAAAGTCATCGTCCCTTAGCGTCATTTTACGAGAACACGTTCCAACGATTAAAACTTAAAAAAGAAAGGGGTCTGCTTTCGTAGGAGCAGTCCCCTTTCTTTTTTCGCTAAACTTCCCTACGTGCAAAACCGTAATTAAGGTAGACCCAACCGTAATAACGTGAAGCACTTCTTCCATAGAAACAAGTATTTTTGCCAACGTAATGTTTTAGGTAATAGGAATCGCTTCGGTTGTCCCACTCTTTCCC
>USCX01000062.1 GCA_900553285.1 uncultured Prevotella sp.
AAAACCCGCCGGCACCCTCGACCGCCGCACGGGGAGGGTCGCAAAGAAGCACGCGGCAGCCCAACGCCCTGACCGCGCGGTCGACGGCCGTCCCCACATGGCCCACGCCGACGATGCCGACACAGCAGTCGCCGAGGCGGAAATAGCCCGCCTGGGCCAGCCGCAACAACGACGTGGCCACATATTGCCCGACAGAAGAAGCATTGCAGCCCGGGCAGTTGCTCCACGCTATGCCCCTCTCGGCCAGATATTCCGTATCGATATGGTCGAAACCGATGGTGGCCGTGGCGATGAACTGCACGCGGCTTCCCTCGAGCAGCGCCCGGTCGCAACGGGTACGGGTGCGGACGATGAGCACATCGGCATCGGCCACGTCTGAGGGAGAGATGGCGGCTCCCGGCAAATAGTACGTCTCGCCCAGGCGCTCTGCCTGCCCGCGCAGAAAAGGTATCTTGTCGTCGGCCACGATGCGGAGGGCGCGGCCGGCAACGGCTTGGTTCTTTTTCACGTTATTTCAGTTTTGCCTTCTGGGGATTGCGCAATCCTCGGGCGCCGATAAGGAAAGCCTTGGCAGAGCCGAAATTCAGATACATGTCGAGCCGGACTGGAATGTGGTTGTCGTCGTCCGTGACATAAAACGTCACGACTTCTTCCTCTTTGCCGTTCTCTTTCTCCACAAAGGAGAAGACCAGGCAGCGGTAGGTGGTGCCCGTGTTCTCGACGGTGAAGTTTTCCTTGCCGCGGTAAATGATGCTCTGCCATTCGCTCTTGCGCCCGTCGGCCATGAGGAAAGTTATCCTGTGCCCGACCTTGTAGTTGCTGGGGTCGAACGAGCGGGCACGGAGAAGCATACTGAGCATGTCGTAAGCGCAATACTTCGACGAGAAAGTGTTCCAT
Source organism: uncultured Prevotella sp. (assembly GCA_900553285.1). GTDB lineage: Bacteria > Bacteroidota > Bacteroidia > Bacteroidales > Bacteroidaceae > Alloprevotella. Next base: position 898 of record USCX01000062.1, read on the forward strand.
TCCGGTTCGAGGTCGTTCCGCTGGTGCCGCATCCTGGTCGTGACTTTCCCCGGAGCGTAGGAATACCACACCTCGTCGCGACGGTAACTCTTCCCTTCGAGGGCGCATTTCTTGTAGTAAAGCGGAACGAGGTCGCGTGTCGTGTAGCATTGCAGGGTGTCGCGCATGACAAAAAATTTGTCGGCCTGCTTCGACCCGCGCGTAATGAGATGCGCCCGAAACGCGGGCTCTCCCTTATAGACCGAAGAGGTGATGTTCATCGACGCCGAGCCGACTTTCACCCAAACGAACTTCCAATTGAAATACAGGTCGTACATCAGCGTTTCGCCGCTCTTGAACGCGTTGTTCGGCGAGGAGCATTGCGCAGAAGCCGGCCGCACGCCCCCCATAAAGGCCATTAGGGCTATACATAAGGCCACCAGTTTTTTCATCGCTATATATTATTAATGTGTACGCCGACCGTCTCAGCGTCATGGCTGCCGGCCAAGTTGGCGCAAGCGCTCAGCGTTCCTGTTTTTCACTGTTTTCTTCGCATCAGCCTTCTGCTTGATGAGGGCGGCAGGCTTTTGCTTTTCCAGAGGCAGCTCCCTGAAATTCCAGTCCTGCTCGATATCCCACCGCGCACGGACGTTGAAGGCCGTAGGGTTGTAGAAGACTTCTTCCGGTTCCTGCCGGGTTTCATAATCGCCCGTTGTCCATTGCCCGTCGCCGTTGCGGTCAAGCCACATACGGAGGTAATAGTTACCCGGACGGAGATAGAAGAAATCGGCCCGGCCCTGAGGAGCCCGACAACTGCGCACGGCCTTTCCGCGCTCGTTGAGAAGTTCGACAATAGCCGTCGTATCGCCTGCCAGTCCCTGCAAATTGACAAAGAAGGCGCCGTAATCGTTGTTCGAACCGATGCCGAACTTGTATACCAACCGCTTGTTGACATGTCCGAACACGCTGGTCATAGAGGCGGAGTCGACAGACAGAACATACTCCTGCTCCGGCCGCCATTCTCCTATGACCCGGAAAGCAAACTGCCGGCCCGGCAGTTTTTCGAGAAGGTAGGGGGCATCCACTTCCACGCTGTCGACAATCCGCTTCAAGTGGACGCCCGAGGTGTCGAACCGGGTGAGCGGCTCCTCTATCGTCATGACAGGATTCTGGTCCGGCGCTATCGGCCGATCGGAACGGACGGTGAGTTTCAGCCATGTCGTCGGCCGCTCTTCGTTGAACGTCCGGTCGTTTTTCAAAGCCTTCTCACGCCTCTTCTCCCACTCCTTTATCTCTTCCTGACGCTGCTTGTCCCGTTTGGACCACGTCAGCTTGGGCGACAAATCCAGCGTGTCGGTACGCAAAAAGAGTTCTTGGGTCGAGTCGTTCGTTTCCTCATAAGTCAAGGACAACCGCAAGGTGTCCTGCCGCAGTAACAGCGTGTCTGTCACCCAATAAGTCAGCGTGTCATTGCCCGGCGAGAGGCGCGGAAGCAACGCCGAGGCGTCGAAGTTCAGTCCCCGCACTTCCGGAACGTGCGCCGAGGGCGCTGTGAAGAAGATGGAGAACTGCTCCGGCACCGGGAATTCGGTTTTCAGCAGATGACGGACGGAATTCTTCTCCGTGAAGGCGCGCAGTACGACGTCATCGGGCGTGAAATGGGTGTAATGGCGCTCCACAATGGTGTCATAATGAACCGTATCGCGCCACAGCGTGTCATGGCGGATGTCCGGGAAAAACGAGGGAACGATGGTCTCCTTTCCGACAGCAATCCGCTCGCTCTTCTGGGTGAAACGGAAATCGCCGTCGCCGTCCTGCAAGGCATAAATACGGTAACGGCCCGGGGCGACGCCCTTCACTGAGAAGTAGCCACTGCCGTCGGTTCGCGCCACGCGGTCAAAGGGCCGCGTACGGAAAGCCGAGTCGGTCGTATCGCTGTGCAGGCCCACAAGGATGCCCTTCACGGGTTCGAGGTCTTCGGCCGCAAGGACATGGCCGGCGACTTCGAGCGTATCGACGGTGTGACCGGTCGAAAAGTAGAAGGTATAGTTCCCCATCGGGTTGCCTTCGTTGTTGTCCTCGATGGCATCTGAAAAATCGACCGTATAGGTCGTATTCTTCTTCAAGGTGTCATTGAGCACCACCGTAATGCGCTTGCCCGATGCCCGTATGTCAGGCACTTCTATCTGAGGCGGCGAAACAATGACCTTTTCGCTGGCGTTTTCCAGCTTAATGAATTCGTTGAATTGCAGGGTGATGCGTTTTCCGGTCACGCCGCTGTCGCCTTGAGCCGGCGTCGTGCCCACGACGTAAGGCGGCTCCTCATCGTAAGGACCTCCGTCGGGACCGCTGCCCGGGTTGGCACAGGCCATGGCCAGCAGGGCCAGGAAAACGATATAGAGCAACTGTTTCATCAAACGGTGTGGTTCAGGGCTAAAACTTGGTCGATGATTTCACGTGTATTGCTGAGCCGCGGCACTTTGTGCTGGCCGCCGAGTTTGCCCCGGCTGCGCAGCCAGTCGTTGAACACGCCACGGCGGCCGGGCACGATTTCGAGCTGTTGGAGCGTAATGTCCTTAAAGCGTTTCGCCTCGTAGTCTGAATTGACAGCTTGGAGCTTTTGGTCGAGCAAGCGGGCGAAATCGCTGAGCGAAGAGGGCGTCTTGCGGAACTCTATCACCCATTGGTGGCGGCACTTTCCCTGCTCATCCATAAAGACCGGCGCGGCGGTGTATTCCTCCACTTCGGCCCCCGTCTCGCTGCACACGGCGGCCAGGGCCTGCTCGGCGTTGTCGACGATAAGCTCCTCGCCAAAAGCATTGATGAAACTCCTGGTCCGGCCGCTGATGACGAATTTATAAGGACTGACGGAAGTGAAACGGACGGTATCGCCTATCATGTAGCGCCACAGCCCGCACGATGTCGAGATGACCATGGCGTAATTGCGGCCAGCCTCCACGCCCCACAGGGGGACAGCCTGCGGTTTGGGCTTGTCGAGCTCGTCGAGGGGGATGAACTCGTAGAAAACGCCATAGTCGAGCATGAGCAGCATGGCGGGGTCGGCGGGATCGTTTTGAAGCCCGAAGAAACCCTCACTGGCGTTATACGTCTCCATATAGTGCATACCGGCCGAAGGGATAAGGCGACGGTATTCTTCACGATAGGGCGCAAACGACACGCCGCCGTGGAAAAACACTTCAAGATGCGGCCAGACCTCAGCGATGCTGTCCTTGCCCGACACTTCGAGCACCCGGTGGAGCACGGAAAGCATCCACGAGGGCACGCCGCTCAGGTTGGTGACGTTCCGTCCGACGGTTTCGCGGGCAATCCGGTCGCGCTTTTCCTCGAAATCGGCCAGCAGCGCCGTCCGCTTGCTGGGCACGCGCACTATGTTGACGAGGGGGTTGATGTTCTCGATAAGGATGGCGCTCAGGTCGCCCACGAGGCTGTGGGGCAGGTTGTAATTCGGCGCATGGCTGCCGCCGAGTATAAGGGCCCGGCCGTCGAAGAGGCGGCTTTCGGGATGATTGGCCAGATAGAGGGCCACCGTGTCGGTCCCCCCGGCATAATGCGTATCATGCAGACCGTCGAAACTGACGGGAATGAACTTGCTTTTGTCGTTTGTCGTGCCCGAAGATTTGGCATACCACTTCACGCGGCCCGGCCAGAGCACGTCGCTCTCGCCATGGCGCATCCGGTCGATATAGCCTTTCAACTCCTCGTAGGTCGAAAGCGGCACGTTTTCAGCAAACTGCTCATAGTTTGCCATTCGCCCGTATTCGTAGCACAGTCCCCACTCCGTCTGTGCCGCCCGCTCCAACAAACGTTCGAGCACACCCGACTGGATCTTCTCGGCCTCCACGGCGAAACGGCGCACCCGCTCCGCACGCGACAGAAAGAAAGGACGTATGAGAGATGTTATACTCATGTTCGTTCCATAGCTACTTTAATGTGGGCAAAGGTAGGACTTTTTTCCGAAAAGAGAAACACCGCCGCTGACGTCGGCCATCCTGCCGTTCCTGTCGCCCTGACCGTTCTTCCTGTCAGGGCGATAGAAAACCCTGTCAGCCTGACCGTTTTTCCTGACGCCCTGCATGACATCCGGCGCGGGGCTACGCAAATTTTCAACCTCCCCGGCTCGCTTCCACCCCGCCCTTTCCGACAAGGCGGACAAAATCGGGGAAAAAACAGACAGCCGGACCGACGCCCACGCAAGCCCGCCGCGAAAAAAAGGCGCGGCCGCCGCCAAACGTTCACCCGTTTTTTTCGTATTTTTGTCCGGAGAACGAAGAAAGAAAAAGCCATGGCGCAAAAACTTGTTCATTCACAACAACTTACGCAGACGCAAACGTTGACGCCACAGCAGCTACAAGTCGTCCGACTGCTCGAACTGCCCGTGACGGAACTGGAAGAACGCGTAGAGAACGAACTGCTCGAAAACGCCGCCCTGGAAGAAAACAGCGACGTCGACGCCGAAGAGACCGCCGCGACCGGAGACGCCGAAACCGGCGATGCCGACGACTACACCGGCACTGCGCCCGAAACGGCCGACGCCCTCGGAGACTACCTCACAAGCGACGACGTGCCCGACTATCTGCTGGCCCGTGCCGACGCCGAGCGCGAACAACGCGAAATTCCCTTCGGCAACAGCACGTCGTTCTACGAACGTCTGCGCGACCAGATAAGCGAACACGACCTGACCGACCGCGAGGTCGAACTGATGGAATATCTCATCGGCTCGCTCGACGACGACGGACTGCTCCGCAAGGACACGGCCTCGATTGCCGACGAACTGGCCATCTACCACGGTCTCGAAACCTCTGCCGAAGAGCTCGACCGCCTTGTCGGTGTGCTCCAGACGTTCGAACCGCGGGGCATCGGGGCCCGCTCGCTCCAAGAATGCCTGCACATCCAGCTGGCCGATCCCGATTTCCGCTCTCCCTATAAAAAAGAAGCCCTCACCGTAATTGACAAATACTTCGACGAGTTCATCCACAAGCACTGGGAAACGCTCTGCCGCAAGCTCGGCATCGACGAAAAACGCTTTGCCCACGTCAAGGCAGAGCTTTTGCGCCTCAATCCACGCCCCGGAAACGCCCTGACCGAGAACGAAGGAAGCGGGGCGGCACCCGTCGTCCCGGACTTCGTCGTGACGGAAGAGGACGGTGAGCCCGTCGTGCATCTCAACAACGGCCACATACCCGAACTTCACGTCAGCCGGGCGTTCCGCGATTCCATCAAAGAATACGACAGCAACCGCCAGCATCTCAGCCGCCAACAGCGCGATGCCTACCTCTACGCCCGTAAGAAGGTGGAGTCCGCCCAGAACTTCATCGAAGCGCTCCACCAACGCCAGCGCACGCTGATGAGCGTCATGCAGGTCATCGTCGACCTTCAACGACCCTTCTTTGAAGACGGCGACGAGTCGCAGTTGCGCCCGATGATACTGAAAGACGTGGCCGAAAGGGCGAACGTGGACATCTCGACCGTCTCACGCGTCACAGGGAGCAAGTACGTACAGACCGACTTCGGCGTCTATCCGCTCAAATTCTTCTTCTCGAACGTGGTCACCGACACGGAAGGCGAAGAACACTCCACCCGGAAAATCAAACTGCTCATCCGCGAAATGATTGAGCACGAAGACAAGCGCCACCCGCTGACCGACGAGACCCTCTCAGCCATGTTAGCCGAAAAAGGCCTGCCCGTGGCCCGCCGCACAGTGGCCAAATATCGCGAACAACTCGGCCTGCCCGTAGCACGACTCCGCCGCTGACAATCATAACTAACACCCGTTTTTCCAGGACAATGAAAGATAAATACCTCGTACTCACAGCGCAGGTTATCTCCATGCTCTTTTCGCCGTTCTACCTGCCGGTGATTGCGCTCATTGTGCTCTTCATGTTCAGCTACCTGAGCATGTTGCCGCTCTTCTACAAACTTTTCCTTCTCGCGCTGGTCTACGTGTTCACCGTCGTCCTCCCGCGGCTCGCCATCTTCTGCTATCGCCGCGTGAAGGGCTGGACGCGCCATCAGCTCAGCCGACGTGAACGCCGCTTTGTCCCCTACATCCTCTCGATAGCCTGCTACGCCCTTCTGCTGTACATCCTTTACAGCCTGCACACCCGGTTCCTTCAAGGCATCATCGTGGGTGCACTGGCGGTCCAGGTGGTCTGCGCGCTGCTCAACAGCGTAATTAAAATGAGCACCCACGCCGCCGCCTCGGGCGCCGTGGTGGGCGCACTGCTCGCCTACTCCCAGCTCTTTCTGTTCGACCCGACGGGCTGGCTCTGCCTGACTGTCATCCTGGCCGGAGCGGTAGGCACGAGCCGGCTCATCCTGCGCCAGCACACCCTGACGCAAATCGGGGTCAGCACGCTCGTAGGCTTCGTCTGCGGCTTTGCCTGCATCCTTATCGGTTAGACCCATCCACATTACGCATAAACACGAATTCTTATGACACCGTTAGTAAGTATCATCATGGGCAGCACGTCCGACCTCCCCGTCATGGAAAAGGCGGCCGCCCTGCTCGACCAAATGGAGGTGCCCTTCGAAATGAACGCCCTCTCGGCCCAC
>USCX01000063.1 GCA_900553285.1 uncultured Prevotella sp.
CCGGCCGTCGCCGCTGGCTTCATTGCCGGCCGGCCCCTACCGCATCGTCAGCCGCATCGCAGGAACACAAGAGCCGGCCCTTGCCGACACAACGACGGTCGTTCTCTTCACCGATGCAGCCACCCGCCTGCCTGCCGGAACGCCGCCGCTCTTCGTCGAAACGCGCAACGGACGCGGAGACAGCCTGAGCCTTTTCGTCAGCCTGCCGGACACGGCCTACGTCTATGTGGCCGAAACCGGAGGGCAACGGGAAACAAGCGTCCGCCTTCTCCGTCCCACCTCGAACGTACTTCGCCTCGACTATACGTACCGACCGGAAATGGGCGACGGCATGACCGTAGCGCTCGCCTTCGCCAAAGCGTGCTACCTCCATACGCAATCGTTCAGGCTCGAAAAGCCTCAACCAGAGAAATCGCTCCGCCTGCATTGGACGTCGTTCCGCAGCCGCCTCCGCCCGGGCCAGAGTGAAGAATGGCGTCTGCGGGTGACACACCCCGACGGCCGGGCAGCCTCAGCCGTCCTGACGGCCACGCTCTACGATGCCTCGCTCGAACGTTTTGCCCCGCTCAACTGGCAAAGCACCCTGACGTTCGTCCGCTCCTTCCCGAACGTCCGATGGATGATGCAGCACAACGGGCAACGCCAGCTCTACCTCATGCCCCCCGTCCGGCTACGTAAAACCAGCGCGCTCGACTTCGACCATTTCGATCCGGCCCTTTACGGCGCTCCCCACGTGTCCGACTTGCGCAGTGGCCACGTGAAAAAGAACGGTCTGATGCTCGCCGAGGCCCGCGTGGCCACCAGCGATGAGAGTCAGGCCTCCTCCAACCGCATCATGCTCCGGATGGACAAATCAGTCACTGCGACAGTCCAATCCGCCGCTGCGACAGAAGCGGCAGGCGCAGCGACAGACTGGCCCGACAGCGAGGGCGCCGACCACAGCTCCGCCACGATGCGGACAGACTTTGCCGAAACGGCGTTCTTCGCCCCGGCCCTCCGCACGGACACCGACGGTGTGGCCACCCTCAGCTTCACCCTGCCCGAGAGCACCACGGGCTGGAACTTCACCGCCGTGGCCCACACCACAGGCATGGAGATGGGGCGTCTCGACACGACAGTGGTCGCCACGAAAGAGTTCACAGTCAGGCCCAACCTTCCGCGTTTCATCCGCAACGGCGACGCCATGACCCTGCCCGTCACCTTGCGCAATCTCAGTCCGTCTACGGTCGGCGGAAAAGCGCGCCTCACCCTTACGGACCCGGCCACGGACCAGACACTCGTATGCATCGAGCGCCCTTTCAAGGTAGAGGCTGACGCCCAGCAAAATCTTCTTTTCGACTTCCGCGTGACGGGTCAACACGAACTGCTCATCTGCCGTATCGTGGCGGAAGGCCCCACGTTCAGTGACGGCGAAGAACACTATCTCCCCGTACTTTCCGACCAGTCAATGACAGTCAGCAGCATACCCTTCACTACCGAAGGTTCCCGACGAACGGTCATCGATCTTTCCCCCTTGTCGTCCGGCAAAGACATCCAACCGCTGAACCACACGGTGAACGTCGAAGTGACAACACATCCCGAATGGGCAGCCATGGCCACCCTGCCCGCCCTCGTCGACCCGCTGAACCACGACGCCTTCTCGCTGGCCGCCGCATACTACGCCCTGACGCTCGGGCAGAACGTGGCCAATGCCAACCCCGACGTCAGCAAGGCGTTCCGCCAGTGGCGCGATGCCGACACGCTGACAGCCGCCACGGAAAATCCGCTCGAACGCAACGCCGACCTGAAACAGCTTGCCGTGGAAGAGACGCCCTGGCTCAACGCCTCGAACGAAGAGAAAGAGAATCGCCGCCGCTTGGCAGACCTGCTCGATCCGGCCCGCGTGGCACCCGCCCGTTACAGTGCACTCGACCGTCTCGGCATGCTGCAAAACGCCGACGGTTCGTGGTCGTGGTTCAAAGGCATGTCGGGCTCGTCCCCGGCGACGTTGGACGTAGCCATGATGCTGGCCCGCCTGCAAAGTCTTGCGGGCGACGACCGCGCCGCAGCCCTGCTTGACCGTGCATGCCGTTATCTCGACCGCCGGGCGGCCCAGGAAGTTCACAACCTGCGCGAACAGAAATCGCCCGTCCTGTCCAGCTTCGCCATCCGCTACCTCTATGTCAATGCCCTCACCGGGCGGCAGTTCACCGGCGTCGAGGCTGACAACGCCGACTACCTGAAAAAGCTACTCAGCCGGCCCGGCACGGGAGCAACGCTCACGGACAAGGCCCTGACAGCCTCTGCACTGAGCCTGCTCGGCCAATCGGAAGCGGCCAAGGAACGACTCGAAAGCCTCGAAGAACACCTTGTCGCACAACCCGGCGGATGCTGGACCTTTGAAACCGCGACGACAACCGCCATGCCACTCGTCCGGCCCCGTGTCACGAACGAGAACACGCTCAGCGCACTGGTCGCTTATCTCGAAGCAGCCCTACGCACGGCGCCGTCAGCGTCGCGGCGTTACATCGACGGCATACGGAAATGGATCACCCTGTCACGTCACGCCAACTATTGGGGCGACCCACGCCAGGCCGCCGACGCTGTTTATGGCCTCTTCTGCCAGTCGCCTTTCAGCAGCAGCCGCCTTAATCTTCATGCCTCGTCAGACCTGCCCCCGGTGTATCTTGAAACCGCCGACGGCCGAAAAATCGACGTGACACCCACTTCCGGCGATCCGGCTTCGCCATTAGGTTATTACAACATACCCGTCCGGACCGACGGGAACAGCGGACACCCCACCCGGCTCGTGGTCGAACCGGCCGACAGCGGCTTCGTCTGTGGCGCTGTCTACGCCCGTTACGTCATGCCGACGTCTGACGTAACCTCTTCGGCTGCCGGGCTGGGCATAGAGCGTACGCTCGAAGTCTGGCGCAACGGGAAATGGGTTCCGGCCGACGGAAAGACCATCCATACGGGCGAACGGCTGCGCACTCGTTTTGTGCTGACCGCCGACCAGGACTACGATTACATCTGCCTCAAATCCACACGTCCCGCCTGCCTCGAACCGGCCAACCCGCTCTCCGGTTACTCGTGGAAAGACGGGCTCGGCTACTACCGGGCCAGCCTTGACGCGTCGACCCGCTACTATTTCGACCACCTGAGCCGCGGGCGTCATACCCTGACCGACGAATTTACGGCCGACCGCCCCGGCACCTATTCCTGCGGCCTTGCCGAGCTACGCAGTTGCTACGCCCCGGAATTCGGAGGCCATACAGGCGAACAAAAACTCATCTGCCAATAACGCCAGACAGGCATGTCCATATCCACACAACCCTCATGAACATGAAGCATAAAGCGATTTTTTACCTCATTGCCGCCATGGCATTCAGCACCACGGCCACGGCCCAACAGGCCGTTGAGCTGAAACAAGAGAAGATGTCGAAATGGGACATCGGCACGGCCAATTACAGCGGCATCACTCCCATCGGGAACAGCCAATACGCACTTGTGAGCGACAAAGAACCGAGTGACGGCTTTTTCGTCTTCACCATCATTCAGAATCCGGCGACCGGCGAAATCACCGACATCAACATGGAAAGCTGGAAAGGCAACGTGACGCCCAAAGTCGACGCGGCCGGCATGAGCGTGCGCGACTGTGAGGGCATTGCCTACGTGCCGACGACCGGGACGGTGTTCATCAGCGGCGAAGGGGACCAGGAAATCATCGAATACAGCATGGAAGGCCAGCCCAAAGGCCGCCGCCTCAACGTGCCTGCCATATTCGGACGCGACAAGATTGTGCCCAACAAGGGGTTCGAAGCGTTGAGCTATTCACCCGTGACACACCGCTTCTGGACCACGACTGAAAGTTCGCTCAAAGCCGACGGGGACGCGGCCGGCCCTGACGCCCCGACGGCGCAGAACCGGCTCCGCCTGCAAGCCTTCGACGACAATCTTCAACCCGTCGCCCAATACGCATACCGCATGGACCGCGGGCGAAGTGAAGACTTCGGACAGTTTTACGCCCTCGGCGTTCCGGAAATCACGGCACTGCCCAGCGGCCGCCTGCTGGTGCTCGAACGCGAACTGAACGTGACGAACGGCTACATGGGCTCGGAGGTCACCTGCAAACTCTTTCTGGTAGATCCCACGCAGTCCTGGCAAATCGACAGTTCCATAGCGTTAGCCGGCCTCGACCCCAATAAATTCATGCTCAAACAGCTCCTGCTCACGTTCAAGACCGTGCTCACCCCCTTCCGGCAGACCTACGCCAATTACGAGGGCATGTGCTTGGGCGCCAAACTCGCCGACGGACGCCAGACGCTCCTCATGGTAAGTGACTCGCAGGGCGGCGCGGGGAAAGGCCCCGTCCGACTGAAAGACTGGATTAAGGTGGTCATCCTGCCGGACGGAATCTGAGAAAAAACCACCAAAACGACAGGAAAAACAGACGCAGTGACAGGCGGAACGGGGTCGCCGACGGAAATTCCTATCGCCGACACCGTTCCGCCTGCCCGCTTTTTGACCTTACGCTACGCCGCGCGTGCTCCTCCCGAAACCGAAAGGAAAACGGGACACACCCGCCCCGCGATGCGGGACACACCGGCAAGCCTCATCGCCACAGCCATGGAGAACATAAAATAACCGTTTGCCACACCGGTCACTTCGGTCGACAATCCGCCCCAAGCACCATAATCATCATGCTCCCACACGACACCCACCGTCAGTGGAAACCGCGACCAGGAAACCGCCTTGGACTCCACGGTCTCTCTCCCCCCCGTTGTCGTTGTCTGCCTGTTGATTCATGGCACGGACCTGCCGAAGCGACCACATCCGGCGGCCCCGCCGTCCGGCCGTCCTGCAAAGGTACGAAACGCGACCACTGCGCCCACACACCGCCCTTCCCTTATTCCCCGACCCCCCCGCCGGCACACAGATGCCGCGAAAAAACTGCCCCGGATTGGCGACAGGACGGACGAGTTGCATTACCTTTGCAGCAAGAAGTCTGTCCACATCACATTGTACGACGATGAAATTGCCAGATGCCTTTATTGACGAGATGACCTCAACGCTGGGGGACTCCGAGGCCGGAAAACTGATGGCAGCCCTGGCCACCGACGCCCCCGTAAGCGTGCGTCTCAACCCGAAAAGAGGGGTGCGCCCGGCAGCGGACGCCCGAAGCGTGCCATGGTCTTCGACGGGCTACTACCTCAACGCGCGGCCTGCGTTCACCTTCGACCCCCTTCTGCACGCCGGAACGTACTACGTGCAGGAGGCTGCGTCGATGTTCATCGAACAAGCCTTCCGGGCCATCGGCACGACACCGCAACGGGTACTCGACCTTTGTGCCGCACCGGGCGGAAAGAGCACGTTGTGGCGCGCCCTCCTTCCGGACGACTGTCTGCTCGTCACGAACGAGCCCATCCGGACCCGCGCCTCGATACTGGCCGAAAACATGCAGAAATGGGGGCATCCGAATGTCTGCATCACCTCGGCCTACCCCTCGGAGTTCGCCCCGATGTGCGGTTTTTTCGACATCATAGCCGCCGACGTCCCTTGTTCAGGCGAGGGCATGTTCCGCAAGGACCCGGCCGCCGTCAGCGAATGGCAAGCCGACAGTCCGGCTCTCTGTGCAGCCCGCCAGCGCGACATCGTGGCCGAGGTCTGGCCTGCCCTCCGCACCGGCGGCTATCTCGTGTACAGCACCTGCACGTTCAACCGCCTCGAAAACGAGGACAATGTCCGCTGGATAGCCGGCGAACTGGGTGCGGAACCCGTGGCCCTGCCCGTCAATCCGTCATGGGGCATCCAAGGCGCGACCGACGGGAGCTCGCTCCCGGTCTGCCACTTCTTTCCCCATCGCACCCAAGGCGAAGGTTTCTTCATCGCGCTTCTCAGGAAAACGTCAGACACCCCTTCCCCTCACCGGCGGCGCAAAAACGTATCACGCCGCCCCATGCCCACCATGCCCAAAGCCTGTCGCGAATGGCTCGCGGGCGATTTCACCTACCGCCTCACGGAGAATGGCGTGTCTGCCCTTCCGGCCTGCACGGGCGACGAGATGGAACACGTCGCCGCCGTGGTGCGCACCCTCGTCGAAGGCGTGACGCTCGGCTCGGAGAAGGGGCGGAAGTTCCAACCCGCCCCGACGCTGGCCCTGAGCACAGCCCTGCGGCCCGACGCCTTTCCGCGCATCGAACTGACCTACGCCGAAGCCATCAGCTATCTCCGTCGCGAAGCCATCGTCCCGACAGCCGCAAAACGCGGTTACACCGTTGTCACCTACCAAGGCCACGCCCTGGGTTTCATCAACCACCTCGGCACACGCGCCAACAACCTCTATCCCATGGAATGGCGCATCCGCAGCAGCTATGGCCCGGAGACGCCTCCTGAAATAGTCGTCACGAACACAGAAAACCCATAACCCCATATCTATGAAATACTTAGAATTCACGTTCACCTTATCCCCCGCCTCAGAGACGGCCGGCGACGTATTGGTGGGCCTGCTGGCCGACGCAGGCTTCGACAGTTTTGTGCGTCCCGAAGTGGAAACCGAACCCATCAAAGCCTACGTGGCCCAAAACAAGTATGACGAAAAGGAGCTCACGGCGGCACTCGAAGCATTCAGCCTGCCCGGAGTAAACGTGACGTACACCTGCACGGAGGCCGAGGACAAAGACTGGAACGAGGTATGGGAAAAGAACTTCTTCGCCCCGCTCGTTGTCGACGGCAGGTGTGTGGTCCATTGCACGTTCCATAAGGACATACCCAAAGCCGAATATGACATCACCATCGACCCCCGCATGTCGTTCGGGACAGGGCACCACGCCACCACGAGCCAGATGATCAGCGAGATCCTGGCGCACGACATGAAAGGCAAAAACGTGCTCGACATGGGATGCGGCACGAGCATCCTGGCCATACTGGCCCGCATGTGCGGGGCGACAGCTGTCACAGCCATCGACAACGACGAATGGTGTGTCAGGAATTCACTTGAAAACATCGCCCTGAACCATCTGGACGGCATAGACGTCGAACTGGGCGACGCCCACACACTGGCCACGAAAGGCCCCTTCGACTACATTATCGCCAACATCAACCGCAACATCCTGCTTGAAGACATGAAACACTATGTGGCACGGATGTCCCCCGGGGCTTACCTCTTCGTGAGCGGCTTCTACGTCGAAGACACTGCCCTCATCCGCGCCGAAGCCGAGCGCCTGGGCCTCCGTTTCGACCACGTCCGCGACCTCGACCGGTGGGCTTGCGCCGTCTTTCGCCTTGATTAAGGCCCTGCCAGGCCAGTTAGAAGAAATCCGACGCCCTGCCAGCCGGGAAGGCCGCAACCTCTGCCCAAAGAGAACAAGCGAACGCCTTTATCGGCTCAACAAAAAACGCAACAACCATGAAGACACTAATCCTCAGCCTCCTGCTC
>USCX01000064.1 GCA_900553285.1 uncultured Prevotella sp.
CAGGTAGAAGTAGTGGTCGTTCTCGCCCGAGTAACTTTTCCATGTAAGGCCGTCGTTGGTAGACAAATAACGGTTGGTCTGTTTCTTGTTTTCCAAGGTGAAAGTGCCGGGGATGGAAGCGCTTTTGTAGGGGCTTAAAATCCACTCGGCGTTTTCTGGATTGCTCCCCATGACGAGCTTATCGCTCGAATTGATTCCGGCTTGTTTGTCGTCCGTCGATATTTCGCAAACCAATTCAGTCTTTCCTGTCGTTTTTACATGGATGCGCCAATGCACGTATTGCGATACGTCTAAGTCAGTTCCCAAGGGAATCCCGGGGAGAGCGTATTTCCCTTTGTCATAATCGTTTCCGAGCATGTAGCCTTCTGTCAGTGAGCCAGATGTCGCAATGATGTATTCTTCGTTGTCGGTGATTTCATCCAACGAGGAGACGAGCTCGTAGCCTGCGTGAGCCGTGCGCGTGGCGCAGAACAGAATGCAGAAAATGAGCAGGCGAGCCAAGCGGTTCGTTCTTTGTATGTCTAATCCCATATGCTGTTCCCCTTTCCTGTCTTGACTGGTGTTTGTTTTTTGCTGAAAATGGTTTGTTCATTGATGCTCCCTACGGAAGTGTCAGAAGAAAATCCGATTTCAGGTGCCTCTTCAGCGCTCCCGCACAAGAAGCCCCTCTCCGGATACAGTTCGAAGATTTGTGTGAGTGGTTGTACGTAATTTCTTTTGGGCATATTTGTAGATGATGAAAGAAGTGTTTTTCGTTCTCCGGTGATGATGCCGCAAACTGCAGCATTTTTGCAAAGATAGTGAATGGTGAGCGACGGACCGCGGAAAAAACTGTTTTTTTGACGGTTCGCCCGATCCGTATCCTGTTTCCACGAGGCAAAGATACGAAAAGACGGGCGGAGAGCCGCAGGAAAACCTGTTTTTCTGTCGGCTGGCCCGAGCCGCATCCTGTCCTCGTGGAACAAAGATAGGGAAAGGCGGGTGGAGAGCAGCATCAATTTACGTCATGCAAAGATGAAACAGGTTTTTGCATAGCCGGTCGCGGGAATACCTTGTAAGAACGGTTTTGCTGCGGGGATATGATGTCGTGGTGTGAGGCGGTGCGGATCTGCTGTCAGGCATGGAGGGCGTGGAGGCATGAATGCGGTTCGGGGTGGATGGACGTGTTTGCAGGGATTTGGTGCGCACGGGTGGTGACTCCGTTGGGGAGGTTCGCGTGGTGGTTTCAGCCTCTGCGTGAGTGGTTTCAAGAGCTCGTTTGCGCGGTGAATTGTCCGGTCTGCATGTCAAATTGACGACTTGATTAATAAAAAAGATTAACCAAAGGCAGAAAAAGGCTCAGGTGCTTGCGGGCTTGTGAGGTGAATCCTATCTTTGCAGTGTTTTTCATGGTATTAGATTTTAAGGTTAGTAAAGATTGGTTGTCGTGAGACAATCAATTTTTGTTTGTATATGTATGTTCGAGGTTGCCATGAAGTGATCGTACTTTTGCCTTTCGAGTGATGCGCGTCCGGGACATGTCCACTTCCCGGGTTCTTAAAGGGGAAGTGGGCAGTTGTTGCGTCGGTAATATGCCGTGCGGTTTATGCACGAGGCTGTTTCATTTCTTCTTTTTCGTGGAGAATTTGCATCCGGTGGTAGCCTGATATTGTACGGATGTCATAAGTGCCTGTTGTTTATACGGGTTGGCATTGTTTGTCGCAGATGGAGTGAAGGAGGTGTGGCTTTGTGTGGAATATAAAAGAGAGAGCTCCCATTCATAAGGAGTGGGAGCTCTCTCTTTTATGAGGGCTTATCAGATAAACCAGCGGACGTAGCAGAAATCTTGCCTATGGGCCAGAAGTTTATGGCGCGGGAACATTCGGTATGCGAACTTGAATGTGCCGGCATAGTCGATGCTTGTACGTAATTCGAAGGTGTAGAGATTGCCTTCACGTTTCACCATTTTCATCGGGAGGACTTCATGAACAGTTTCGCGGTCGTGATCCGTAGCGATAACCACGAGTTCAACGCCCAAGGCATCTTCCAAGCCTGCCTCGTCGATGACGTGTGTCACGGTGAATTCAGCTCCACTGTCGAGCGAAGCGTTTGCCAGATTCTCCGTGCGCTCAGACGATACGACGCGGATGTCATTCCAGCATGCCGCTACGCGCTCTTTCCATTGCGAGAGCTCGGCCGCTTTGGCGGCACCGTCTGCGCTGAGTTCGGCAAAGCGTTTGGCCTCAGGGATATAGAACTTGTCATAATAGTCGTCGAGTTGACGTTTCATCGTATAGTGCGGAGCGATTTGTGCGATGGAATTCTTGATCGTCCGTACCCAGTTCTCGCTATATCCTTTGCGGTTGCGTGCGTAGAAAAGAGGAATGATTTCCTGTTCGAGCATTGAATAGATGGTCGATGCGTCCAGCTTGTCCTGATATTCCTGGTTCTGGTAAGTACGCTTTTCCGTGAGCGCCCATCCGGCGCCTTCGCGGTAGCCTTCGTACCACCAGCCATCGAGTACGGACAGGTTGACCAGTCCATTCATCAGGGCTTTTTCGCCCGACGTCCCTGATGCTTCAAGCGGGCGTGTCGGGGTGTTCATCCAGATGTCCACGCCGGAAACGAGGCGGCGCGCAAGCTGCATGTCGTAGTTTTCGAGGAACAGGATCTTGCCCAGGAACTCGGGACGCTGTGAGATTTCGAAGATCTTTTTGATCAGCCCTTGTCCTGCGCCGTCGGCGGGATGAGCCTTTCCTGCAAAGAGGAACTGGACCGGATAGTCCGGATTGTTGACTATCTTGGAGAGACGGTCGAGGTCTGTGAAGAGCAGGTGTGCTCTCTTATACGTGGCAAAACGGCGTGCGAAACCGATAAGAAGCGCGTTCGGGTTGATGCGTTCCATCAGCGAAACGACGCGGGACGGGTCTCCTTGGTTTTTGAGCCATGTTTCGCTGAACCGTGCGCGGATGTATTCCACCAACTTCGTTTTCAACTGTACGCGTGTGTTCCATATCTCTTCATCGGGTACTTCATAGATGCGGGCCCATATTTCGGGATTGCTCTGGTCGCGGTCGAACGCTTCGTCGAAGTATTTATGATAAAGTGCTTTCCATTCCTTGGCACTCCATGTCGGAAGGTGGACACCGTTTGTCACATAGCCTACGTGGCTTTCCTCTGGGTAGTAGCCGGGCCAAATTCCGCTGAACATTTCCCGGCTTACTTTACCGTGAAGTTTGCTGACACCGTTCACCTCCTGGCATGTGCGGCAAAGGAAAGTGGACATGCAAAAGCGTTCGCCGTGATCTTCCGGGTTGGTACGGCCCAAACCGATGAAATCATCCCAGCTGATTCCTAAGCGGGCAGGATATCCGCCCATGTATTTGCCGAAAAGCGATTCGTCGAAGTAATCGTGGCCTGCCGGGACGGGTGTGTGTACCGTGTACAGGGAGGAGGCGCGTACGAGTTCGAGCGCTTCGTCGAAATTCATGCCGCTTTCGACATAATCCACCAGACGCTGCACGTTGCAGAAAGCGGCATGGCCTTCGTTACAGTGGTAGATGTCTTTCTTGATGCCCAGTTTTTTGAGCATGAGCATTCCGCCGATGCCCAGAAGGTATTCCTGCTTGATACGGTTTTCCCAGTCGCCGCCATACAGAGCATGAGTGATTTTGCGGTCGAACTCAGCATTCATGTCGTTGTCCGTATCGAGGAGATAGAGTTTGATGCGGCCCACGTTGACTTGCCATACATAGGCGTGAACCACATAATTGGGGAACGGAACGTCTACGATGACCTGATTGCCGTTCGTGTCCAGCAGGCGTTCGATAGGGAGACGGTCGAAATCCTGGGCTTCGTAGTTGGCAATCTGCTGGCCGTCCATAGAGAGGGTCTGCGTAAAGTAGCCGTAGCGGTACAGCAGTCCTACGCCGCATAAGTCAACATTACTGTCGGAAGCCTCTTTCAGGTAGTCGCCGGCCAAAATGCCTAAGCCGCCGGAGTATATCTTCAACACATGCGAGAGGCCATATTCCATACAGAAATATGCGACGGAGGGACGGGTTTGGTCCGGCTTCTCAGCCAAGTAGTTGTTGAAGATGGTATACACGGCGTCTATGCGCGACATCAGACGCTCGTCGTGTGAAAGTTCGGTAAGGCGGTCATAGCTCAAACGGTTGAGCAGCTCGACAGGATTTTGTCCCACCTTGCGGAACAATTCTTTGTCCAGGCTGCGGAAGAGGTCGAAGGCCTCATTGTTCCAGCTCCACCAAAGATTGTGTGCCAAAACGTCGAGCGCTTTCAACGACTCGGGAATACGGGATTTCACCGTGATTACTCGCCAATTCGGAGTATTGGCATTACTTGTCATTACGTTCATTTGTTTCCTGTATTATGGAATGTGACTTTTTACGTTCTGTTTTATTTTATCGGGACAGCTTCGGCGGAATTGCTTTCAACCTCGGCTTGTAGGATTCGCTTTATTCCGCATAGCCGGCTTTACGGAGCGCAAAATCGTATGCCTCATGGTAGTAACGGATAAACTGTTTCCATTGTGCCTTACCCGCCAGACCGGCTGCATTGCGCCGTGTGTCAGCCATGGCCGTAGGCTGCATGACGGCGGCCTGACGGACCGCGTGGCTGACCTCGTTCACTACCTCAAAATAATTAAGGTCTGTCCGGTGTATCACTTTCACGCCGTCGGTCAGCTCTCCTTCGTGGCCTAACTCGCTGTTTACCCATTGGCCGAACCCTGCCAAGTCGGTGGTCACGCAGGGAATGCCGAACGCCGTTGATTCGAGTGGCGTATATCCCCACGGCTCATAGTATGACGGGTATGCGCAGACGTCGCTCCCTAAAAGCATGTCGTAATAGGTGTGGTTGAAGATTCCGTCTGCCCCATCGAGGTAGCACGGTATAAAAAGGACGTGCAGCCTATCGTCGTACAGGTTGTTCAGTTCTTTCTGACGGAGCAGGTTGAGAATCCGGTCGTCGTCCATATTGTTGAGCCAGTGGGTGAGCATCGGCGTTTCCAAGGGGGTGGTGTACGACTGATTGGAACATAGGCGTGACGCCAGGTCCGCACGCGCCTCGCGTACCCAGCATGGAACTTCGATGAGGGCCAGAACGGGGCGCTTCAACGATTGTTTGCGCAGGTCGACCAAGGCGTCGATAAACACGTCGAAGCCTTTACACCGGAAGTCGTTCCTGCCGGACGTGGAAAGGATGAGGGTGTCGTCGGGCCACTGCGTTCCCGTCAGGCAATTATGAACCCGCAAGATCGCCTGGCGGATGATGCGACGTCGCTTGGCATAAGCTCCCGGCCGCGGTACGAAATCAGGCTCAAAGCCATTGGGGAGAATGACGTCCGGTGTTTTTTCAAGCAGTTGCGTACATTCGCGCGCAGTGACTTCGCTGACGGTTGAAAAACAGTCGGCATGATGTGCTGACTGCTTTTCGACACTATGCTTGGATTCCATGTTGAGCTCGCGCGCCATCTGGTCGCCATTGTATCCGGGGAAATACTCGTACAGCAGTTTGTTGTTGCCTGCTATCGACCGGCCGATGCTTGTGGCGTGGGTGGTGAAAACCGTAGCCACGAAGGGCACTTCTTTTTTCAAAAAGAGCATGCCGAGCCCGGACATCCACTCATGAGCCTGATAGATGACATGATTTTGTGGCGATAAGCATTGTCTGCATATGCAGGCGGCCAGCTTTCCTGCCGCATAAGAAAACATGGACGACTCGTCGTAATCGCCATACGCATGAAGCGAATCGACGCCGAAATAAGTCCAAGCCTGGGCGTATATCTCGTTCTTCTTTTCGTAATACGGCGTGTAATCGACGAGTATGGCTATCGGTTCGCCCGGAACTTTCCATCGCCCGATTCTGCACCGGATGCCTTCGGCCGATAGAGCCGCCCGCCATGATGGCAGCAGGGTGGCGTCTTCTCGGAAGTCGGAAGTCGGGTCTTTCCCTTGACCAAGGTCTGGACCGATGAAGAAAATATGGTCGCGTAGAAACTTCTGCATCGTCTTGGCTCGCGACGAGAGCACGGTGTAAATTCCTCCGACTTTATTACACACTTCCCAACTTGTTTCAAAGATACAGTCGGGTTTCAGTGTCGTTTTTCTTGCCACTTGGTTTTCCATGTCGTCCGCAAATATAGTTATTTATTATCACTACTTGTTTTTTTATCCAAAGAAGTTCCCCGGTCAGAAGTTCCCTCGGCCGTCCCGGCCTGTGCATAGCGTGCGCCCCACAGGGCAGAAAGGCGGTCAGCAAGCTGTTGCTCGTGCCGGTTGGGCTGCGGCTGCCATAAACGGGTATGTTCGTAACCGGTGGGAAGGTATTGTTGATTGACGAAATGTCCCGGATAGTCGTGGGCATATTTATAATCCACGCCGTAGCCAAGTTCTTCCATCAGTGAGGTGGGCGCATTGCGCAGGTGGAGTGGCACGGGGAGATTTCCCGTCTTGCGTACAAGGGAGATGGCACTGTTTATTCCCATGTATGCAGAATTGCTTTTCGGGCTGGCCGCGACGTACACAGTGGCTTCTGCCAAAGGAATGCGTGCTTCCGGCCAGCCTATTTTCGTCACTGCGTCAAAAGCCGCATTGGCCATCAATAAGGCGTTGGGGTTGGCCAGGCCTACGTCTTCGGCAGCGGCAATGAGCAGGCGGCGGGCGATAAAAGTGGGGTCTTCCCCGCCTTCCACCATGCGGGCCAGCCAATAGAGTGCTGCGTCGGGGTCGCTGCCGCGAAGGCTCTTGATGTATGCGGAAATCACGTCATAGTGCATCTCTCCACCTTTATCATAAGCCAGGGGATTCTGTTGCAGGCACGATTCGACCAGTTCGGAGGTCACATGGACGTCTTCCTCTGCCTCGCAGGAGTTGACCACCAGTTCAAGGATGTTGAGCAATTTGCGCGCATCTCCTCCCGAATATCGCAGTAAGGCCTCTGTCTCGTCGACCTTGACTCGGCGCTCCTTCAACTCGGCGTCCTCATTCAGTGCCCTATGGAGCAGTTGCATCAGTTCTGCCTTCCCAAAATTTTTGAGTACGTAAACCTGGCAGCGCGAAAGAAGCGGGCGGATGACTTCAAACGAGGGGTTCTCCGTCGTTGCGCCGATAAGGACGATAATGCCTGTTTCCACTGCGGCCAGAAGGGAGTCCTGCTGCGACTTGCTGAAACGATGTATTTCGTCAATGAAAAGCAGCGGAGGTCCTGCTGTTCCGAACAGCGGTTGGTCTGTTCGCTTTTTTGCCCGGTCGATTACGTCGCGCACCTCTTTTACGCCGCAACTGACGGCACTTAGTGTATAGAACGGAAAGTTCAGCGTGTGGGCCATGATT
>USCX01000065.1 GCA_900553285.1 uncultured Prevotella sp.
CCTCGCCGGCTACGGCTTTGGCCAAGAGCGTCTTACCCGTTCCCGGCGGGCCGACGAGCAGGGCGCCTTTGGGGATTTTTCCACCCAGCGCCATGTACTTTTGGGGGCTCTTCAAGAAATCGACAATCTCCTGCACCTCCTGTTTTGCGCCTTCCTGTCCGGCCACGTCCTTGAATGTGACGAGCTGCCCGGAGCCTTTCTCAAAAAGGCGGGCCTTGCTTTTTCCTACGTTGAAGACACCGCCGGTGCCGCCGCTGCCTCCACCGCCCATGCGGCGCATGAAGAACATCCAGACGGCCACGAGCAGGATGATGGGCAGTAGTGTGCCGAGCAGCCCCATGAAGAAGTTGTTGTTCTCTTCGTAGTTGACCGTTCCCTTGAAGGCGCCTTTGGCTTGTTGGTCGGAGAGGAACTCTTCAACTTTGTCGACCGAGGGATATTGGGTGCTGACAGTGGGATTCGTGCCGATTTGCCGGGTGCCTTGCTTAAAGACGTCGCGGATGTTTTCCGGCTTGACCACCATGCTCACGATGCCATCGGTCTTGTTGACGGTGACGCTTTTGGCGAAGCCTTTTTCCACGTATTGCTTGAAAGCCGTGTAGTTCGTGGTCTTGTTGAAACTGCTTGTCTTGTTTCCGTTGAAGAACAGGAAAGCAAGGGAGATGAGCAGCAGAACGTAGACCCATGTCAAATTAAACTTGGGTAAGTTGTTCTTCGCTTTGTTTTCGTTCATATAAGTGGGCTGAGGAGAGGGTTGATTTTACTCGACGTCGGGCAGGACGGTGATGTCGGCGTCTTCCCAAAGGTGTTCAAGGTCGTAGTATTCGCGCACGTCCGGCAGGAAAATGTGGACGAGGTCCGTGCCGTAGTCCATGGCTACCCACTGGGCATTGGTGCGGCCGACGACGGCGGCCGGTTTCTCGTGGGCCTTTGTGCGGGCCGATTCTTCGACTGCCCGGGTGATGGCTTCTACTTGTTGAGGCGAATTGCCTTGGCAGATAATAAAATGCCTGCAAGGAGCTGTCGGTATGGCCGTCAGGTCGGCGATGACAATGCGGGCGCCTTTTTTTTCTTGGATACCTTCTATAATTGCTTTGACTAAGATGCTTTGATTTTCCATTAACTTAGTGAGATGTGTGTATAATGATGGATTTTAATGGCGCAAAGTTAAATTCTTTTGAGTGAACGATGAAACCGCAACCCGGAAATGTGGCTTTTTTTGTGATTTTTAGGGAAAAAGCCGACATTGCTTGCCGTTTAGCCAATTAACCGTGTGAAAGAAGAAGCAGTGGGGTGGCGGATTTGCAAGTTTTAAGCAATTTTCGTATCTTTGCCCCCGAATTTGATGGAGGACTGTCTGTCAAGGGATGCAGCGAGTTGGCTTTGCGAAGTGACGCATTTTAATAACATAGCATACTTACTTATTATGAGAAAATTACTTTTGACTTTCGCCTTGGGTGTCTATGCCCTTTGCGGTGCGGCGCAGGATGTCGTTACGGATTCGTTAAACCAGCGCATCGATTCGTTGCAGCGGGCTCTTCATTCGTTGACCACCACGGTCGCTTCCAACGAAAAAGCGGATCTGGACAAGGCTATTTGGAAAGACCGTGCCAAGTGGTTCTCTATCGGCATAGGGAAGCAGACCCTGACCCATCGCGATGTTCCGGGGTTGGAATGGAACAGTGACTTGGCGCTCTCCCTTATGTGGGGGCGTACTTACTATTTCCCAAAAAAGGCGTGGTTCGGAATGCTCAAAGTGGGTATCGATTTCTCGTGGATGGATATCAGTTATGCCAAGTATAAAGATGTGATGGAGGTCGCCGACGAGGGAGACTATCCTATGTATGGCGGTTCATACGGGGATTATTATTCTTCGTATGACGACGAGGAGGATTTGGATCTTGGCGTGTGGCAGGCCGAATATGCCATGCGGATCGGTCCGTCGGTCACGATCAATCCTGTACACCACCTGAAAGTCGGCCTCTATGCCCATTTTGTCCCGACCGCGTCGGCCGTCAGCATGAATGACGAGGTCAATGTGCAGTTTGTTCCTAATTTTGCTTTCGGAGGAAGCATTGCCTGGAAGGTCATTTCCGTCGGTTTCGAGGGTCGCTGGGGCAAGGCGAATTACAAAAGCTTCTCAATCGACGATGAATCCTACGACGGTTGGGAGGATATGGGAGACGCCGGCATCGAAAACGTGCTGAGGCAAGACAAGAACCGACTGAAAACCTCTTCGTTCCGTTTTTACATTTCGTTCCGCTACTAATTGGGGACGAAGATTTGAGATACATAGTCCAGCCGAAGTCCCGGTGTAAGGGTGAGCCCTGCACCGGGATTTCGTGTTTTTTGCGGAAAATCAGCCTTGTAAGTTCGTTTTTGCGAAAAAACAGGCAGAAAATTTGGTGTGTACGAAAAAAACGCCTACCTTTGCAGCCGTAATCAAGGAGATTACGGTCGTCTGGGGTATGGTGTAATGGTAACACTACAGATTCTGGTCCTGTCTTTCCTGGTTCGAATCCGGGTACCCCAACGAAAGCGGGCCGCACTGTTGCGATAGTGCGGCCCGCTTTCGTTGTTTCCGTTCCTTGTGTCCGGATGGCCGTGAAAGAGGCCCGCCGTTTGACGGTCGGTCCGGCCGCAGTGACACGTTGGCTTGTGGCGCTGGCAGGTCACGCTGTCGCAGTGTTTGTTTTTCCTTTCTGTCAGGTTTGGGCATCGTGTGGTTGCTGCCTTTTTTACCGTCACATGCTTTTATGTGACAGGGGCTCCGTATCCTTATTCCCCGAAGATGGCCTGCGGCTCGGGCCAGCCGGCAGAAAAGTTGGCTTTTCTGCGTCTCTCCGCTCGCCTTTTCTTATATTTGTTGCACGAATATAGGATGCGGCTCGGCAGCGGCAAGAAGAATGCATGCATTCTTCTTGCCATTGCGCTCGCCTTTTGGTATATTTGCGCCACTATTGAGAATTACGCACGCATGAAGCCGATGATTAAGTACAGGGGCGGGAAATCGAGAGAAATTCCCCGCATCATGAAGTACGTCCCGCCATTTTCGGGACGCTACGTCGAGCCGTTCTTCGGCGGCGGTGCGCTTTTCTTCCACCTCGAACCGGAGTCGGCCCTCATCAATGACGTGAACTCCACGCTGATGGCGTTCTACCGGGGTGTGCGCGACGACTTTGACAGCTTGCGTGAGGAACTGGACGAGGTGGAGGCCGTTTACGCCCGTAACCGGCAGGATTTCGAGGCCTTGAAGGCGCAGCATCCCGGCGAGCGGGTGGAGGACCGGAACGAGGCATTGTATTATGCCATGCGCGACATGTTCAACGGTCTCGCGCCGAAGCGCTACTCGGACGCCCTCCTGTATTATTTTATCAATAAAACAGCCTATTCCGGCATGATACGTTACAATGCCCAGGGGGCGTTCAACGTGCCTTACGGGCGTTATGCACATCTGAACACCGAGGCTGTTACGGCTGCCCACAGCCTTCTGCTCCGCCGCGCGGAGGTCATGAATACGGACTATGCTGACGTGTTCAGACGGTGCCGCGCGGAAGATTTCGTTTTCCTCGACCCGCCGTATGATTGCACGTTTTCGGATTACGGCAACGAGGCCTACCGTCACGGCTTCGGCGAGGAGAACCATCGCAAGCTGGCCCGCGACTTTGCCGCCCTGCCCTGCAAGGCACTGATGGTCATCGGGCGGACACCGCTCACGGAGGAACTTTATGGCGATTACGTCATTGATGAATACGAAAAGGCTTACGCCGTGAACATCAGGAATCGCTTCAAGTCGGCCGCGACGCACATCATCGTGGCGAACTACGACGGGCGCACAGGCGGTGGTGCGGGGCGCCCCCGTCCGGCCCGTGCGGAGATACGGCCACACCAGTTGCAATTGTTTGAACCCGCATCGACGTATGGCAAGGATTGACAGTCAATTGTTGTTCCTGACGACCTCGCCACGGACGCCGGAGAAGATGATACCCGAAATAGCGCTGCTCGCGCAGCACTTTACGGGCCGGGAGTGGAACGCTGAGACGCAGAAGGCCTTCATGGAACTCTTGCGCGAGGAACAGTTCTTTCATGGTCGCGGAGCGAACGACCCGGCGTTCAGTGCCCGCGACCGCATCAACCGTGCGCCCAAGTCGCTCGGTTTCGTGGAGCTCTCGCCACGGGTCAGGCTAACCCCGGCGGGCGAGGCCCTCCTTTCGTCGAAAAGAAAAGAAGAAGTGTTTCTCCGCCAACTGCTGAAATTCCAGATACCGTCGCCTTATCATCAGCCTACGGCGCGAGCCGCATGCTTCCGCGTGAAGCCCTATTTGGAGTTGCTTCGCCTTGTGCGCACAATAGGGACGCTGAGTTTCGACGAGTTGCAGCTCTTTGGCTTGCAGATCACCGACTGGCACCTTTTTGACCGCATTACGCAGAAGATAAGGGCGTTCCGCCAAGCCAAAAAGGCGCATGAGGGGGACTATAAGCGCTTTGTGCACCACGTCTTCCGTGCGGAACTCGAACTGGTGTTTGCCCGCCGGATTGCGCGCGGCGAAACGCGGACACGGGAAAGTCAGGACGCCTCCTTGGAGCGCTTTCTGCGGACCCAGGCCCGCAACATGCGTGATTATGCCGATGCCTGCGTCCGCTATCTCCGGGCCACGGGCCTCGTTAGCGTCTCCCATGTCGGCAAGTCGCTGAGCATTGTCGCCCGGCGGTGTGAGGATGTGGACTTCATCCTGCAAACGGTGGACCGCGAGCCCTGCTTCGTCGACGACCGGCAGCGTTATGCCGCCTACCTCGGCGATGCGGAGACCCCCCGACTGCTGACGGACGATGTGGGCAGGTTGACCGCAAAGTTGCGGGCCGAGTTTCCCGCTGCGGCCGTCGACGAGCGTGAGGGCCTCGCAGGGTTGAAAAAGACGTATGCCGACCTGTGTGAGGCGCGGCGTCGGACAGCGTTGCACCACGAAGTGGCCGACATCAAGGACTACAAACTGTATGATGACATACAGCACATTTATGCGCAAATCAAGCGTGGAGAATTGTACGATGCCCCTTTGATGTTGGAGTGGAACACGTGGCGGGCGATGACCATGCTCGACGGAGGCGAGGTTCGGGCCAACCTGGTGTTTGACGACTTCGGGCAGCCCATGTCGCCCGCCCAAGGGAACCAGCCAGACATTGTTTGCGATTACGGTGACTTCGTGTTGACCGTGGAGGTGACCATGGCCAGTGGTCAGCGGCAGTATGAAATGGAGGGCGAGCCCGTCAGCCGACATCTGGGACGGCTGAAAAGAAACTGTGGAAAGCCCTGTTTCTGCCTGTTCATAGCCCCCACTGTCAACGAAGCCTGCGTGGCCCATTTCTATGCCCTGCATCAGATGAACATCTCGTACTATGGAGGAAAATCGGTCATAGTGCCGCTGGCACTCGACACGTTCCAGAAAATGCTCGAAGCGAGCTACCGGGCCGTGCGCAAGCCCGTTCCCGCGCAGGTGTGGGGACTGCATGAGGCGTCAGTGGCCTTGGTGAAGATGAGTGCCGACGAGGCCCAATGGTATGCTGGCCTTCGCGATTGGGCGGCGTCGTGGTTAAACAATGAAACGCTCCCCCGCCCATGACCGAACCGTCGCTCAAAGAGAAAACCGTCCGTGGCCTTCTGTGGGGAGGCTTGTCCAACGGGTTGCAACAGGGGCTGAACCTCCTGTTCGGCATCCTGCTGGCGCGGATGCTGACGCCGGCCGACTACGGCATGGTGGGCATGCTGACCATCTTCTCGCTCATCGCGGGGACGTTGCAGGAGAGCGGTTTCATCTCGGCGCTGGCCAATCGCAAAGAGGTGAGCCAGCGCGACTATAACGCCGTTTTCTGGTTCAGCGCGGGCGTGAGCCTCCTGCTCTATACGGTCCTTTTTTTCTCAGCGCCCCTCATCGCCCGTTTCTATGGCGAGCCCGCGTTGACCGCGCTTTCGCGCTACTCTTTCCTCGGTTTCCTCATCGCCAGTCTGGGCACGGCGCCGAGCGCCTACCTCTTTCGCAATCTTATGGTCAGGCAGAAGGCCCAGTCGGCCGTGGTGGCCCTGGTGCTTTCGGGCGTGGCGGGCGTCGTGCTGGCCTGGCACGGCTTTGCCTATTGGGGCATTGCCACGCAGAGCCTGCTCTATACCGCTACCGTGACGGCCTGTTACTGGATCTTTTCGGGCTGGCGTCCTTCGTTCCGCGTCGACTTCCGTCCGTTGCGCGGCCTGTTCGGATACAGCAGCCGGCTCATCGTGACGAACATCTTCACGCACGTCAACAACAACTTCTTCTCGGTCATTCTCGGCCGTTTCTATACGGGGGCCGATGTCGGCAACTACAATCAGGCCAACAAATGGAACACGATGGGGCACACGCTCATTTCGGGCATGGTGGGCGGCGTGGCGCAGCCCGTGCTGGCCCAAGTGGGCGACGACCGCGAACGTCAGGGCCGCGTGTTCCGCAAGATGTTGCGGTTCACGTCGTTCGTCTCCTTTCCCGCCATGCTGGGCCTTTCGCTGATTGCTCCCGAACTCATCACCATAGCCGTCACCGACAAGTGGGCCGCCAGTGCCCGTATCTTGCGGCTGCTCTGTGTGGGCGGGGCCTTTGCGCCCATCGTCACGCTCTATTCCAACCTGATACTCAGCCGGGGGCGTTCGGACTGGTTCATGCGGAGCAACATCGTGCAGGGGCTTGTGCAGCTTGTGGCCGCCCTTGTGCTCTGTCGCTACGGGCTCTATGTGATGTTCAGCGTCTATGTGGCTGTCAATGTCGCATGGCTCTTCGTCTGGCATGCCATGGCGCGCCGGGCGGTCGATGTGAGTCTCGGGGCCGCGGTCAGGGACATGGCCCCCTATGCCGCCGTGGCCGCGGGGGCCATGCTTGCGGCTCATTTCGCCTCGTCGCCCCTGTCGTCCGTTTATGCCGTGTTGGCGGTGAAGGTGGCCGTGGCGGCCGTTTTCTATGTCGTGGCCATGTATCTTTTGGGGTCGGCCACTTTCCGCGAGAGTATGGATTACCTGTTGAAAAAGCACAAGTCACATGATTAGCATCATCATTCCGCTCTGGAACAAGGCGCCTTACATAGGCCGCTGCCTCGACAGCGTGCTGGCCCAGACGTGCGGCGATTTTGAAGTGGTCGTCGTCGACGACGGGAGCACGGACAACGGTCCCGGGCTTGTGGCCGCGCGAACCGACGGGCACATACGGCTGGTGAGGCAGGCCAACGGAGGCGTCGCGGTGGCCCGCAACCGGGGCG
>USCX01000066.1 GCA_900553285.1 uncultured Prevotella sp.
CCCGCCGATGAGGTTGCCGCGCTCATGGCGCTCATCCTGGATTCCCTCGAAGAGGAAATCTTCATGCGGAACAACGTTCGCTTTCGCGTCATCGGCGACGCCTGCCGCCTGCCCGCCCCCGTACGGGAGCGCCTGTCGCTCTGCGAGCGGCGGACCGCAGCGAACGACAGCATGACGATGGTCGTGGCGCTGAGCTACTCGTCGCGGTGGGAAATCACAGAAGCCTGCCGCAGCATCGCATGCGAGGCCGTCAGCCAGGCCTTGAAAACGGGCGCAGCGGGCGGCGGGACGGACGCTGTGACAGAAATAACGGAGACTACGATAGAAAAGCACTTGACGACGTCGTTCATGCCCGATCCCGACCTGCTCATCCGAACCGGTGGCGAGCTCCGCCTGAGCAATTACCTGCTCTGGCAGTGCGCGTATACGGAGCTTTATTTCTGCGACACCTATTGGCCGGACTTCGACGAAGCCGCATTCCGTGCCGCTATTGAGGAATATCAGCACCGACAGCGGCGCTACGGACTGACCGGGGAGCAAGTCGAACACAAGTCGGAATAATTTTGATGATGATGAAAAAGCAAACAGGTATAATCCGCTGCGTGGCGGCCGGCCTTTTCGCCCTTGCCGCCACGGCCTCGTTCGCCCAGAGCGGGCACAAGGTGGACGTGAACCCGGATATTGTTTATACCATAGAGTCGAACCCGTACACAATCGGCGGGATAGCCGTCGACGGCATTCGGGGCTATGATCAGGAAAGCCTCCTCTCCGCCTCGGGCCTGGAGGTCGGGCAGACAGTTTCCGTGCCCGGAGAGGAAATCAGTGAGGCCGTGCGGCGTTACTGGCGCCAGGGGCTTTATTCCAACGTGCAGATATCAGTGGACAGTATAGTCGACAACAAGCTCGTTTACCTGCACGTTCATCTCACGGCGCGTCCCCGTATTTCCAGCATCAATTATACGGGCGTCAAAAAGTCGGAACGCGAAGACCTCGAAGCCATGGTCGGTCTCCAAGTGGGCAATCAGATAACCCCCGACATGGTCGACCGCGCCGAGCATATCATCAAACGACACTTTGAGGAGAAAGGCTACCGCAACGTGGCCGTCGACATCGTGCAGCGCAATGACGTGACGGGCGAGAACCGTGTGTTGCTCGACATCAACATCAAGAAGAACTCGAAGGTCAAGGTAAGGCACATCTACCTTGCCGGGGTGAGCGGCGAGGAGGCGAAGAAACTCAAACGCGCCATGAAGAAAACGCATGAGCGCGGACTGCTCAACCTCTTTAAGTCGAAAAAATTCCTTCCTGAGAAATACGAGGAGGACAAGGGCTATCTGGTCGACAAAATGAACGAGTGGGGCTATCGCGACGCCCTTTTGCTGAAAGACAGCGTGGTCAACATTGACGATCGTCACGTCAATATATATATCGATCTTTTCAAGGGTGACAAGTATTATATACGAAGCATCGAATGGGTGGGCAATACGGTGTTCTCGACCGACGCCCTCAACATGACGCTCAAACTGAAACCCGGCGACGTCTATAACCAGTCGTTGCTCAATAAGCGCCTTGTGGAGGACGACGACGCCATCGGAGCGCAGTATTACGACCATGGTTATGTGTTCTACCGCCTGGACCCGGTCGAGGTCAACGTCGTGAACGACTCTGTCGACCTTGAAATGCGCATCAGCGAAGGCACGCAGGCCACTATCAACCGGGTGCGCATCACAGGCAACGACCGTGTGTATGAAAACGTGATCCGTCGCGAACTCCGCACCAAGCCGGGCGACCTTTTCAGCCGCGAAGCGCTTCAACGCTCCTTTATCGACCTCAGTGCCATGGGGCTGTTCGACCCTGAGAAGCTCGTGCCGGACGTGAAGCCCGACTATTACAACGGAACGGTCGACATTGACTACAAACTCGTCTCGAAACCCGGCGACCAGGTTGAGCTGTCTGCCGGTTGGGGACAGACCGGTATCGTGGGCCGCATCGGTTTACGCTTCACCAACTTCTCTATACAGAACCTCTTCGGGAAAGGTGCGAAACGGGCCGGTTTCATCCCCCAGGGCGACGCGCAGACCCTTTCTATCAGCGGACAGACCAACGGAACGTATTACCAGTCTTACTCCATCTCTTTCCTCGACCCGTGGTTCGGCGGGAAACGCCCCAACCAGTTCTCTTTCTCCGCCATGTACTCCAAACAGAGCGACGTGAACTCTAATTTTTATAGCAGTAACTACTATAATTCATACTATCAGTATCTGTACGGCTACGGAACGTCCGGCAATTATTACAACTATGCGGACTATTACGACCCCGACCGCTACGTGAAAATGTTTGGCCTTTCCGTGGGTTACGGAACGCGCCTGCGCTGGCCCGACGACTACTTCACCTTTACCGCCGAGCTTGCCTATACCCGCTATATGCTCAAATCGTGGCAATACTTTCTTATCACAGACGGAAATTGCAACAACATCAACCTGACGCTCACGTTAGCCCGTAATTCCACGGACAACACCTTCTTCCCACGCCGGGGCTCAGACTTCGTGCTGTCGGTGTCCGCAACGCCACCCTACTCACTGTGGGACGGAAAGGACTACAAGCACCTTGCCACGAACTATAACAGCGCGGCTTACCAGCGGGAATCCCAGGAAAAGTATCGCTGGATTGAGTATAACAAGTGGAAGTTCAAGTTCCGCACGTTCACTGCCCTGAGCGGCCAAGTCAAATGTCCTGTCCTCATGACGCGCGTTGAGTTCGGCCTGCTGGGTGCCTATAACAAGTACAAGAAGTCCCCGTTCGAGACTTACTACGTCGGCGGCGACGGCATGTCGGGGTATTCAACCGGGTATGCTACGGAAACGATCGGCCTGCGCGGATATGAAAACGGAGGCCTTGCCGGTGCTTACAATGACCCCGCCTATGCATACAGCCGCCTCACGTTGGAATTGCGTTATCCGCTGATGCTCGAAACGTCGACGTCGATGTACGCCCTGGCCTTCCTCGAAGGCGGTAACGCGTGGAGCGACGTGCGCGACTTCAATCCTTTCGACATGAAGCGCTCGGCCGGTGTCGGTGTCCGCATCCAGCTCCCGATGGTCGGCCTGCTCGGAGTCGATTGGGCTTATGGCTTCCAGAAAACAGTAAACGGCCGGGCCATCGGTGGCAGCCAGTTCCACTTCGTCATCGGTCAGGAGTTCTGATGTTCCCCTTGCTCCTTACAGGATTACACGTAATAAATAAAAAGCGTATGAAAAAGTTTCTTATTCTTATCTGTCTTATGGCCTGCCTGCCCTCCGTGCTGCATGCCCAGAAGTTTGCGCTTGTCGACATGGAGTATATCCTTGGTCATATTCCGGCCTACGAGCGTGCCAACGAGCAGCTCAATCAGGTGTCGAAGAAGTGGCAGGCAGAGGTGGAAGCGCTCGAAAACGAAGCCCAGACACTCTATAAAAACTATCAGAACGAGATGGTGTTCCTCTCCGAGGCCCAGAAGAAAGAGCGCGAACAGACTATCGTCGACAAGGAGAAGGAGGCGGCTGAACTGAAAAAGAAATACTTCGCCCCCGAAGGCGAGCTCTTCAAAAAACGGGCCAGCCTCATCCAACCCATACAGGACGAGATTTACAATGCGGTGAAGGCCATCGCCCAGACAAAGGGATACAGTCTCATACTCGACCGGGCGTCGGACGAAGGTATCGTTTTCGCTTCGCCATCGGCCGACATCAGTAACGAAGTGCTCTCAAAGTTGGGTTATTCTAACTAAAAGTCGTATCTTTGTGCGGTTAGAGAACGACCTACGCAGTCATTAAAATTAATCAAATAACAATACGCAAAATGATCAAGAAGATTCTTATGCTGGTGCTGCTGTTTGCACCGGTCAGCCTCTTTGCCCAGAAGTTCGCTTACTACGACCACTTCGATGTCATGCAGTCCATGCCTTCGTTCCAGACGGCTCAAAAAGAGCTTGAAGACCTCGGTAAGAAATACGAGAAAGACTTGCAGAACATGCAGGACGAAATCATCTCGAAGCGCGACGCCTATCTGGCCAGTGCCGACTCTCTGCCTGAGAACATGCGCACCCGCAAGGAGCAGGAAATCAACGATTTGATGAATCGCTTCCAGCAGGCGCAGCAGGACAACCAGACTGCTTTCCAGAAAGCGCAGCAGGAGAAGCTGCAACCCATCGTGGCCCAGGTGGCAGAGGCTGTGGGAAGCATCGCCAAGGCCGAAGGTTTCGTCTACGTCATGGATCGCCAGACGGCCTCGACGACCGGCGGCATCTTCATTAACGAAAGCATGTGTGAGAACATCACCGCAAAGGTGAAGGCCAAGCTCGGGCTGAGCACGACTTCGACCACGAAGACCACCGCACCGGGTGCGTCGAAGTAAGGCCTCCCGGCAGGGCTGAAAGCCTTTTCACGAAAGATACAAAGGACGGATGGGCAATCCCGTTGCGGGCGCCCATCCGTCTTTTTGTATCTTGTCGGTGGCCTGTGAAGCGGGGAGTGGAAAGTGCGGGCTGCGGTGCCGCCCCATGCCGCAGTGTGTTTTTCGTGAGCGGCCGTGCGGCAGAGTGGGTGCGCAAGGATAGCGAACCCGAGGAATGTTCCTGTCGCTTAGGGCTGTGCCTCCCTGTTTCCCGTGGCGGCACGGGCTTCTGCGGCCATACGCAGCTTTTCAAGCGTCAGTCCGTTGTAAGTGAAGTAACAGGCGCCTTGGTAACTGTTGGAGGGCGTCCGTCGTCCCTCTGGCATGAAGAGGCGGGTAAATTCAGAGAGTTTGTAGCGCTGCCCGCCGCGTTCCACTTCGTTGTCGCTGGCCACGGTAACTTCTTCGCCCGTGGGGGCGAACGTGATGCGCTCACCCACCTTGATGCCGACCATGCTGAACCGGAAGCGGCTGCGTTTGGTGGTGCGCGGATGGTCGTGGCTGGACCGGTGACGGCCGTCGTGTGTTTCGAGGGGTTGGTTGTTTCTGTAGAGGGTGAT
The DNA here is from genome assembly GCA_900553285.1 of uncultured Prevotella sp. Classification (GTDB taxonomy): domain Bacteria; phylum Bacteroidota; class Bacteroidia; order Bacteroidales; family Bacteroidaceae; genus Alloprevotella. The sequence goes on from USCX01000066.1 coordinate 4,992, forward strand.
GACGGCATCGTCCAGGATACCAGCCACGGCTTTCAGTTGCTCCAAGGCTTTTTCAGGCAGTACGTTGAAGAATTCTCTGTTTTTGCGGATGCGCAGGTGGGTGAGCAGGTCGATGTTCCTGTGGATGAGTGTCTCCGCTTCGTTGTATTACGCGGTGCGCAGCGTGGCGTAGATCTCGAAAGGGAGGGGCACTGCCGTGTTGTCGAGCTCCTTCGAGCGCACGTTGACGGGGCGTGAGCTTTTGCCAATCTTGACCCAGTCCTCGCGGAAGCTGGGGTTGGTCAGAATGTACACGTAGCCCGGCTCGTCGCCAGCCGTTTTTTTCTTTGCTGTCATACTGTTTTTCAATGTGTGCGTCGCCCGGCAGGTTGGTTTCAGGACGCGCGGGGGATATATAGGCGCAAATATACGTTTTTCCGGTGAGAATGACCGTGGCAGACCGGGCTTTGGCTTGTTCCTGAGCCGAAAAAAGCGCCCGGCGTGACAGTTCCGCAGGGCGCTTGTGGTTTCTTTATGTGCCTTCGTCGCGGGCGTCAGATCACGCGGCGCAGGCGGCCGATGAAATCGTCGGCTTCGGTTTCGCTGAGCGGGAGCGGAGGAAGCAGGCGCAGGATGTTCGTGCCCGCCGCACCCGTGAACACGTGTTCTTCGTGAACGAGGCGCTGGCGCATCTCCTTGATGTTGTAGTCGAATTCGAGGCCTATCATCAGGCCCTCTCCGCGAACCTCCTTGATGCCGGGCAGGGTGCGGAGTTCCGCCATGAGGCGGGCGCCCACGCGGGCCGCGTTGTCGATGAGGTGTTCGTTTTCGATGACGTCGAGCACCGCCAGTGCGGCGGCGCAGGCCAGGTGGTTGCCTCCGAATGTCGTGCCGAGCTGTCCGTAGCTGGGTTTGATGTGCGGGGCGATGAGCACGGCGCCCATGGGGAAGCCGTTGGCGATGCCCTTGGCACAGGTGATGAGGTCGGGGCGGACGTCGGCATACTGGTGGGCGAAGAAACGGCCCGAACGGCCGTAGCCGCATTGGATTTCGTCGCAGATGAGCAGCGTGCCCGTCTCGTCGCAGGCGGTGCGTAGCCCCTGGAGGAATCCGGGCGTGGCCACGTGGATGCCGCCCACGCCTTGGATGGGTTCGACGATGACGGCCGCCACGTCGCCCTTGGCCAGTTCCGCCCGGAAGGCGTCGAGGTCGTTCAGGGGCAGGAATGTCGTGTGGCCGTTGGCGTTGATGGGGGCCGTGATTTTGGGATTGTCTGTCACTTCGACGGCGAGCGACGTGCGCCCGTGGAAAGCATGTCCCGCAGAGAGGACGCGCTTGCGGCCCGTGTGGAACGACGCCAGTTTCAGTGCGTTCTCGTTGGCTTCGGCGCCGGAGTTGATGAGAAAAAGCTGGTAGTCGTCATAACCGCAGGCCGGCCCCAGGCGTGAGGCCAGTCGGCGTTGCAGGTCGTTGATGACCGAGTTGGAATAAAAGCCCAGCGTGGCGGCTTGCTTTGAGAGCGCTTCAACGTAGTGGGGATGACAGTGGCCGATGCTGATGACGGCGTGGCCACCGTAGAGGTCGAGGTATTCTTGCCCCTTGTCGTCCCAGACGTGGCAGCCACGGCCGCGGACGATGTTGATGTCGAAAAGGGGATAAACGTCGTAGAGTTTCATTGTGGAAAAGTTCAGTTAGGAAAGTGGGGCTCAGAAGGCGATGGCTTTCAGGCGGAGGCCGGTGGTCTCGTCGAGCCCGAAGAGGAGGTTCATGTTCTCGACGGCCTGTCCCGACGCTCCTTTCAGGAGGTTGTCGATGGTGGCTGTGACAAGAATTTTGCGGTCGAAGACGTCGGCGTGTATGAGCGCTTTGTTCGTGCCCACAACCTGTTTCATGTCGATGGCGCGCGGAGAGTAGTGCGTGAAAGGCGCGTCGGCATAAAAGGCGGTGTAGAGCCGTTCGACGGCCGCTGCGTCAGGCAAACCGGTCGGGGCGACAGGATTCCGGGTCGGGGCGTCCGTTCCGACGGGCACGACGGCTGTCAGGAAAATGCCCCTTGGGAAGTCGCCGCGCCACGGGATGAAGTCGAGTGAAGCCGTGAATCCGGGTTGCAGCTCGTTGAGGCTTTGGCGGATTTCGGCGATGTGCTGATGGGTGAAGGCCTTATAGACGCTCATGTTGCCCGAGCGCCAGGAGAAATGCGTCGTGGCCGAAGGCTTGACGCCCGCGCCGGTCGACCCCGTGACCGCGTTGATGGTGATGTCGGAGGTGAGCAGCCCGGCTTTGGCCAGCGGCAGGA
>USCX01000067.1 GCA_900553285.1 uncultured Prevotella sp.
CCAGAAATTCCCCGCCCCGATGCAGGCCACGAGCAGGCCGATGCCTGCAAGAAGAAGCCACCCCATTATGAGGCCCAGCAGGGCGATGCCCATCCCCGTGGCGCCGGTGCGGATGGCACTGTTTTCCTGCGCGTGGAGCCAGGCCTGCGACGTGGCTTTCTGTGTGGGCGGAAGGGGGCGCGGGCGGCGCAGGGCGCGCACGATGACGACCACAGCGGCCACCACAACGAGCAGAGGGACGACGAGGAAGGCCAACGCGCCCATGCCCGCCACTTCGAGCCATTCGCCCGGCGACGGAAAGTCGACGTTGAGGCCTATCTGGTGGCGGTAGTGGGTGGCTGGGGCGGGGGCTGCGTCGGACGTCGTGTCGGTCGTGAGTGTGACGGCCGACGACGAGAGCCTGACCGTGTCGAGCTGACCCCGTGCCGTCGTGGTGCCGAGAACGAGCATGACAAGGAGGGTGAGCAGGTGTTTCATCGTGAGCGACGGGCCGGGGATTGTCGCGGCCCGTCGCAAAGTTACGCTTTTCAGCCGAAAAAAGCCCGCCCTGCCCTGCGATTTTCCGTTGGGCGGAGCTGAAACGAGAGTGGACTATTTAAATAATAATGTGTGGAGCACGGTGCGAAAAGCCCCGCCCTTGGTGAAAGGAGCGGGGCGGTCACACCGTTCGAGGCGTCGTCTACTGATTGGGGGCGTGCGTTCCGCAGCCCCGGCGTGCCTGCCTGGCTTTACTGTTGTATGGTTACCAATTTCCCGTGGTGGAACTCCATGTGGCGGGGGATAAAGCCGAGACTTGCATAGCCGTTGACGAGTTCGCCGAACAGACCGCTGGCGCCGCGCCAAGTCCATGTCTCATAGCCGTCACGGCTGGTGGTCACGATGTAAAAGTGCTTAGGAAAAACTTCTTGAACCATTGCTGTTGTCATCCCTATGGCGACTTTTCCTTCCGCCAGCAATGTGCCGTAGTGCTTGCCATATTGGGCAATCAGTCGCTTCCGCCGTTGTGCCTTCCGTTGTGCCTTCGCCTGCTGTTCCTGTCTTTGACGCTCCTGTTCGGCCAGCTGTTCCTGCCGCTTGGCTTCCTCGGCGGCTTCCTTCTTTGCCAAGTATTCCCGGAAGCGTGACAGAGTGGGCGTGCCCTGAATATCATTCGACGGGAGCACCTCGCCCGAAGCGAATGTGTATTTGCCGTATTTACATCTTATTTTGCCGAGCTTTCCGTCGCTGACGTCGGTGACGCTTCCTCCATATCCGTAATTGCCGAAACTTTCTATGGAACCTTTGTAGGTGTCCCCGTTCCGCATGCTGACGATGGCGTTGTCCGGTTCGATACTCCACCAAGGCAGACCGTTGGAGAAAAAGTGTATGTCACAGTGTCCCGTTCCAGAGATGCTGACGATGGAAGTATCGTTAGGGTGTATGCTAAACGTGCCGTGGTCGCCTACATAATTGCCGGGGCTGCGACTGCTGCATGTCCAGGTCAGGTTGCCGAACAAGCCGGTAGCACTGACCCTTTTAATCTTCTGCGTCTTAATAGGGGAACCGCCCATGTTCATGACGGCGAACGTGCCTTCTGCTCTTAGTCCGGGCAGGCGTAGTGTTCCTTCGATGAGGTTGAGTGGACCGTCCGAGCCTGAGAACGATAGTTTCTCTTTTTCGTTCCTTTTATACACTCCTGAAATAATCGTGTCGCCGTCCGGCAAAATCAGCGCCATGGGCATTCCGTCTACGAACTTATCCCGGTAAACATATCCCTTGACTTTATAGCTGGCATAAGTTACCTCTTTCAGCTTACTCTTTGCCTGTGCTTTTTCAGGGCTCACTTCGGCGTTGCGTATGCTTATACTTAAATTGCGTATAAGCTCACCCGTGACCGGTAAGGCCGAGGAGCATCCTTGAAGGCTGGGCACAAGGGCGGCCAGGGCTATCGCTAAAATCTTTTTCATAGTCTTTCCCATTTTGTGACGGGACTGTGGTGTCCATGGCAGTTCTTGCTCGGCTCTCTGCCCGCTTTCCGGATGTGCAGCGCGTCGGCATGGGCGGCGAGGAAGCGGCCGATTTGTCTGTGCACTATCCGCTCGCTGTCGCTCCAGCCGCCGTATCGGTCCAGCCACTGCGCGTATTCGTTCTTGTACCTGTCACGGTATTTCTCGATGAACTCGTGCGAATTGAACGACGCTTTCATCGTTTCCACCACTGCTCTTGTGCTTTCGATGTCCATAGTATCAGATTGTTTTGTGTGCTTGAGGTCTCAGTCAAGCGTAGACATAGGGTTACAAGAAGAGCGTGAGACTTTGTTCTGTTCATCCGAGAGCGGGCATCTGGAAAGGCCTTGCAGAAATGAACCGAGAAACAAAAAAAACACGCTGTTGTATAGTGAGCCCGCGCAGCGCGACGCTGCGAAGCGCATATACCACACATGGGCGTTGTCTTGTCTCCATCCTTCTGCTCAATTTACCAGATTTCGCTTTCGAGGATAAAGCAAAAACGCCTACTTGATTCGGGATTTCTCCCCCGAACATCGCAGAGATAGGCTTTTTTCACGGACAAGGAAACGCCGCGATGGAGTTTTTTGTTTCTCGGCGTGTAAATATAGGATAAATAAAGGAAATGACGGGAGGCCGGGGACGTGATTTTTTGTTCCAGCGGCGCACGTGAGGCTGGCGGCGCGGAATCTCCTCCCGCGAAGCCGGCGTTCCCGTCGCCCTGACAGGAATTTCAGTCGGCGCGATAGAATTTTCGATCGGGGCGATAGGAGTTTCAGTCGGTGCGACGGGAAAACCGCCCGGGCCGACCGTCCTCTCGCTGTGGGCGGATCAGACGTCGTGGCGGCGGATGGCGTCGCGGCAGGCCTCCATGAGCCAAGTCGGGGTGGACGTGGCACCGCAGATGCCCACTGTCCGTGCGTCGTGGAACCAGCGGAAGTCGATGCGGGCAGGGTCGTCGACGAGGTGGGCTCGCGGGTTGACCGCCCGGCAGGCCTCATAGAGCACGCGGCCGTTGGAACTTTTCAGTCCGCAGACGAAGAGGATGACGTCGTGGCGTGCGGCAAACGTGCGGATGTGGGGCAGGCGGTTGGCCACTTGGCGGCAGATGGTGTCGAACGGGCGGAAAGTGGCCGGCGCGACGATGTGCGCCGTGATGTAGTCGACGATGCGGCGGAAGCCTTCGAGCGGCTGTGTGGTCTGTGAGAAGAGGCGGATGTCGCGGTGGAAGTCGAGGCGTTTCACGTCCTCCGGCCGTTCGATGACGATGGCGCGTCCGGCGGTCTGCCCGACGAGGCCGATGACCTCGGCGTGTCCCGGCTTGCCATAGATGACGAGTTGCGCGTCCGGTTCCTGGTCGGCCACGCGCTTGATGCGGCGTTGGAGTTGCAGCACGACGGGGCAGGTGGCGTCGATGATGTCGATGTGGTTCTGCCGCGCAGTGGCGTAGGTTTCGGGCGGTTCGCCGTGAGCGCGGAGCAGAACTTTGGCGTTGCGCAGGCGGCCGAAAGTGTCGTGGTTGATGGTTGTCAGGCCGAGCGCCCGCAGGCGGTCGCATTCCCGGCCGTTGTGTACGATGTCGCCGAGGCAATAGAGGCGTGTCCCGGCAGCGAGTTCTTCCTCCGCCTTGCGGATGGCGGTGGTCACGCCGAAGCAGAAACCTGAGCCCTCGTCGATTTCGATAGTCACGTTCATGGCGGGCTTATGCTTGGGTAGCGCGGTGATATGCGTTGAGCAGCCATGCCTTTTGTTCGGCGATGGTCATGTGGCTGTTGTCGAGCACGATGGCATCGTCGGCCTTGCGTAGCGGTGCCACGTCGCGGTGCGAATCGATATAGTCGCGCTCCTTGACGTTTTTCAGGATGTCGTCGAACGAGGCCTCCATGCCTTTGGCTTTCAGTTCGTCGTATCGGCGCTGGGCCCTGACTTCGGCCGAGGCGGTGACGAAGACTTTGAGCGCGGCGTCCGGAAAGACGGCGGTGCCGATGTCGCGGCCGTCCATGACGACGCCCCCTGCGCGCCCCATTTCCTGCTGCTGGCGCGTCAGGGCTGTACGGACGAAGGGGAGAGCGGCCACAGGACTGACGCGCTCGGAAACGGCGAGTGAGCGGATTTCGCGTTCGACGTTCTCGCCGTTCAGCTGAGTGAAAGGCAGGCCCGTAGCTTCGTCGCGTCCGAATGTGATGTGCACTTCGTCCATCCGGGCGGCCAACGCGTCGGCGTCAATCGTTGTACCCCTGAACAGTCCGGCCTGCATGGCGAAAAGCGTGACGGCACGGTACATCGCTCCGGTATCTATATATGTGTATCCGATTTCGCGAGCCAAGTCTTTGGCCATCGTGCTTTTTCCGCAAGAAGAATAGCCGTCGATGGCGATGATGATTTTCTTGTCCATATCTTGTTGTGATTGACACAGTCTCAGGGATTCAGAAAGCGTAGGCCACGTCGAAGTGAAGCGACGAGGCGGCCAAGTGGTAGCGCGCCCAGGCCAGTCCGGCCCGAAACCGCGACAACTGGACGCCGCCGCCCAGGGAAATGCCGGCGCCGTGACCGGAACCGGCCGCCTTCAATTCATAAGCCCGGCGGAAGTTGTAGCCTGCGCTCAGGTAGAGCGCGTCGATGGGGAACACGTCTATTCCTACGGCCACGTGGTTCAGAAACTTCTGGACACTTTTCAACTCTTCTCCTTCGGGCACGAAATAATCTGACGTGTGCCATCGGGTCAGGTCGGTGAGTGTCAGTGAGAAGCGAATCGGCGCGTGGGCCATTCCTTTGGAGAGGCCGACTTGCAGGTCGTAGGGGACATGCTCGCGGTCGTCCTCAAAGGCTTTCAGCTGTACGCCGAGGTTTTTCAGCGCGATGGAGACAGAGAAGTCGGCATCGACGTCATAATAATTCAGTCCGACGTCGACAGCCAGCGCCAGAGAAGAAAATTCGGCATACTTGGAGTAGAGCATTTTGAGCGAAGCGCCTCCCGCCCATCGGTCGTTGAGGAGGTATGCGTAACCGGCGGTGAGACTGAGGTCCTTGGCCGAAAAACTGCCGATGACATTGCCGTCGGCGTCGGTCTCGTCCATCGAGCCATAGCCCAGGTATTGCGCGGCGATGGCTCCCGTGTGCCGTTCGCCGAAGGCTTTGACAAACGTGGCGCCTACGGCTTTGCTTCCTGCGGCATAGGTCATGAAGTTGAGTCCCAAAGAGCGGTCGCTTACGGTCGAAAGGAGCGCCGGATTGTTCATCGCCGCCGCAGGGTCGTCGTCGACTGCCGAAATGTTCGCCCCACCCAGTGCGGTGGTGTGAGACGACTGCGGGAATTGCAGAAAGTGGTAGGCCGACGTACTCTCCTGAGCTTGGAGAGGCGCACAGGCGGCGAGCAACAGCCCGATGAGGTACCCTGTTTTTTCCATCCGGTTATTAAAAATTGTGGCCAAAGTTACATTAATTTGGATTATCTGCCTTACTTTTGTAGGGCAAATCGACAGAATTTCCACGACGCCTGCGGGGCTTATCGTGGCTTGCCTTCATAAAAACAAACGTGAGCCGCAATAATTTATTATCAAGAGACTGGTGCAATCTGGTCTTCGAAGGTAAAAACAAGGACTATGGGGCTTACCGCTTGCGCTCACAAGCGGGTAGACGTTATGCCGTCGCTCTGGCTGTTGTGGGGGGATTCTTCTTCCTGTGGGTGGCGCTCGTGGTAGGCGTCGGGCTTTACGTTCAGTATAAGGTAAAGACAGACGTGCCGGACATTTCGTCGTTTGGCGAAGTCAAGCTGCGAAAGGCGGAGGAAGGGCACGAACTGAAAGAGGTGGCTGCGGGCCGGTCGGCCATCGCGCAGAGAGCGACGCAGCCCGGGGCTTCGATGGCTGCGCCCGAAATCGTGAATAACACGTTGCCGTCGAAGATGATCGGACACGACGGACTTGTGAAGCTCAGCGATGAGGAGGCCTACGAACTCGCTCTGATAGCCAACAAAGAGGCGGAGTGGAGGGACAAGGACACACTGATAGTCGGCCCGGAACTCCTGCCGACAGAGGTGGTGGAGGTGATGCCGCAATTTCCCGGAGGTTTGGGGGCTCTGATGAAGTGGCTCGACCGCAACGTCGTTTACCCCCAGGCATGCATCAAGCGTCATATAAAAGGCCACGTCGAGGTCTCGTTTACCGTGGAGGCCGATGGGACGGTACGCGACCCCGTTGTGGAGAAGAAAGCCGACCCGCTGCTTGACAAAGCCTGCTTGCTGGCTCTCCAGCGGATGCCCAGGTGGGAGCCGGGGCGTGACAAAGGGCGTCTGGTCCGCGTGAGAATGACCCTGCCGGTGGACTTCAATCCAGACTGACACGAAACAGAAAAAACACAGATAGTCATGTATAATTCATCCCAAATCCTGGAGAAATTCAACGAAGCGCTTGCCGCTGTTCCCTATCCCGACAAGCCGGCCGGACTGTACGAACCGATAAAATATGTCCTGTCGCTCGGGGGCAAACGGCTGCGGCCGGTATTGCTGTTGTTGTCTTATCAGCTTTTCCGAGACGACTTGGAACGCGCGCTGCCGGCCGCGTTGGGCTTGGAGACGTATCACAATTACACGTTGCTGCACGACGACCTGATGGACCGGGCGGACATTCGCCGCGGACGGCCGACTGTGCACCGCGTGTGGGACGAGAATACGTCGATCCTTTCGGGCGACACGATGCTTGTGCTGGCTTATAGGTTCATGCAGCAATGCGGCAATGCTGACGTGTTGAATCTTTTCACGAAGACCGCGCTCGAAATCGGCGAGGGCCAGCAGTACGATATGAACTTCGAGCGGCGCACAGACGTGACGGAGCCTGAATATATAGAGATGATCAGGCTGAAAACGTCCGTCCTGCTGGCGTGTGCGGCCAAAACCGGGGCTATCCTCGGCGGAGCGTCCGACGAAGAGGCCGACTTGCTTTATGCCTATGCCGAACAGGTTGGAGTGGCGTTCCAGCTGCAAGACGATTGGCTCGACGTGTATGGCGACCCCGCTGTTTTTGGTAAGAAAATCGGCGGCGACATCCTTTGTGACAAAAAGACGTATCTTCTGATCAATGCCTGGGTTCATGCCGACCATGGCCAGCGTGAGCGGCTCTCCCGGTGGATTGGGCATGAGACTGAAAACCCGGAAGAGAAGGTGGAGGCCGTTATATCGATTTACGACGAGTTAGGCATTTCTGAACTCTGTTTGAACGCGATTGAAGAGTATTTCAGACGTGC
>USCX01000068.1 GCA_900553285.1 uncultured Prevotella sp.
TCCCTACCTCTTCTCGAACTCCGTGGCGCCCGCCATCGTCGGTGCGGCCCTCGAAACGTTCCGCATCCTCAAAGAGAGCCACGACCTGCACGACCGCCTCGTCGAGAACGTCAACTATTTCCGCGACAAGATGATGGCCGCAGGCTTCGACATCAAGCCCACACAGAGCGCCATCTGTGCCGTCATGCTTTACGACGCCAAGCTCTCGCAGGACTTCGCCGCCCGCATGCAGGACGAAGGCATCTTCGTCACCGGCTTCTTCTATCCCGTCGTGCCGAAAGGCGAAGCCCGCATCCGCGTGCAGATTTCAGCCGGCCACAACCGCGAACAGCTCGACCGCTGCATCGCGGCCTTCGTCAAGGTGGGCAAAGAGCTCGGCGTGCTGAAATAAGCCAACGCCACCTCCCTTCACGCATCCGGCGCACCGTCCTCAAACGGACGGTGCGCCGGTCGTTTTCTATCGGCGACACAAGAGATTCTGCCGGGGCGACAGGATTTTCTATCGCCCCGGCAGGGTTTCCTGTTCAGTCACCACACACTGCGTGCTATACGAAACACGCTCTCTTAGAAGTACAAACAAACAAGCCCCGACTTCATCATAAAAATTATCCCCGGCGAGAGAGGCCCGCCGGGGATAACTATAAAGTGCCCACACACTTACTGCGCTTGCTGTTGATAACTCTGCACTTGGAAACCGTAGACCAGCACACCAAGGTCTCCGCTTTCATAAACAGACGTATTACGGATGGCAAAATAGCAAGTCTGTCCGTAGAACTCCGGAGGGATATTGAACGTAGCCTCGGCTGACGGATTACCTCCGGCAGTGAACGCATACTTTCCGATTTCGGTAGCTTCGGCCAGATCGTCGAAGCTGTTGATCGGTGACGAAGAGGCGTAAACGGTCACGCGGCCCGGCATCCCCATGCCCAAGAGACTGCCGTCAATATCAATAAGACTTATCGAAACAGAAGGCATTGTCTTGCCCGTAATATCCACTGCGGTTGTAATCACATTGTCGGCGTCATAACCTAAGCTGACCTGCTCCGTCGCAGGGTCAAGCAGATGTTCCAAATCGTATAAGCATGACGAGCCAAGGTAGTAAACCTGACCGGGGACAAGGCCCAAGCCATCCGGAACAGCAACCCATCCCGTACCGGGCGCCGTATTTACTCCATCCGAAATAAGTCCGAACGTCGAGAATCCGGCCAGCGTACTGGGATCAGAGAAGTCGGCGACATACACAGGAGCCAACTCGTATTGTTCCTTACTCGTGGTAAACGTCTTTATGTCACCCAACGCGACACCAGACTTCGTGCTGGCATAAGCACGATAGTAGTATGTCGTTCCGGGAGTCAGGCCGCTGACTACTCCCGTGGCTGTGCCTGTCTCGTTCACATTAAAGACGAAAGTCTGTCCCTCCATGGGATTCAGCGTACTATCGGTGTCGATAATGACGCCCACTTCGTCGATAGCCGCAGTTGTACTGTCTTTTGCAGCAACCGTCAAACTGAGAATAGCTGCCGAATTGATGACATCGCTGGAACCGCCGGTCGTCACAGTTGGCAACACCGAGTAATCGATTGTTTGGTTATAATCTGCCTCTTCCAGTTCCGTACAAGCCGTCAACGACAGGGCGATGACACCGGCAGACAGATAGTTTAGGAATTTTATTTTCATGACTGTGAAAGTTTTCGTTACTGGGAGAACGCCCTTTTGTTACATTTCTATGGGGTTTTGAGCCGAAGGTGGAATGCTGTCGTTGTTTTGAATTTCGCTCAAAGGAATTTGGAACGTCCACTGACACCAGTTGCCGCCGATCATCGCGCCGCCGTCGGCGGGCACATCGGCACCTTGGTATCCTTCATATTCGTTCGAACCTTCATACGAACGCACAAGGTCTTGTTTCAGACGGCGGCAGTCCCAATAACCGAAACCTTCGCCCCAGAGTTCAAGACGGCGCTGTGTATAGACGACGTCGGGCGTGATCATGGCCGGGGCAGTCCACTGCGGATTGCGCTGGGCCATGAATTCAGCCAGCAGGCTGGCGGCACGTCCGTCATTCATGTGAGCATAGGCCTCGGCCTCGGTCAGGTACATCTCAGCCACACGCATGTAGAGCACATCTTCCATCCATCCGGATACAGCCTTAAACTTGATGTTAGCCAATTCCGGAAGAACCCAGCTGCTGCCACCGCCTTCCATGGTCAACGTCTGACTTTGCGGAACATAGAGGTTAAGACGGGCGTCACCCTGCTGGAGGTTATTGTAGAGAGCCTGGTCGATCTTGCGGAACATACCGACTTGACCGCCGTAGCCCACCTCGCCCGTGCACATCCATGAAGCAAAGCTGGCAAACATCCTGGTGTTGTCGGCGGTGGTTTCGATACCCCACATCACTTCTTGGTTCGTTACGTCGTTGTATCCGTAAGTGCCGGCTTGCTCAGGCGTCATGAGCTGATAGCCTTGGCGCGCATCGTGAGCCATTTGGGCTGCATCTTGCCAGCGGTTCATCACGAGGTAAACGCGAGAGAGCAGACCCTGAGCCACTTGTTTGTCCACTTCGTTGACACTCTCGCGCGTCCAGCCGTCGAGCAGATCGATGGCACGGAGCAAGTCCTTCTCGGCGCGGGCATAGACCTTGCGCAGCGGGGCGCGGCTCTGTGTAGCCTCGGCGGCCTCGGCATCGGTCAGCAGGATGGGCACACCCGGTTCGTCCTCATGGCCGACGTAAGTCTTCTGATATACCTGTGCGAGGTAGGCATAAGAGATACCGCGCAGAGCGAGAGCCTGACCTACACTGGCTTTCAGGGTGGCGTCGGCGTTGGGATCGTCGAGCTGTTCATCCGTGACCATACTGATAATCGTATTGGCGTCGTTGATGACTGTATAGAAGAAAGTCCAGAACTGGCGGCTACGGATATACTGTTCGGCCCAATAACTCAATGTGCGGTCCAGTCCGTATTGGTCGTTCTTCGCAAACGAGATATCGTTGCTCATCGCGTCGCTCAGCATGTTAATGCTGTAAAAACCGATCTCGGTATGTCCCCAGATGTTGTCCAGACCACCTAATGCAGAACAGAAGTTCCAGTCTTGATAGAGGCCACGGACGTATGGAGTCAATGCCTTATCAGGATTTTTTTCCGTCTCTTCATGTATCTGATCGGAATTGGCATATTGCTTGTCATACTCATTGAGGAAGTCATCGCCACACGAGGTGAGCGAGGCCGCCGTCAAGAAAGCAAGGGCATATTTAACGAATTTCATTGTCGTATTCTCTTATTTTTGTTAGAACTGCAAGTTAAGACCGAAAGAGATGGTGCGGACTGCGGAGTAGATACTCTGGTTTACGGTACCGGTGATGCTTTGACGAGGATCAAGACCTTTGCGTGCGGAACCGAGGAAGAGGTTGTCGCCGACAGCAAAGATGCGAATGCCTTGGATGCCATACTGCTTCAACCAGGCTTTGGGCAGCGTGTAGCCCAGCGTGATGTTGCGGATGGAGAAATAGCTGGCTTTTGTCAGGAAGCGGTCGGAGTTGCCACCGTTCAGGTTCAGATTGTTCAACTCGAGACGAGGCACGTCGGTATAGCGGTTCGTCGGCGTCCAACGATTAAAGATGTCCGAAGAGTAAGCCGAGCCGAGACCGGCGCTCATCAAGCTGGCATAAGATGCATCGTTCACATAGCCGCCAAACGAGAAGGCCGTCTGGATGGTGAGGTCGAAGCCAAAGCCTTCGAGCGTGGTTGAAAGACCGCCGTAGAGTTTGGGCAGGGCCGACTTTCCGGTTTCGTAATAAGTAGCCTGATTGATATCATTCGTCGTCGTAGTACCCGTTACGTTACCTTCTGCATCCACAACGTCTTTCAAATAGAGAGCGTCACCGTTCTCAGGATCGACACCTACGTAGTGGAAGAGATACCAGTCGTAAAGCGAGCCACCTTCCTTACGCCAGTAAGAGCCGCTTTGGTAGCCATTGGGATCACGACCTTCCTGCAAGCGGGTCAACTCGTTCTTGTAGTGCGTCAGGTTGAGGTTCAAACGCCACGTGAAGTTCTTGGTGTTCATCAACAGCGCGCCGAGTTCGAGTTCGACACCGGTGTTGCGCATGGCCATCTCATTGGTGTAATAAAAATCAGGAGAACCTTCAGAGGGAGACAAGGTATGCTGCGTGAGCATGTCGTCGGTGTTCTTGATGAAGAACTCGGCAGCGACATCGAGACGGCCGAAGAAACCGGCTTCGACGCCGACGTTGAAGTTCTTGCTCTTCTCCCACGTGATGTTGGGGTTGCCGCGGTAGGAGAGCGTCAGACCCGGCTGATCGTTCACATTCGCTATGACATATTGGTCGGCATAAAGCACAAGCGGAGCCAGCGTTGTAGGCACGTTGTCGTTACCTTGGGTACCATAGCTGGCTTTGAGCTTCAATGTATGGAGCCAGTCGACGTCTTTCAGCCAGTTTTCCTCTTTCATACGCCACGTGGCGCCGACTGACCAGAAGTTACCCCAGCGATGGTCGGGATGGAAGCGCGAGCTGCCGTCGCGACGGTACGAACCAGATACGTAGTATTTGTCATTGTAGCTGTATTGCAGTTGCCCGAACCAGCTTTCCAATGTATACTTGTTGGTATAAGAGTCGAGGCTTATCATCTTCACGGCATTGCTGAACTCAGGCTCGTCACTCAGATAGAACTGTTCCTTCGTTCCATAGAGATAAGCGCTGCCGTCAGAAAAGCTCTCGTGGCCTGCCATGGCCGAAACGCCGTGTTTGCCAAACGTCTTCGTATAATTAAGTATCTGGTTGGCATTGACCGTGGAGAAACTGTTGGATTGGATTCGTCCACGCCCGTTCACGTTGGCTGCATCGCCGACGACAGGAGTCTGGAAATCGATTTGACGGAACCAGCGACCTTCATAGCTGAAATTCGCGGTGAACGAGAGGCCGTCATAGATGTCAATCTTGGCAAAAGCGCGGGCCGAGAGATTGTCGGTCTTGTGTGAGCGGATGTCATTCAACAATGAACCGAAGGGGTTGGCGCCTTGCGCGTATTGACGCGAGTGACCGTTGGTGATACCGTAGTCGAAGATAGGCGCACCGTTGGCATCGGTGAGGCGATTGCCTGCCGCATCATAATCATAGATCGGATAGATCGGTGCAATGAATTGAGCGAAGCGGAACAAGTTGCTTGCTCCCTCATCTTCGGCTGAGAGCTCATCGGTATCGATATGGGCGAACGAGGCGTTCACACCGACTTTCAGCCACTTGGTCGCCTGATGTTCGAGATTGACACGGCCGCTCATGCGCTTGAAGTTGGACGCGTGGATATAAGAACCGTCGTCGAGGTAGTTGAACGACATGTAGTACTTCGTCTTGTCCGTACCGCCGTCGATGCCGACGTTATACTCTTGGCGGAAGCCGTTGGTGAAAGGCTCGTCAAGCCAGTCGTCATCATAGAGCAGACTGGCCGAGCGGTCCATCAAGCCCGTGATAGGATTGACAAGCATGTTGTCAGCTACGTTGTAGGAGTTGTAGTTACCCAATGCGCTGACGAGGTTCTGTGACGCCATGATGTTGGCTTGCATCATGGAATTACCGTTCGACATGTACTGGTTGCGCAGGGATTCCCAAACGAGTTCGTAGTAATCGCCTTCGTTTGTCACCGTGCGGTAGGCAGGCACGCCTCGCTGGTTGAAGCCCCACTTGGCTTCAAAATTGATATTGGTCTTACCGGCTTTTCCTTGTTTAGTAGTTACAATGATGACGCCGTTGGCACCGCGCGAACCGTAAAGGGCTGCGGCGGCTGCGTCTTTGAGGACGTTGACGCTCTCAATATCCTTGGAGTTGATGGCGTTCAGAGAGATGGAGGTAGGCACACCGTCGACGACGATGAGCGGGTTCTTCGAAGCAAGGATCGAACCGATACCGCGTACGTAAATGGCGCCGTCAGAGCCGGGCTGACCAGAACTCTGCGTCACCTGTACGCCTGCCAGCTGGCCTTCCAAGCCCTTTGATATGTTCGACAACTGCATGGCGGCCAGCTTTTCACCCTTTAGGCTCGACACGGAGCCGGTGAAAGACGATTTTTTGGCCGTTCCGTAGGCCACCACAACCGCCTCGTTAAGTTCAGTTTCACTGTAATGCATCACTACCTTCACGTTGCCTGACACACTGACACGCATGGCTTCCATTCCAATGCAGGAAATAGAAAGATGCTTGGCTGACGCTGGCACGTTGGATAGGGAGAATTTACCGTTGTCGTCAGTGACAGTGACAATTTTCGTATCGCTAACCTTCACGCTGGCACCCACCACCGGATTGCCATCGGGATCAGTCACGACACCTGTCACCCTGTTCTGCGCCGACGCTACACCCGCGCTCAGCGCAAAGCAGGTCGAAACAAGCAGTAACTTTTTCTTCATAACTGATTTATTTAATTAAACATATCGTTCGCTTGAGGAAGAGGGGCGCATGGCAGAAACTCCCTGCCGCTGCCCGGAAAACGACGGGCGGTGAAAATGTAAGGATATGCATATTCAGCCTCTTTCCGCTGCATAAAAAACACCTGCCCGACACTTAATTTCTGCAAAACTAGTGATAAATTTCTAAACCGTAACAGTAGTGTTACGAAAAAGGTTTCAAATTTAACATTTCAGCCCGTTCTTTCTCTCTGTCAGCCTGCAAGACCAATTTTGAAACGGGGGGGGTAAACGTGACACTTTGATATTTCCGCACCCGTCAGCCTTACAAATTATCAAAACCGAGACCCGCGTACGAAGGCCGCTTCTGACAAAGTGTCAAACCCTCCATCGCCCTTTCCCCGCCGGTCAGAAAAATCAGGGCGGAGGGATATTTTTTTCATCTTCCGCCCCGGATATGCAAAACGCCCCTGTCCGCCCGCGGTTCCCCTATATATAAAATAGGTGCAGGCCGCCCCTTCCCCGTCCCGCCGTCCCGACCGCAACCGGCGCAGCGACAGAAAGGACAGGCACGACGACAGAAAAAACAAACGCAGCGACAGAAACCGCCACCACGGAGCGGCTCCCGCCTTTCGCTATTTTTGTTTCACGAGGATAGGATGCGGCTCGGATGAGCCGGCAGAAAAACAAGTTTTCCTGCGGTTCACCACTCGCCTTTCACTATCTTTGTTTC
>USCX01000069.1 GCA_900553285.1 uncultured Prevotella sp.
CATGAGGGCCTGGTCGCTTAATGTCGGCGAACCGTAAGGCATGCGCCCGAGTTCGACAGCCCTTCTCACGAGAGGGTGATGAGGGGCGATGTGCGACGAATTGAGGCGGAACGACCGTGCCTTTACGTCGCTTTTTATGTGGCGGCAGATTTCATCATACAGTTCGCGGTTGCTGTAACACTCATTGCTGCGCACGTCGACGGTGAACGTGCATTCGGCGGGGACAACGTTGTGCTGCGTGCCGGCCTGGATGATTGTGACCGTCATTTTCACCGCACCGAGCAGGGGCGAGACCCTCCGGAAACGGTAGTTGCGAAACCATTCGATGTCGTCCATGGCTTCATAGATGGCGTTGACTCCTTCCCCGCGGGCGGCGTGTCCGGCCTGCCCGTGGGCCGTGACGTCGAGCACCATCAGTCCCTTTTCGGCCACGGCGGGCTGCATGTCTGTCGGCTCGCCCACGATAGCCACGCTGATGGGCGGGAGGGACGGGAGCACCATTTCCAGTCCTTGTTTGCCCGATACTTCTTCCTCGCACGAGGCTAAAAATATCAGGTTGTACGGTTGGGCTCTTCGGGTCAGCAGGCGGAATGTCTGGAGCAGCGCCACGAGGCCGCCTCCGCAGTCGTTGCTCCCCAATCCGTAGAGCCTGCCGTTTTCGTGGGTCGGTTCGAAAGGAGGGCGCTGCCAGTCGGACGACGGGCGTACCGTGTCGATATGGGCGTTCAGCAGGAGCGTGGGACGTCCGGGAGCGTAGCCCTCGGCTATGGTCCAGAGGTTGTTCCCCTTACGCCGGGTGTTGAGCCCCCTTCCCGTCATGAATTCCTCCAATTCGTCGGCAGCTGCTTTCTCCTCCCGGCTGAAAGCGGGAATCGCGATGAGCCGTTCGAGCAGGTGGACCGCCTCGCTGGCATACGCACTGGTCTCTTCGGGATAGAAAATTCTCTTCGGATTCATCGGTGTTGATGGTTTCAACGTGACAGTGGTCGTGCAAAAGTAGCGCTTCTTCCGGAATCCCGCAAGGCTTGTGTCGACTTGTTAGGCCGGGGCGGGGAAAACGGTCACTGCGATAAGAGAAACGGTCGCTGCGGCTGTTTTGCCTGTCGCTGCGATCCTCCCGGCCGCGAGGCCGGCCGCTTTCCCCTTCCGGAACGGGAACCGTGGATCCGCCCCTCACCGATGCCTGCGGAGGCGTGGCCGGGAGTCGGAAAACGGCGGAAATATCGAAAAAAAGGCCGGTAGGGCAGAGGATAAAAGAAATAAAATTGTATATTTGTCAAATCAAAAAAACTTGTCAGCCCCATGTTGATGAATTGTCACCTCTCGCGTTTGGTTCAGGAGCAGGCGCAACGTTACGGCGAGCGCACGGCGCTGTCCTATCGCGACTATGTGCAAGGCTGTTGGGTGCCTGTTTCGTGGAACCGTTTTGCCAGGTATGTCCGTTCGGTGGCGCAGGCGTTGCTGTCGCTTGGGGTGAGCGTGCAGGAGAACCTGGCCGTTTTCTCGCAGAACAAGCCCGAGTGCCTGTATGTCGATTTCGGCGCTTATTCCGTCCGAGCCGTTACCATACCGTTCTATGCTACCAGCAGCGGGGCCCAGGTGAAATACATGCTCAACGACGCCGGGGTGCGGTTCATTTTCGTGGGCGAACAGGACCAGTATGATGTGGCGTTCAGCGTCATGCCGCTTTGCCATACCTTGGAGAGGATCATTA
This sequence comes from uncultured Prevotella sp., assembly GCA_900553285.1. Lineage (GTDB taxonomy): Bacteria > Bacteroidota > Bacteroidia > Bacteroidales > Bacteroidaceae > Alloprevotella. Next base: position 1,715 of record USCX01000069.1, read on the forward strand.
TCTTCGACCCCTCGGTGCGGCGGAACGCCAACGACCATGTGTCGGTCTATTTTGACGAGTTTCTGGAATGGGGCGCGGGTGACGTGTTGGGCGGTGAGGTGGAGAAGCGGACGGCTGAGGCTACTTTCGACGACCTTGTCAACATTCTTTATACCAGCGGAACGACAGGCCCCAGCAAAGGCGTGATGCTCACGGCCGGAATGTATCACGAGGGGTTTCGCATCAACGACCTCGTGCTGCCTCTCAGCGAGAAAGACGTTTTCCTGAACTTCCTCCCTTTCACCCATGTGTTCGAGCGGGCGTGGTCCTATCTCGGCCTGGCGGAGGGTGCGCGCCTCGCCATCAACCTGCGGCCTAACGACGTGCTGCAATCCTTGCAGGAGGTCCACCCGACGTGCATGTCGGCAGTGCCCCGGTTTTGGGAGAAGGTCTATCAGGCGGTCCTGGAAAAGATGGAGAATGGTTCTCCCCTTGTCCGCAACATGATCAGTTCGGCCATCGAGGTGGGAAAACGCTACATGAGTTATAAGTCGTGCGGCGCTCTGCCTCCTTTTTCGCTCACTATGCGTTACCGGTTCTACGAGCGTACGGTCATAGCCTACTTGAAGAAAACCTTAGGACTCGAAAGGGGGAATTTCTTTCCGACGGCGGGCGCTGCGGTTTCGCCGGCCGTCGAAGAGTTCGTCCATGCCGCCGGCATCCGCATGGTCGTCGGCTATGGCCTGACCGAGTCGACCGCTACGGTGGCGTGCGACGTGCCCGGCATGACGTATCATGTCGGTTCGGTGGGGCGGCTGGTCGACGGTCTCGAACTCCGCTTTGGTGAGAACAACGAAATCCTCTTGCGTGGCAAGACGATCACGCCCGGATACTACCATAAAGAAAAAGAGACCCGTGAGGCGATTGACGCCGAAGGCTGGTTCCATACCGGCGATGCCGGCTATATGAAAGACGGTGAGCTCTATCTGACCGACCGGATCAAGGATTTGTTCAAGACGTCGAACGGGAAGTATATCGCCCCGCAGCTGATAGAATCCAAACTCATCGTGGACCGGTATATCGATCAGGTCGTCGTGGTGGCCGATGAGCACAAGTTCGTGTCGGCGCTCATTGTGCCGGATTATGAGTTGCTTGGGGAATATGCGGCCCAAGCCGGTCTCGTATGCCCCTCACGTGAGGAGTTGTGCCGCCATCCGCAGGTGATCCGCTTTGTCGCTGACCGTATCAGTACCATCCAGCAGGATCTGGCCAACTACGAGCGCGTCAAGCGCTTCATCCTTCTTCCTGAGCCTTTCACCATGGAGCGGGGAGAGATGACCAACACTTTGAAAATCCGCCGCAAGGTCGTCTACGAACACTATGCCGCCGAAATCAGCAATCTGTATGCTGAGGCGGAGGTCGGGACGGATGCCTGAGTGGGCTTGCCTGCGGCGGAATGTCTACCCGCACGGGCCGTGTGTGGCGCGTAAGTCTCTCCCGCGTTTGAGGCGCGTCTCGGATGCGGGAGCGGGCGCTATGCCAGTCCGTGTAAGAACGACACAAGAAATAAGAAGTAGTAAATTATATGAATTTATGGCTATAACGTTAACTGTACTCGCACTTTCCGCCGTTTTTTTCATGTGGGGACGGCTTCGTTCCGACCTCGTTGCCTTATGTGCCTTGCTGGCTCTTGTGCTGGCAGGCATTCTGACCCCCGAAGAGGCTCTCTCAGGATTTTCCAACCCCGTGGTGATCATGATGGCCGGACTGTTTGTCGTCAGCGGCGCCATCTTCCAGACCGGTCTGGCCAACCAGGCGAGCCGTCAGGTACTGCGCTGGGCCGGAACGAGCGAGCTGAGGCTTTTTCTGCTCGTCATGCTCGTAACTGCTTTTGTCGGGTCGTTTGTCAGTAACACCGGCACAGTGGCCTTGATGCTCCCCATCGTGGTGAGCATGGCCAAAACGGCCAATGTGCCCGCGTCGCGCCTGTTGATGCCTTTGGCTTTTGCCAGCAGTATGGGAGGTATGATGACGCTTATCGGTACGGCTCCCAACCTTATCATCAGCGAGACCCTCGAACAGGCCGGCTATGGTGAGCTCTCTTTCTTCTCTTTTACGCCCGTAGGCCTGATTTGTGTGGCCGTGGGTATATTGGTGCTCATCCCCATGAGCCGGTGGTTCCTTTCCGGGAAACGGAAGAAAAAGGGAGAGAAGCGGCGGGGAAAGACGTTGAGCCAGCTGGTTGACGAATATCAGATAGCCGAAGGCCTGACACGGCTGAGCGTTCCTTCCGGTTCGCCGATTATCGGTCAGACCGTAGTCCGGCTGGACGTGTTCCGCCGATACGGGCTGACGGTGATTGAGGTGCGTCGCGAGGACACGTCGCGCGGGCCGCTTCTCAAACGTGTGATGCAGTATGCCGCCGGTCAGGACGTGGCGCTGGCCGAGGATGACGTGATTTATGTGCTGGCGCAGGACCCTACACGTGCTGAGGCTTTCGCTCGTGATTATGGTTTGTCTGTCGTGACGTCGAAGCATAGGGACGAAACGCTGCATTTTTATGATATAGGGATTGCGGAGGTCGTGTTGATGCATGCGTCGAAGTTACTGAACCGCACGTTGAAGGAAACAGAGTTCCGTTCGGTTTACGGCGTCAATGTGCTCGGCATCCGGCGCGATAACCACTATCAACTCGACAACCTTAAAGATGTGCGCCTGCACAGCGGGGATGTGTTGCTCGTGCAGGGCACGTGGGAAAACATAGCCCGTTTGAGCCGTCTGGGAGGCGAGGAATGGGTCGTCCTGGGCCAACCCGAGGCCGAGGCGGCCCGGGTGACGCTCGATTATAAGGCGCCGCTGGCCGGAATGATTCTGGCTGGCATGGTGCTCGCCATGGCTCTTGATTTTATCCCCGTGGCCCCCGTGACAGCCGTCATGGTGGCAGCGGTACTCATGGTCCTCACAGGCTGCCTGAGGAATGTGGAAGCCGCTTACAAGACGATGAACTGGGAGAGTCTCGTCTTGTTTGCCGCCATGCTGCCGATGTCTATCGCACTCGAAAAGACCGGCGCGTCGGCATGGATGTCCGGTTCGTTGGTCGCAGGTCTCGGAAGTCATGGCCCCTATGTCCTTTTGGCGGGCATATACTTTGCCACGTCGGTCATGACGTTGTTCATCAGCAATACGGTGACGACTGTGTTGATGGCCCCCATCGCGTTGAGTGCGGCTGTCGGTGTCGGGGTTCATCCGGCGGCATTCCTGTTTGCCGTGTCGGTCGCTTCGAGCATGTGCTTTGCGTCTCCTTTTTCCACGCCGCCCAATGCGTTGGTGATGCCCGCCGGGCAATATACCTTTGCCGATTTCGTGAAAGTCGGGTTGCCGTTGCAGTTCATCATAGGGCTGGTGATGGTTTTTGCCCTCCCACTGTTATTCCCATTCGGCTGAAAGTTGTAACTTTACCGCCAAAAAGCATAACGAATGATTACAGCTGAACAATTGAAGTCCGTGAAAGAGCGGACGGAGGCTTTGGCCCATTATCTCGACATAGACGCAAAGACGATGCAGCTCGAAGAGGAGCAGCTGCGGACGCAGGCGCCCGGTTTCTGGGATGATGCCAAGCGGGCCGAAGAGCAGATGAAGAAAGTGAAAACGCTCGAAAAATGGATTTCGGGATACAAGGAAGTGAAAGTGCTGACCGATGAACTTGAACTGGCCTTTGACTTTCACAAAGAAGGCTCGCTGAGCGAAGAAGAGGTCGACGCGGCGTATGGGAAAGCGTTGGAGGCCGTCGAGGCCCTCGAACTGAAAAACATGCTCCGCCAGGAGGAAGACGCGATGGACTGCGTGCTGAAAATCAATTCGGGGGCGGGCGGAACGGAAAGTCAGGACTGGGCTTCGATGCTCATGCGTATGTATATGCGCTATGCCGAAGCGCATGGCTACAAGGTGACGGTTTCAAATTTGCAAGACGGCGACGAAGCCGGCATTAAGACCGTGACGATGGAAATAGAGGGCGATTATGCCTACGGTTACCTCAAAAGCGAAAACGGCGTTCACCGTCTGGTGAGGGTCTCGCCCTATAATGCCCAAGGCAAGCGCATGACGTCTTTTGCATCGGTGTTCGTCACGCCCTTGGTCGACGATACCATAGAAGTCTATGTAGACCCTTCGAAAATCAGCTGGGACCTCTTCCGTTCAGGCGGTGCCGGAGGGCAGAATGTGAACAAAGTGGAGACCGGCGTCCGCCTGCGCTATCAATATAAGGACCCTGACACGGGCGAAGAAGAGGAAATCCTGATTGAGAACACCGAAAGCCGCAAGCAGCTCGAAAATCGTGAGAACGCCATGCGCCTCCTCCGTTCGCAGCTTTACGACCGTGCGTTGCAGAAGCGCCGCGCCGAGCAGGCCAAGATCGAAGCCGGGAAAAAGAAAATCGAATGGGGAAGCCAGATCCGCAGTTATGTGTTCGACGACCGTCGTGTGAAGGACCACCGGACCGGCTTCCAGACAAGCGATGTCACCGGCGTGATGGACGGGAAGATCGATGGTTTCATCAAGGCCTACCTGATGGAATTTTCGGAGCAGAACGCCGAGGGACAGAAAGGGTGAGAACCAGACATAACGACTAAAATCTGATATCTATGAGCCAGAAAAGTAAAATGAAAGCCACAGCCCGCGAAGCGCGCCAAGCGCGTCAGGCAAGGCGTATAATCAACGGAATTTTTATCGGACTGATTGTTTTGATGATCCTTGCTTTATCGGCATATTATCTCCTCACTCAATAGAATGCCCTTAGAGATAGAACGGAAGTTCCTTGTGGCCGACGATTCGTATAAGGCGCTGGCCACGTCATGCAGCCATATCGCCCAAGGCTATCTGTGCAGCGAGCATGGACGGACGGTGCGGGTGAGGCTTCGCGGCGAACAGGCCTTTTTGACCATCAAAGGCCCTTCGGCCGCCGGCGGCATGGCGCGTTATGAGTTCGAGAAAGAGATTACGCGCGACGAGGGTCTCTCGTTGCTCCGGCTTTGCGAGCCCGGTATTGTCGAGAAAGTCCGTTGGCTGGTGCCTTGCGGCCGACATGTCTTTGAGGTGGATGAGTTCAAGGGAGACAACGACGGACTTGTAGTGGCCGAAGTGGAGTTGGGCGCGGTCGATGAGACGTATGCCCGGCCGGCTTTTATCGGCCGCGAAGTCACAGGTCTCGAACGCTATTACAATTCCCAGTTGCGCCGGCGGCCCTATAAGGAATGGTCCGCTGCCGAGCGGGCTGGCGAAGCCGGTTGAGCGTATGCCCGGCCGGGCTGAAAGCATCCGCGGGATAAGTGAAAACCTATGACAGTGGCGGCGGCCATCATG
>USCX01000070.1 GCA_900553285.1 uncultured Prevotella sp.
GCTGATGATGGCGTCGTCGGCTGTGAAGAGCGGTTCGAAGACGCCGCCGTTGGCGTCGAAGCAGGCGGCGTAGAGAATGGTGTCTTCGGTCTTGAAGAAGTCGGAGATGGCGGCTTCGAGTTGCTTGTGGATGTCCTGCGCGCCGCAGATGAAGCGGACGGACGACATGCCGTAGCCGCGGCGGTCCATCATGTCCTTGGCGGCTTGGATGAGGCGCGGGTCGTTGGAGAGGCCGAGGTAGTTGTTGGCGCAGAAGTTGAGCACCTCTTTGCCTCCCACCTGGATGGCGGCCTGTTGGGGCCCTTCGATGAAGCGTTCGCTTTTGTAAAGGCCGGCTGCCTTGATGTCGGCCAGCTCTTGGGTTAAATGGTCTTTGAATTTACCGTACATGTTAGTTTGACTTATGTGATTAAGAGTGTGGACGCATGGCGTGCGGCGGCTCCGGGGCGCGGGCTGTCCCTTGGCCGATGCTTGGACAAAGGAACGGATTTTCTCCGAATAAACAATGTAAAATCTGTGGAAATCTGAAAAAAAACGCTTTCCTTTGCAGCAATTATTATCAATGTTTCAGTCATACGTTTCAACACAATGAAAAATGTTTTAGTGATAGGCGCAACGGGGCAGATTGGCTCAGAGTTGACCATGGTGCTGCGCCAGCATGTAGGCAGTGACCACGTCGTGGCCGGTTATATCAAGGGCGCAGAGCCGAAGGGCGTGCTGAAAGAGAGCGGCCCGGCCGAGTTGTGCGACGTGACGGACGCCGGAATGATTGAGGCGGTGGTCACGAAGTACGGCGTCGACACGATTTATAATCTCGCCGCCCTGTTGTCCGTGGTCGCCGAGGGCAAACCGCTCCTGGCCTGGCACATCGGCATCGACGGCCTGATGAACGTGCTCGAAGTGGCCCGCAAGCATCAGTGCGCTGTCTTCACCCCGAGTTCCATCGGCTCTTTCGGTCCCGAGACGCCCCATGTGAAAACTCCGCAGGACACGGTTCAGCGTCCGCGCACTATCTACGGAGTGTCGAAGGTGACGACGGAATTGCTCAGCGACTATTATTTCCACAAGTATGGCGTCGACACGCGTGCCGTTCGCTTCCCGGGTCTGATTTCCAACGTCACCCCTCCGGGCGGTGGCACGACCGATTATGCCGTGGACATCTATTACTCGGCCGTGAAGGGCGAGAAGTTTGTCTGCCCTATCGCCGCAGGCACTTACATGGACATGATGTACATGCCCGACGCCCTGCGCGCCGCTGTCCAGCTTATGGAGGCCGATCCCGCCCGGCTGGTTCACCGCAACGCCTTCAACATCGCGTCGATGAGTTTCGCACCCGAGGAAATCTTTGCCGCCATCAAGAAATACAAACCCGGGTTCGAGATGGAGTATGACGTCGATCCGCTGAAACAGTCCATCGCCAATAGCTGGCCGGACAGCCTCGACGACACCTGCGCCCGTCAGGAGTGGGACTGGAAGCCGACCTATGACCTCGACTCGATGACCCGCGACATGCTCGAGAAGCTGTCGGCCCGTCTGGCCTGACGCTCCGGTGCGCCGGTCTCCTGATTCCGCACCACATCCTCCGAAAGCCTGCCGTCTGTGGGCAGATCCCGTTTTTCGGAGGATGTGGTGCTTTTTTTCTTTCGCCGCGTTCCGCACGTTTCAAAGGTTTGTTGTATTTTTGTCCGTCGTTTCAAGGTAATTGGGAACGCCTTGAAGCGAAACGGGGAGCACTGTCTCCTAAATTACGGAGGGAAAATATGGATAAAGAACGCTTTGACAGGCAGTTGCGCCTGTTGGTCCTGTTGACGCAGGACCGGGCGACGGATATCGAGTCGTTGAGCCGCGAGTTGCAAATGAGCCGTCGGTCTATTTATAGGTATATAGAGGCGTTTCGCTCGCTGGGCTTCATTATCGAGAAGCGCGGCAACCGTTACCACATCTCGTCGTCTTCGCCTTTCTTCAAAAGCATCACGGAGCGCATACACTTTTCGGAAGACGAGGCTGTGACTATCAACCAGGTGCTCAACGCCGTGTACGACCAGTCGCCTCAGGTGCGCCATCTGCGCCAGAAGCTGAGTGCGTTGTACGATTTCGACGTGCTGGCGCGTCATGGCGTCGACGAGCATATCGCGCGCAACCTGTCGGTGTTGTACGACGCTGTCAAGCTGGAGCGGGTGGCCGTCCTGCGCGGCTACGTGTCGCCCAGCAGCCGGAAGGTGAGCGACCGCATGGTGGAGCCCTACATGTTTCTTTCCGAAAACAGCGAGGTGCGTTGCTACGAGCTTTCTTCGGGCATGAACAAGACGTTCAAGATCAGCCGGGCGCGCAGTGTGGAACTCCTCGACATGCTTTGGACGCACAAGGAGGCGCACTTGCCTTTCTACACCGACCTGTTCGGCTTCTCGGGCGAGCGGCTGTTTCCGGTGTGCGTCATCCTGGGTGCCCTGTCGGCCCGCTTGCTCATGGAGACTACGCCGGCTGCGGCGTCGCAGCTGTCGTTGCTCGATGACGGCCGCTACCGTCTGACTACTAATGTGTGCGACTATAAAGGCATAGGCCGTTTCGTCTTGGGCTTGTGCGACGACGTGGAGGTCGTCTCGCCCGACTCGTTCAAGGACTACCTGAGGGCGCGCATCCGCTTTTTAACACAGAAAATCGGAGTGTGACATTATTTGTCACAAACGGGGTGTTTCTTTGCATCGTCAACCCCTTAAAAACAAAAGACGATGATAAAAAAAGAACTTACACTGACTCCGCAGTGCGGCCAGCCGCTCCGAGAACGCTTGTCAAACCCGGCGCGCCTTCGGGATGCCCTGACGCAAATTCTTACCGCACTGGCTGTTTTTACTACCCGGCTGACAGGATTTTCTGTCACTGCGCGCGGAATGGCCCACCTGCTCCACGCCCAAGCCGGCGTTTTCCTGCTCTTCCTGCCCGTGGTCCTGCCCTTGTGGCTCCGCCTGCTGGCGGTTGTGTGGGTCGTTTGGGCGGTCAGGCAGGTCGTCGTCGGGCGAAAGTGAAATAACGTTAGGGTCGTTCCGCTGCCGTGCATATCGGCCCGCTCCCCGCGTCGGTTTCTCCTAAAAAATCCCTACCTTTGCGCGTGGAAATCGTAGAAACCTAAATATCAGTCATGATGAGAAAGAAAGCACTCTTGATGATCCTCGACGGTTGGGGCATCGGCAACCACAGTAAGGGCGACGCCATTTTCAGCACGCCCACGCCTTTCATGGACTACCTTAATGCCCATTATCCCCATTCCCGTCTGCTCGCTTCGGGCGAGAACGTCGGTTTGCCCGACGGCCAGATGGGCAACTCCGAAGTCGGTCACCTCAACATCGGTGCCGGACGCATCGTCTACCAGGACTTGGTGAAGATCAACCGTGCCTGTGCCGACAACAGTATTCTCGACAATCCCGAAATCCGTTCTGCCTACGAATATGCGAAGTCCACGGGCAAAGGGCTGCACCTGATGGGACTCACTTCGACCGGAGGAGTCCATTCGTCGCTCAACCACCTCTACAAACTCATTGAGATAGCCAAGACTTACGGTGTGGCCGAAAAAACGTTCGTCCATTGCTTCATGGACGGCCGCGACACCGACCCGCACAGCGGTAAGGGCTTCATCGCCGACCTGACCGAGCATTGTCAGGCCAACGGCGCCCATATCGCCCATATCATCGGTCGTTTTTACGCCATGGACCGCGACAAGCGCTGGAACCGCGTGAAAGTGGCCTACGACCTCCTCGTGGAAGGCAAGGGCAAACCTTGCACGGACATGGTGCAGGCCGTGCAGGACTGTTACGACGCAGACAGCGAGGACCACAAAGACACGGACGAGTTCATGGAGCCGCTTGTCAACACGAGCGTCGACGGGCGCATCAAGGAGGGCGATGTGGTCATCTTCTTCAACTATCGCAACGACCGTGCCAAGGAGCTGACCATCGTTCTCACCCAGCAGGACATGCCGGAAGAAGGCATGCACACCATCCCCGGGCTGCAATACTATTGCATGACGCCGTACGACGCCAGTTTCAAAGGGGTACACGTTCTTTTCCCCAAGGAAAACGTGGTCAACACGTTGGGCGAATATCTCAGTGCCCAAGGGCTGAAACAGCTGCACACCGCCGAGACGGAGAAATACGCCCACGTTACGTTCTTCTTCAACGGCGGCCGTGAGGCCCCCTACGAGGGTGAGGACCGCATCCTCGTTCCCTCGCCCAAGGTGGCGACTTACGATTTGCAGCCGGAGATGAGCGCATACGAGGTCAAAGACAAGCTCGTGGCGGCCATTAAGGAAGACAAATATGACTTTATCGTAGTGAATTTCGCCAACGGGGACATGGTTGGTCACACGGGCGTGTACAGCGCTATCCAGAAAGCCGTAGAGGCTGTCGATGCGTGTGTGAAGGATGTCGTGACGGCCGCCAATGAGGTCGGATATGAAACCATCATCATCGCCGACCATGGCAATGCCGACAATGCAATCAATCCCGACGGTACGCCGAACACGGCCCACTCCTTGAACCCCGTCCCGTTTATCTACGTGACGGAAAACAAGCAGGCTACGGTGAAGGACGGCATCCTGGCCGACGTGGCACCGAGTATCCTGCACATCATGGGGCTCGCCCAGCCGGCTGAAATGACCGGTCACGACCTGATTACGGACTGAGCCGATCTTCTGTCCGCAAACCGGGCTTGAAAGAACAGGGGGCGCATCTGTCAAAAGCAGATGCGCCCCCTGTCTTTTGTCCGTCTCCGTCTGAGGGCGTGTCCTGCAGCGCGGGCAGGACCGGTCGGCGACACAGGTTTTTCTGTCAGCCGGACAGGATTTTCTGTCGCGGCGGTTGTTTCCCCTTGTTCGGCCCGGGGCGGACGGGCCATGCGCTCCGGAACCGCCGTGGAGGCATCCGCATGTGCGTCGGACTGCATCCTGTAGGCCGTTCCGGCTTTTAGTGACAGTCAGGACTGAGGTGTATGTTCTTTTTTGTACTTTTGCACCATGCGAGAGACAGGTCCTGAAATGGCGCGGCCCCGCACCGGGGTGCGTCGCAATTATGCCATTGACGAGCTGAAACTGCTTTGCGCGGTTCTCGTCGTTCTGATCCACACCTCGGGTCTCTATGCCCGTGTGGATAATCCTCTGTACGACTTCATCAACCCGATGCTCCGATGTGCGGTGCCTTGCTTTTTCATGGTGTCGGGCTATTTGCTCTTCAACGGGCATGAAATTGGTGCGCCCCGCCTGCGACGTAACCTGATGAACGTGCTGGGCATTACGGCCTGGACGTCCGTGCTTTTCGTCGTGGTGCGCGAGGCGGCCGCGTGGAGCCAGGGCGGGCTTGTCTTCCCAACCTGGTCCGACTGCCTGTGCTTTCTGCTGGGCAATTTCACTCCTTTCGGCTACCATCTCTGGTACTTGTACGCCTACATCTACGTCCTGCTGATTGTGTGGGCCGTCGAGCGATACGGCCGTTGGCAGTGGCTTTTCGCGGCGGCTCCATTGTTGTTGGCGGGAAACTTGCTCTGGGGCGAGTGGGGCGATGTGTTGTTCGGCATAAAGTGTGAGAAGTATGTCTTACGCAATTTCCTTTTCACGGGACTGCCTTTCTTTTCCCTTGGGGCGTGGCTGAAAACCCAAGAAAGCCGATGGCGCGTTGTTAACCGCCGTTGGTTTGCGGGGGGGTAATTTTGTTTTCGTTAACCCCGCTGCTTGAAAGACACCTCTTGCTGGCCGAGGGGTCTTTCATATTTGAGGAAATGTATGCCAGCAGTATTCTGCAAACCCTTTGCCTCTTTTTGTGGTTTGTGACAGCCCGCAGGCGGCAGCCGTCTGTGCTGTCTAAGCTGGGGGAGAGGGATTCACTGTATATTTACGCTTTCCACCCGATGAGTATCACGTTCTTCCGCTTGCTTGCGCCCCTTCTGCCCGCATGGGGCAGGGCGGTGTATGCCTGGGCGGCTCCGTTGCTTTTTCTGGCGACGACGATGGTGTTGATAGCCGTGCTTCGGCGTTGTCGGGTGGTGAAGTGAGCGGATGGCCCCACGGTGTGAGAACATGCGTGCGGTATGCCAGGCCAAGCCGGTCGCCGTAGGGGGAAGACCTTGGGCGACCGCCTGTTTTTTCGGGCCGTAAGCGTAACTGCCGGGCAGACAGGTGACGCCGTCGGGCGGGGCTGCGTGCTATTCGTCGTCGTCGGCTGAGCGGTCTCGCGGGTTGTGGATGCCGTGTTGTTCGCGCCAGCGGAAGCGCCATAGCTGCCATGAATTGAACATGTTCTGCCAGAGTACGTAGCTGCCCGGCCCGATGGCGGCCAAGGGCGTGAGGAAGGCGAACGACATCCAGATGGCGAAGCCTGTGTTCTTCTGACCGAGAGCCTGGCCGCCGCTGATGCGGTCGCCGTAGTGCCCGCCGATGGCTTTTCCCAAGGCGAAATGGAGGATACACATGGCGAGGCCCGCTCCGGCCAGGGCGATCTCGAGTCCGGCATGGCTGCCTTCTTCGGCGATGGTGCGGGCGGTTTGGGCGGTCACGATGGCCAAGGTCACTCCCCAAAGATAGAACGAGATTCCCCGCAGACGAAGGCACTGGCCGTGAAGCCAGGGCCAGAAACGGCGCACCAGCAGGGCGAGCAGGAAGGGAAGGATGAGCAGTTGGGCCACCTGACCGAACATGCGGCCCATCATGGCGCCGAGGCGCAGTTCGGGGTGAGGTTCGACCAGCGGGCAGAGCAGGGCGATGAGCACGGCGGACCAGAGGTTGGACGACAAGGTGTAAGAGGAGATCGACGCGGTCGAACCGCCCAGTTTGCCGGTGATGACTGCGGCTGCCGTGGCTGTGGGGCAGAGGGCGCAGGCCAGTGCGGCCTCGACGGCTGTTTTGGGGGCTGAGCCGGCGTCGAGCAGGAGGGCGCCCCCGACGAGCAGACCGCAGGCGGCGGTTTGCGCGAGGAGCAGCTGAACATGCCAGCGGCAGGGACGG
>USCX01000071.1 GCA_900553285.1 uncultured Prevotella sp.
GCATAGAGGAGCTTGTCTTCACTTTTCAGCGAGTCATGAAACGTGATGATGCTGCCATTGCGGGCATAGCGCCTGACGTTGAGCAACACGTCCCTGCCATTGAGGCGCGTCGAATAGTCGCGTGTGACAAGGTCCCACATGACTACGCGGTAGTGCATACGCACGGCGATGTATTGCTCCCACTTCATCCATCCATGGGGCGGCCGGAAAAGGTCGGTCTGCAAGAGTTCGTTCGCCTTGTCCACATTGCGCAGATAGCCACGGATGCCGTGACGCAAACCGCCTATATGATTATATGTATGGTTGCCCAGACGATGGCCGCGGCTGCGCACCATCTCAAACTCGTCGGGGTGCTTGCGCACGTTGTCGCCGACCATGAAGAACGTCGCCTTGACGCCATAATGGTCGAGCACGTCGAGCACCCACGGCGTCACCCTGGGGATAGGGCCGTCGTCGAACGTGAGATAAACGGCCCTCTCGTGCGGGTCCATCCGCCACAGCGCCATGGGATAGAGCCAGCGAAGCCACGCTGAGGGTTGTTCAATAATCATAAGCAGTATGACTAAATAAAAACACGGATGCGGAGCGGCCCCTTTCGCAGGTGGCACACTCCGCATCCGCTATATCCGGTTAGTGGGACTGCGTGGCTTGCACGATCATTCGCCCGATTCGTCCTTGCGTCATCAGGGTCAGTTGTTTCTCGAACTCTGCCGCGTGTTTCGACTGGCACGCGTGAAGACCGTTAACCACCGACATCAGGAACACATACTGCCGGTAGCAATCCGTGGCATAGGAGCTAAGACGGGCGTCGCTGAGCGTGTTCATCCAGTTGACGAACTGGGAGCAGTCTTTGCCTATGGCCAGCAAGATGCGCTCGGCCTCCTGCGGCCTGCCCACCAGGCGCCAGGCCTCGGGCAGCACGAAGGAGTTCATCGAATAGCTGAGCCCGACACTGGCCACATCGTATGGCACGTTGTAAGAGGGAATCATCTTCTTTCCGTACTCCAAGAGTTTCAACGCCTTGTCCTTCTTGCCTTCACGGATGAGCTGCATGGCCGTCTGGGCAAGCACGCTGCGATGCGTATAGCACATGCGGAGCACGGTTTCGTCGAGATAGAGCCCTTTCTTGTCGATGCCGCCAAACTTGAAACGGTTCATGATGTTGTCGTACATGCGGTCGGCATCAATGGCCTGGCCGCCCGTATTGAACGGCGTAATGCGCGAAGCAAGGCCCTCCTGGATCAGATAGGGCGTCAGTCCGGCGTGATTGCTTTCGCCGACGGTAATCGAAATGTAAAGCGGACGCTTCCAGCCGCTCTGGGCGAGCATTTCATACATCATGGCCTCAGCTTTGGTCACGTAGGACTTGGATATTTTTATCGGCATGACAGAAGGTATGGAATCCTTGCCGAAAGGCAGCATCATGCCGGAGCGGAGGACAGCCTCCTTGTCGACCTTCACCACGACACTGTCGGTCGGGAAGAAGCCAATCTCAGGATTGCGCACGAAGTTGTCAAGAATGAATTTCAGGTCGTAAGGATCGACGTCCGGCATGGTCTTCTTCATCTCGTCCAGCTCGGGTTTATACTGGGGCTGTACCCGGAAGATGTCATGCTGCCCGTTGTCGACATACTCGTAGCGCTGCCACGTGATGGGAAGCGAGGGGGAGTCGTAGGCAGGACGGCGCATCTGGTCGATGTACCAATCGGTCTGCAGATAAGAGAGGTTGCAAACGCGGGCGTCGGTGCGGACACCCTCAGTGTCCTGATTGTACCACAAGGGGAAGGTGTCGTTATCTCCGTTAGTGAAGATAACAGGACCGCCGCTGTCGGGCAACGACATAAGGTAGTTGGCTCCAAAATCGCGACAGGTGTAGCGGCCCGAACGGTCGTGGTCGTCCCACGTCTGGCTGACCATCTGCAAAGGAACGGCCAGACAGAGCAACGTGGCGATGACGGCGGACGGCATGCGACCGACCTTCAAACGTTCAAAGACGCGGAAAAGCGCAGCCACGCCGAGGCCAATCCAAATGGCAAAGGCATAGAACGAGCCGGCATAGGCGTAGTCACGTTCACGCGGTTGGTTGGGCGTCTGGTTCAGGTAGAGCACAATGGCGAGCCCCGTCATGAAAAAGAGGAAGAACACCACCCAGAACTGCTGGATGCCTTTCTGCCCACGGAAAGCCTGCCAGAAGAGGCCCAGAAGGCCGAGGACGAGCGGCAGGCAGTAGAACACGTTGTGTCCCTTGTTGCTTTTCAGCAAGTCGGGCAGGGCGTTCTGGTTGCCGAGCCGGGCGTTGTCGATGAACGGGATGCCTGTCAGCCAGTTCCCGTGCTCCAACTCGCCGCGCCCTTGTATGTCATTCTGACGACCGGCAAAGTTCCACATGAAATAACGCCAGTACATGAAGTTCACCTGGTAGGAGAAGAAGAAACGGAGGTTCTCCAACTGCGTCGGCATCTTGACCGTGTAAGTTTCGCCGTTGGGATAGGTGCCCACGACGTCGTGCCCCTTCACGCCACCGAGCCATGCCTCGTAATCGGCGGCATGGGAAGAATCGTGCATTCGGGGGAAGAACATGTTCTGGGCGTATTCGTATTCCCCACGGTCGCCCACCTTTTCATAACGGTCGGGCTCGTCGGGATTCACTTTCTCATGGCGCACAATGATGGGCGACCCTTCTTTGCGGACGGGGTAGCCGTCGCTCCCGTATTCCAGTTCGGAAGAATAGGCCTGGCCGTAGAGTAGCGGGGCGGAGCCATACTGTTCACGGTTCAGGTAGGAGCCGAGCGTGAAGACGTCCTCGGGCGAGTTCTGGTCCATGGGCGGGTTGGCGGTCGAGCGGATGACGATGACGGCATAGGAAGAATAGCCAATCATAATCATGAGCATACAAAGCAACGCCGTGTTCATGAAACGCGCTTTCACCAGATAGCTCTTGGCCTCACGCCGGTACATCAGCCCACAGCCGAGGGCACAAAGGACAAGCAGGCCGAGGATGATGCTGCCCCAGCTGTAACCGAAGAACGGGATACCGAGGAGACCGACCGAAAGCACGAACGAAATCATCATACGCTTACGGTCGCGGCACACGTAGCTCTCATACACGCCCCAAACGACGCACGCCGCCGTCAGAACGATGTAGATGATCAAACCGGTGTTAAAGCCAAGGCCGAGCACATTAACGAACAGCAGTTCGAACCAGCCGCCCACTTTCACGATGCCCGGCACGATTCCATAGAGCACCAAGGCCACGATCACTACCGAAACGAGCAGGGCCAACAGTGAGCCACGGCCGGTGGGGTGCGCCGTGCGACGATAATAATACACGAGCACGAGGGCGGGAATACAAAGCAAGTTAAGCAAATGGACGCCGATGGAGAGGCCCACGAGGTAGGCTATGAGCACAAGCCAACGGTCGGAGTGAGGCTGGTCGGCGACATCCTCCCATTTCAAGATGAGCCAGAAGACCACCGCAGTGAAAAGCGACGAATAGGCGTAGACCTCACCCTCGACGGCTGAGAACCAGAACGTGTCGCTCCACGTGTAAGCCAAGGCGCCCACGACGCCGCTGCCGATGACGACGACAAGGTGCGCCATGGAGTCGACGACTCCTCCGGGACAGAGCAACTTCCGCGTCAGGTGCGTAATCGTCCAGAAAAGGAACAGGATACACAGGGCCGAAAAAAGCGCCGACATGAGGTTCACCATCATCGCCACTTTCGACGGGTCGTCTGTAAAGAGCGTGAAGAAGTTACCCGTGAGCATGAAGAAGGGCGCACCGGGCGGGTGACCGACTTCCAGTTTGTACGCAGTGGTGATGAACTCGGGACAATCCCAGAAACTCGCCGTCGGCTCGATAGTGGCGCAATATGTGTACGCCGCGACGGCAAAGATGAGCCAACCTACGATGTTGTTGACCAGTCTGTACTGTTTCATAAGCGGAATTCGCTGTTTGTTTATGAGTGGATTTATGATTTCGGTCTGCGTCATGGCACTATGCTGGGCAAAAGTATAAAGAAAAATCGGTACGACGGTGCATTTCGCTTTTTTTTGAGTCTCGACGGACGCCGTGCCGCTAAAAACGGACGCAGTGACCGTTTTCCCTGTCGCCCTGACTGGAAAAACGGTCACTGCGACAGGAAAACCCGACGTCCCTACCCGGGTTCTTCGGTCACCTTCCCGTCGACGTGAACGACGCGGCAGGCGGCCCGGTCTATCGCCGACGGATTATGCGTCACGAGCACCACGGCCCGATGACGGCGGGATGCATAGAGCTTCCGGTACAGGGCTTCGCGATGAGAGGCGTCCAGATAGGTGTCGGGCTCGTCCAGCACGAGAAGGTCGGGCGACGAGACTATGGCACGGGCGAAAAGCACACGCTGCAACTGCCCCCCGCTGAGCTCCGAGACCAAGCGGTCGGCGAAACCGTCGAGTTCGCACTCCGCCAGCACATCATCCACTCTCGCCCGCTGTTTTCCGCTGAACGACTGCCAGAAACGTTTCCGGCAGTGAAGTCCCGAAAGCACGATCTCGCGTACCGTGACGGGGAACTGGCGGTCAATGCGCTGATACTGGGGCTGGTAGCCTACCACAAGACCGGGCCGGCGCCAAAGCGAGCCGGCCGCTGCCTTTTTCAGACCGAGCATCATGCGTACCAGCGTTGTCTTTCCGCCTCCGTTCGGACCGGCCAGGGCGACAAAGTCTCCTTCCGATATGGCCAGGTCCACACCGCTCAATACCATCCGGCTGCCATACGCGGCCGATACACCGGAAAAGCGGACCAACTCCCCGTTATTCTTTTCCATGGGCTATCTGGCGGGCTATTTCGGTCACCTCGTGCGGCCAATCGTAAGACAAAGGATTGATGACCGCAATACGGGCCCCGACGTCATGTGCCACCTGCTCGACCTTGGTGGCCGCATATTCTTTCTGCAGAAGCACCACCTGCACCTGCTCGCTGCGGCAGCGGCTCACAAGCCGCCGGATGAGCGCCGGCGAGGGCTCACGCCCCTCGCTCTCGATACAAAGCTGACGGAGGCCGTAGTCGCGGGCAAAATGACCAAGCGCCGGGTGATAAACAAGGAAGGTGCGGTGGCGCACGCCAGCCAGCAGGCGGCGGACCACGGTGTCAAGGCTGTCGATACGCCGGTCGAGGACTGCCAGACGACGGCGGTAGACATCCGCTCCCGCCGTATCAAGCTCGCACAGCGCCTGACAGATGTTGCGCGCAATCAGGTGGGCATTCGCAGGCGACATCCACGTATGCGGGTCGACCGCGCTGATCTCGCGGTCGCCATGCCGGTGTTTTTCGTAAACGGGAGCGATGCCCTTTGAGGTGTCATACACCTTCAGGCCGGGCGCGTTGTCCACAAACTTAGACAGCCACGTCTGTTCGAAACCGAGAGAGCCAACCCGGAAATAGGCCCGGCTGTTGTCGAGGTCGACCAGCTGCTGCGGTGTCGGCTCGTAAGTCTCAGGACTGCTGCCGCCGGGCACCATCGTGACGACGCGCACACGGTCGCCCGCAACCTGTTCCGTAAAATAGCGCAGCGGTTCGATGCTCACCACGACGGTCAGCTCACTGTCGGCCGGCTCTGGCTCAGACTGGCAGCCCGCGCACACCATCCCCAGCCACAACAGACACCACAATGACAGATTTCGTATTTTCCCCATCGTTCCTTATTTTAATACAACGACACCAAAAAGACCACGGCGTAGTAACGCAGCCCCTTCCCGACGAGTATCGTCAGGACCGAAGCCCACCACGCCACGCGCAGGTAGCCCATCGCCACGGTGATCAGTTCGCCGACAACGGGCACCCAGCTCAACAGTCCGCCCCAGGCTCCATAGCGGTGAACCCAACGGCGGCCGCGCCCGAGCTGTTCGGGCGAGACACGTGCAAAACGCGTAATCCACTCTTCGCGGCCCAGTCGGCCGATGCCGTAGTTGAGCAGTCCTCCCAGCGTGTTGCCCAACGTGCCCCACAAGACCAGTCCCCAAGGGTCGGCACCGCCCAATTGAAGCGCCGCCATCACCACTTCGGAGCTGAAAGGCAGGATGCTGCCTGCCAAGAAGGCCGCGACGAACATCCCCAGCTGCCCATGGGCAATCAGAAAGCCGATAAAGGTGTCCATGGCGCAATGTGATTAAAAACAGCCAGTGCCCCCAAAAGAAGCAGCAGGACGACAAACCAGACGCTCATTCCCCATCCGCGCGCCAAGGCCAGATAATGGCCGACCAAAGGCGACGACGTCAACACGTAGAGCGGGAACAGGCATTCATAGTGCTGAGGCTGGGCCGCCAGAA
The DNA here is from genome assembly GCA_900553285.1 of uncultured Prevotella sp. GTDB lineage: Bacteria > Bacteroidota > Bacteroidia > Bacteroidales > Bacteroidaceae > Alloprevotella. The sequence goes on from USCX01000071.1 coordinate 6,310, forward strand.
AGAGCGCCATGAGGAAGGATTGCGTCGACAGAAGACGGTAGTACATACGAACGCGGATCTTATCGTTGTACGACGTGCGGTTGAAGTGGAGCGCGGCCAGCATGACGTAGAAAGTGAGCGCACAGAAACTGACCGCGACGGGCAGGGGAACGCTTCCGTAATCCGGAAAGCCGAACCGCGCCAGGCCACCGAGGAAACCGAACGCCGTGTCGAAACGGTTGTTCCACGCGGCGTAGCCGCCGTAAACCCAATAAGGCAGCAAGATGCCCATCACGGCGGCCGCCCACGTCCGGAGGCCGTAAACCCGCAACCGGACAAGCATCGCGCCCCAAAGGACGGGCACGAAGTACAGCCACTGGGGGAAGAAGAAACTCCCTATGCCGAGGAAGACAAAGGCATGAAAGACATCGGCCTCAGGGCGTGACTTCTGATAGGCCCGGAAAAGGCAGTAGTAAAGCCCCAGCGCGCAGACTGCGGGAAGCAGCGCCGTCCCCCAGCCGGCCAAGAACGGGCACGCCGCGGCAAAGGCCAGGAACCACGAACTGATAAGCCGCGAACGTATGCGCAACAGCATGAACGTATCGTTCCACCAGGCCACAAGCCACCC
>USCX01000072.1 GCA_900553285.1 uncultured Prevotella sp.
GCCTCGGACTGTGACGACGCGCGCCGTGTGGAGGGCGAGATGGCCCGGATGGCCGCACGGCGCAACCGCGTGATCCGCGTGGCCTTGGTGGGCAATCCGAACTGCGGCAAGACGTCGCTCTTCAACATCGCGGCCGGAGCCCACGAGCACGTCGGCAATTACAGCGGTGTGACCGTCGACGCCAAAGAGGGCACTTTCGAGCACGGCGGCTATAAGTTCACGCTCGTCGACCTGCCCGGCACGTATTCGCTCTCGGCGTTCAGCCCCGAGGAGCTCTACGTCCGCAAGAGCCTGACGGAGGAGATGCCCGACATCGTGGTGAACGTGGTCGACAGCTCGAACCTGGAGCGGAATCTCTATCTGACGACACAACTCATCGACATGGACCTGCGCATCGTCATGGCGCTGAACATGTATGACGAGTTCCGCAAGCGCGGCGACGAGCTCGACACCGAGCGCCTCGGCCAGCTGTTGGGCATGCCCTTGGTGCCCACGGTGAGCCGCACGGGCGAGGGCATCGACCGGCTTTTCGACACGCTCATCCATGTCTACGAGCGCAAGCAGCCGCCCCTCTGCCGTCATATCCACATCAACCACGGCGTGGAGCTGGAACAAAGCATCGCCCGCTTGCAGGCCCTCATCAAGCAGGACCAGGGCATCCGCTACAAGTACTCGACCCGCTTCCTTGCCATCAAGTATCTCGAACGGGACAAGGACATCGAGACCGTCGTAGAGGGCCTGCCGGGCCGCGAGGAAATCATCGCCACGCGGTTTGAGGAACAGAAACGCATAGGCGAACTGCTGCACATGCAGCTCGACGCGGCGCTCGTCGACGCCAAGTATGCGTTCATACAGGGCGCCCTGAAAGAGACCTACGTGCCGGCCGCGTCCGGCCTCGCCTCGCGGCGCACCCCGACCGACAGGATCGACGCCGTGGTCACCAACAAATGGCTGGCCTTCCCCCTGTTCTTCTGTCTGCTTTATCTGATTTTCCAAGGCACTTTCACGTTGGGCAATTACCCTATGGAGTGGATTGAATGGCTCGTCGGCGAGTTCGGGGGCTGGATTTCCACCTACATGGCCGACGGTATGCTGAAGGACCTCATCGTCGACGGCATCATAGCAGGCGTGGGGAGCGTCTTGGTGTTCCTGCCGAACATCATGCTTCTCTATCTGTTCATCTCGTTGCTCGAAGACTCGGGCTACATGGCGCGGGCAGCCTTCATCATGGACAAGATCATGCACCGGATCGGCCTGCACGGCAAATCGTTCATCCCGATGATTATGGGCTTCGGCTGCAACGTGCCGGCCGTCATGGCGACGCGCACCATCGAGAGCCGGAGGAGCCGCCTGATCACGATGCTGGTCATCCCGTTCATGTCGTGCACGGGCCGCATGCCGCTCTACATCCTGATGGCCGGGGCGTTCTTTCCGCGGTGCGCCAGCCTCGTCGTGCTCGGGCTTTATGTGCTGGGCATCGTCGTCGCGGTGCTGTCGGCCCATCTGGTCGGACGGTTTGTCAAAGAAGAAGACCTGCCCTTCGTCATGGAGCTTCCGCCTTATCGCATCCCGACAATGAAATCCGTTTTCCGCCACACGTGGGAAAAGGGAAAGCAATACCTGCATAAGATGAGCGGCATCATCCTGGTCTGCTCGGTCATCATCTGGTTTCTCGGCTACTTCCCTAACCACAACGACTATGACACTGTGGCCGAACAGCAGGAAAATTCGTACATAGGCTACATAGGAAAAGCCATCGAGCCTGTTTTTGCCCCGTTGGGTTTTGACTGGAAAATGAGTACGGGCATCCTGTCGGGCATAGGTGCCAAGGAACTCGTCGTGAGCACGCTCGGCGTCATGTATAGCGGCGAGGGCGAAGAAGGGGCCGCGTCAGCCGTCACGGGCGACACGCCGTTGCAACGTGCCCTTCTCAGGACCGTGACGCCGGCCGCCGCACTTTCCTACATGGTGTTCGTCCTGCTTTACTTTCCCTGTATCGCCACGTTTGCGGCCATCCGTCAGGAAAGCGGCGGATGGCGCTGGGCGCTGTTCTCGGCGGTTTATACCGTCTGCGCGGCGTGGGTCGTGGCCTACCTCATTTACCGGTTGGCCCTCTTGTGGTTATGATTCAGGCAAAGCGCCCGGCTGATAAGAGGCCGAGCGCTTTGCATATAAGGGCCAGCACGGGTGAGTGCCTTTACGCCCCGTCCGCGCGCTGTTGGGGCAGGGCGACAGCCCGGACGGGGACGCCGACAGTTTTTCCAGTCAAAGCGATGCTTTTTCCTGTCGCCTCGATGGCCTATATGAGCTTTCAAGGGAAAAGACGCAATACGCTGATTGCCTTGACGTAAGAAGCACCGGACATTTCAACGAATGTGTCCGGTGCTTCTTACGTAGTGACCCGCTTGGGGCTCGAACCCAAGACCCCAACATTAAAAGTGTTGTGCTCTACCAACTGAGCTAGCGAGTCTAACCTCTTTGCTGTTAAGCGAGTGCAAAGGTAAGAAGTTTAATCTGAACGGCCAAACATTTCTTTGTTTTTTTTATTCTTCGGTGTCGTCGGGGCTGTCGGGAACGGCAGGGGCAGGGTGGTTCTCTTTGACGACATACCGCTTATAATAGGAAATGAGGAGTGTGGTGAGTGGCAGGGCGATGATGAGGCCAATGAGCCCCATGAGGTATCCCCAGACAGAGAGGGAGAGCAGGACGATGGCGGGGGAGAGGCCCATGATTTTCCCCATGATTTTAGGTGTCACGACGGCGTCTTGAATGACCTGTACCACGCAGTAGACAAGCACTACGCTGCCCATCAGCCACCAAAAGCTGTCGCCGCTGTCCGCCGTTCGGAGCAAGGCTAAGATGAGCGCCGGGAGAAAACCGATGAGCTGCAAGTAAGGCACGAAGCTGATGATGCCGATGAAGACGCCCAAGCCGATGGGCATGGGGAAGTCGACAAGCATGAAGCCGGCCGAGAACATGATACAGTTGCTCAGTGCCACGAGTGCCTGGCCACGGAAATAGCCGCTCATGCCGCGTTCGACATCGCCTACCAGTGCTTTCGCAAAATTCCGTCTCGCTGCCGGGATGAAGCGTAACCATCTTTGGGCGAATTTCTCGTAGTCCATGAGCAGGAAGAAGAGGTAGAGCAGGGTGATGAGTGACGACACGAGGCTGAATATCACGTTGGCTGTGGACCATACGACGTTCCATACCTTTGGGGCCACTTCCTTGATGACGTCGATGATGTCGTTCTTTTTCAGCAGTTCGTCGATGTTCAGTTGAGAGATATGTTCGCGCAGGTACTCTTGCAGTCCGCGTGGGATGCTTGGGGCCCGGTATCCTCCGTCGAGGTACTTTAAGGCGACGTCTTTCAGGTGTATGCATTCTTCAATCATCGGCGGGACGGCCAGGTAGAGCAGGCCGCCGACCAGGCCGCAGAGCAGCAGCAGCGTGACAATGATGGCTACGGCCCGGAAGCGCAGCCGGCACCTATATTGAAAGAAACAGACGATCGGATAGAGCATGTAAGCCACCACCCACGCCACCACGAAGGGGATGAGCACGCTGCTGAGGTAATTGACAGCCGCGATGAGGAGGATGAAGCCCGTCAGGAAGATAAGGCCTCGTATGAAACGGTCGAAAGTGATTTCCTGTTTGAACATAGCGTTGACGGCATGTGTGGTTTTTCCTCACTTGCAAAAATAACGAATAACATCCATAAAAATCGAAATATCGCTGCCGATTTGTGGGCAAGTAGCGGGAATTACATATATTTGCACTATGGGAATGCTATACGTCGTGCCTACGCCGGTAGGCAACATGGAGGATATGACACTGCGGGCGGTTCGGATTCTGAAAGAAGCCGACGTCATTCTGGCGGAGGACACGCGTACGTCGGGCGTCCTCCTGAAGCATTTTGAGGTCAGAGGCCGCATGATGTCCTACCACAAGTTCAACGAGCATCAGGTCGTCGAGATGCTTGCCGCCCGGATGGAGGCAGGCGAGACGATGGCGCTCGTTTCCGACGCGGGCACGCCCGCCATTTCCGACCCGGGGTTCCTGTTGGTCCGCGCCTGTGTGGAGCGTGGTGTCGAGGTGCAGTGCCTGCCGGGCGCGACGGCTTTCGTGCCCGCTTTGGTCGCTTCGGGCTTGCCCTGCGAGCGTTTTTGTTTTGAGGGCTTCCTCCCGCAGAAGAAAGGCCGCGCCACACAACTGGCCTCGCTCGCCCCGGAGGAGCGGACGATGGTTTTCTACGAGTCGCCGCACCGCCTTGTGAAAACCTTGCAGCAGATGGCCGGAGTGTTCGGCCCCGGACGGCGCGCAGCCGCCGTCCGCGAGATCTCGAAAGTGCATGAGGAAACCGTTCGCGGGACGCTCGAAGAGCTGGCCGCCCACTTTACGGAAAAAGCCCCCCGCGGGGAGTTCGTTCTTATCGTCGCCGGGGTTGAGCATACCAAGAAAAAGAATAAAGAAAGAGAGAAGAACGAACCACTACCACTTGTCGAAGATTAACAGTTGAGTATGAAAAAAGTCATGACCTTAGTGGCGGTAGCCCTTATGGGGGCGCTGACCGCCTGCGAAAACAAAGCGACGCAAGAGCAGCAGGCTCAGGCCGACGTGTCGAGCCGCGACTCGCTGCTGAGTGTCATCGCCCAGAAGGACAATGAGTTGAACGATATGATGACGACGTTCAACGACATCCAGGAGGGCTTTCGCCAGATTAACGAAGCCGAAGGGCGGGTCAACCTGACGAAAGGACAGCCAGAAACGTCGCAGCGCGAGGAAATCAAGGAAAACATCGCCTTCATCCAGAGAACGATGCAGCTCAACCGCGAGCTCATAGCCCGTTTGCGTCAGCAGTTGAAGACGAACACGTCGGCCAGTTCCAAACTCAAAGCCACGCTTGAAGCGACCATCGACGGCCTGAACGCTGAACTGGAAGCGAAGAACAAGCAGATTGCCGACCTGACGGCCGAACTGGAACAGAAGAATCTTTATATCGCCCGGCAAGGCGAGCAGATCAACACGCTCAACCAGAACGTGACCAGCCTCACGGCGCAGAATGAAGCCAAGAGCCGCACAGTGGCGGCCCAGGACAAGGAGCTCAACACGGGGTGGTACGTTTTCGGCACGAAGCGTGAACTCAAGGAGCAGAACATCCTGCAGGGGGGCGACGTTCTCCGTTCGGGCCAGTTCAACAAGGATTATTTCACGCGGGTTGACATTCGTGTGGACAAGGTCATCAGGCTGTATTCAAAGAGTGCCAAGCTCCTGACCAACCATCCTGCGGGCAGCTATTCGCTCGACCGCGACAGCCAGGGCCAATACACGCTGCGCATCACCAATCCGCAGGAATTCTGGAGCACGAGCCGCTATCTGGTCATCGTTGTGAAGTAAGCCCTTCGCCGGGGCTTTCCGGTGAGGGGCGGCCTTCTGGCCTTTTGTGTGAGTGGTCCTCCTGCTGCCCGCCGCCGTCCGTGACGGCGGGTGCGGACAACATATAAAAGAATACGCGTATGAGAAAATTATTGAACCTTTCCCTCCGCCGCATGGTGATGGCGTTGTGCGCTGCGGTCCTGTGCGTCCCTCTGTGGGCCCAGCAGAGCCAGCAGGTGTCGCGTTCGAAGACTCTTTTTGCCCTGCCGAAGTTTCAGAAAGCCAAGGTGTTGCAGCCCTTCGGCCGCTATGTCACGGCCGACGCCAACATCCTGCTGAAGAAGTCGACGCTGTGCTATCTTGAAAACGACACCGTGATGGAGGCCAACGTGGCCAACATACTGGGCGTCGATTTCAACGACACGCTTCGCTACCGCAAGGTCGACGGGGGAGCGATGGGGCGTGTCATCGCCGAAAAGAACTGGCGCACGCTCGTCGTCGTGACCACAATCGACATGGACCGTTACCGTGCGGAGACGGTCGGCGGCGACAACCTGCCTTTCTTCGAGATTTCCGAGCTCAACGTTTTTCTTGAAATCGACGGCGATTCGCGCGAAGACTCGAAAGGCTACCCGCTCGAACAGCGTTATTATTTCATCATCGACGGCGTTCCGGTGCGTGCCACGGAGAAAAACATCAAGCCGCGCGTCAAACCCGAGATGAAGGACGCTTTCAAACGTCTGATGAACGACAAGTATTGGAGTTGGAACGACGCCAACTCGCTCATTTCCATACTGGGCTACATCTAAATGGCCGGGCGCCGGAAGCGCCCGACCCCCGGGAAACAGAATCCCACCGCTGCCCCTCCCGACGGGGACGGCGGTGGGATTTTCCGTCGCAGCGGTAAGCCGGACTGTCACACCGGCCGTCCGCACCGCTCAGGCCGCCGCGCCGTCCAGCGAGGGGCGCAGCCGCAGTGTCTGGCGGAACTTCCAGGCGAAGAGGGCCGCCGCCGTGAAGAGCGACACCGAGAAAGAGAGGAAAATGCCCGTTTCGCCCAACCCGAAGACAAACCCCATCAGGTAGCACGACGGGATGCCTATCACCACGTAGCTCACGAAAGCCACCCACATCATCGACATCACCTGTCCCGTGCCGCGGAGCGCATTGGCAAAGCATATCTGCGTGGCGTCGCCGAACTGGTAAAGCATGAGAGGCACAATCAGCCCGAGGGCGCACGCCACGACGGCCGGGTCGGCCGTGAACAGGCCGATGAACGTCTTCGCAAAGAGCAGGAACATCAGCGAGGCGCCCGCCGCCATCGTCAGCAGGATGTGGAAGCCCGCGCGGCCGGCCGTCCTCACGCGTTCCCAGTCGGCCGTGCCGACAAAGGTGGCGATGCGTATCGACGTGGCGGCGCCCATGCTGTAGTAGAAAAGGAAACCCAGCGTGCCGATGGTCACCATCACCTGGTAGGCAGCCAGCTCGATGGCGCCGA
>USCX01000073.1 GCA_900553285.1 uncultured Prevotella sp.
GCCATGCCGACTTGCAGGCCCATGGCGAGGGCCAGCTCACGGCCGGGGAACCATTTGACGATGACTTTCGAGACGGTGATGCCGGCTATCTCGCAGCCCACGCCGAAGATGGAGAACCCGAGCGAGGCCACGACCACCTGCATGTGCATGCCGAAAAGCTGGGCGTTTCCGAAGTCGCAGCGGAGGGCGTACCACTTGATGAGCGCACCGGCGACCATGAGGGCTGTGGACATGACGCCCGTGAAGCGGACGCCCATCTTGTCGAGAATGAGGCCGCCGAAAAAGAGCATCAGCAGCAACACATTAATATATCCGTAGGCGCCGGAGAAGAAACCGTACTCGGTGCTCGTCCAGCTCTTGCCCTGCACGGTGCTGTCGACGATGCGCTCGACCACAAGCCCCATGGCGGGCGCATCGACGGCCTCTTCGACCATCTGGAACTTCTGTCCGGATGTGATGTCGTCGGCCGAAAGACTGTTGGCCGTACCCGTCAGGGCTTCGGCCTGGCGGACGCGGGCCACGAGCGTGTCGGCGGGCATCGATGTGCCGTCTGTGAAGTAAACGGTGCGCTCCGTCGAAGTCAGCAGGCTTTCGAGGGGCGACATGACGTCGGTCATGAAGTAACCGCACATCATGGTGAACGACACGATGAACATGGCGGTCCATCTGGCCCATGCCTTGTCGCTCAGTTTTTTCTGCAAGTATTCAGTCATGGATAAGTGAGGCTAAAAGGTTGTTACGTGGTGATGGGGTTATTTGTTCAGCCAGCGGTCTAACCAACGGAAGAAGGTGCGCTGCCAGAGAATGCCGTTCTGCGGTTTCAGTACCCAGTGGTTCTCGTCGGGCAGGAGCAGGAGCTGGGCGGGAATGCCGCGCAGGCGGGCTGCGGTGAAGGCTGATTCGGCTTGCGTGTACTCGATGCGGAAGTCTTTCTGTCCGTGGATGCAGAGGATGGGGGCATCCCATTTGTCGACGTAGAGGTGGGGCGAGGTCTCAAAGACTTTGGCCATCTTGCCTTGTCCGTCTTTTATCCAGGGTGCTCGCCCCATGTCCCAGTTCGGGAACCAGAGTTCCTCGGTTTCGACATACTGTTGCTGCGTGTTGTAGATGCCGTCGTGGGCAATGAAGCATTTGAAACGCTTGTTGTGGTTTCCGGCCAGCCAGTAGACGCTGTAACCACCGAAGCTGGCGCCCACGCATCCCAAACGCTCCTTGTCGACATAGGGTTCGGTGCAGAGGTCGTCGATGGCGGAGAGGTAGTCTTTCATACACTGTCCGGAGTAGTCGCCGCTGATTTGTTCCAGCCATTCCATGCCGTAGCCGGGGAGGCCGCGGCGGTTGGGGGCGATGATGATATAGCCGTGGGCCGCCATGATCTGGAAGTTCCAGCGGACGCTCCAAAACTGGCTGACAGGCGACTGCGGGCCGCCTTCGCAGTAGAGAAGGGCGGGGTATTTCTTGGCGGGGTCGAAGTGTGGCGGATAGATGACCCAGCATTGCTCTTCTTTGCCGTCGGTCGTCTTGACCCAGCGTTCTTTGACTTCGCCGGTGGTGAGCCGGTCGAAGAGGGCTTTGTTCTCGAAGGTGAGCTGTTCGGCGGTGAGGCCCTTTTTCCCGATGTCCATGCGGAACACTTCGGTCGGGTAGCTCATGCTTTGGCGCGTGGCGATGAGCGACTTTCCGTCAGCCGTCAGTTCGACCAGTGCGTAGTCACACACCTCGTCAGTCAGTGCCTTGACGGCGCCGGAGAGGTCAGTGCGGTAGATTTGCGTTTTGCCGTGCCAGACGCCGGTGAAGTAGAGCGTCCGGCTGTCCCGCGCCCAGAGGAACTGGTTGACGCCGCTCTCGAATTGTTCTGTCACGTAGCGCTTTTCGCCGGTGGCCAGGTTCAGGACGCAAAGCCGGGTGCGGTCGCTTTCGTAACCGTCGCGCTCCATGCTGCTCCAAGCGATGTATTTGCCGTCGGGCGAGAAGCTCGGGTTCTGGTCATAGCCAAGGTTGAGGTCGCGACCGTCCTTCGTGTTGTTCTGGTTGGCCAGCGAGCGGGTCGGGTCGGTGGGCTGCGGCTTGTAGTTGGCCGGCTTGCACAGGTTGCGTGACGACTTGTTTGTCACGTCGTAGAGGAAGATGTCGCTGTCGGTGCTGGTCGCATAATCGCGGCCGGTTTTCTTGCGGCAGGTGTAGGCTATCGTTTTTGAGTCGGGGCTCCAAGCCAGTTGCTCGATGCCTCCGAACGGCAGCATGGGGCACTCGTAGGGCTCACCTTCCAGCATGTCCTGAGAAGAAGTGATGGCGTCCTCGCTGACAGCCGCGATGAAAGGGTGAGGGATGGAGGTGACGTAGTGGTCCCAGTGTTTATACATCAAATCGTTGATGACCATGCCTTGGGCCAGGGGCAAGTCTGCATCGTTATTCTGAATGGAAGCGTCGTAGGGCACTTCCTTGATCAGGATTACCTTTTTACCGTCGGGCGAGAACAGGTAGTCGGCAATGTCGCCGCTTTCGTTTGAAAGTTGGCGTCGTCCCGTGCCGTCGAGGTTCATCTCCCATATCTGGTTACTGCCGCTTCGGGCGCTGAGGTAGGCAATCTTCGTGCCTCCTTTGATGAATGTGGCGTTGGTCTCGTTGTCATCGGTGGTCGTGAGCAGCGTTTTCGATTTGTCGCTCAGGTTCATGAGGTAGAGGACGTGGTGTCCCTTGTTTTTTTCGACGCTGTAATAGGAGACGGAGAAGACGGCGTGTTTCCCGTCGGGAGACGTGGTGAATTTGCCGACACGCCCCATTTCCCACAGCAGCTCGGGGGTGAGAAGGTCAGAGGCAAGTTGTTTTTCTTGCGTCATCAGAGTCCGTTCGGATGGCGTCGTCGCCGTCGCTTCGGTGGCCAGATTGGGCGTCATGGCCATCATTGCTGAAAGCATAAGTGCGAAGTTCATGTTTTATGGTGTTCTTGGATTTGTGCGTAGCAAAAAAGCTAAGGCTGCGTGGCCCGCCCTTCCGGGTGGAACCGCGTTTCCTTAGCTTTTGTTTATGAGGGTTTATGGGGTCACTTCTTCCGTTGCCGTTTTTGTTCTTCGAGAAGTGCCTCCTGTTGCTTTTGAAGTGCTTCGAGGCGTGCGGCCAATCCGCTGGGCTTCTTGTTGGGATTGTTTTTGTTGGCCTCGTAGTTGGCTTCCAGTTTGGCCAGCAGTTTTTTGTCGTCGGTTGTTTTGCGCATGAACCACATGGCCAAAGCTCCCAGCAGCAACGAGATGAAGTAGTAGTAGTTTAGACCTGCCGAATACTTGTTGAACATGAAGAAGAAGAATACCGGCATGAGGTACATCATCCATTGCATGACCTTCATCTGGTCCGCTTGTTGCCCGACGAGCGTTTCGCGTTGCTGACGCATCGTGAAGTAGCTGTAAAGCAGGTTCGTGACGCAGAATAGCAGGCAGAAGAGGCTGATGTGGTTGCCGATGAGCGGCAGTTCTGTGGTCCAGTGAATGACGTCGTCGTATGTTGACAGGTCGTCGGCCCATAAGAGGCTTTGCTGGCGTAACTCGATGGCGTTCGGGACGAAGTTGAACATAGCCACCCAAACGGGCATCTGAATGAGCATCGGTAGGCAGCCTCCCATCGGGTTGACTCCGTACTGACTGTACATTGCCATGATCTCCTGTTGCTTCTTCATGGCGTCTTCCTGCTTGGGATATTTTTTGTTTATCTCTTCGATTTTTGGTTTCAGCACCCTCATCTTCGCACTGCTCATGAAACTTTTCCGACGGGGCACGTAGACAATGACGTGAAGCAGGAGCGTGATGAGTAGCAGCACGATGCCCATGGGCAATCCCAGCTGCGTGAGAAAGTCGAAGACGTAGATTGTAAAGTAGCGGTTTATCCACTTGAAGATCGGCCAGCCGAGATAAACGAGGTCTTCCAGTTCTAAGTCTTTTTGCCCCAGACTGTATTTATCCATGCTCTGCAACAAGCGATACTGGTTCGGTCCGAAGTAGAACTGGAAGTTTGTCGGTTGCTTGCCCGTGGGGTCGAAGAAAGTCGACATGGATGCGGTGTAATGTTTCAGGTAACCGCTGCCTTTTTCTTCCTGTACGCTTTTCAACAGAGTCGGTTCGAGCGTTTGGTAGCCTATCATGATACTGCTGAAATACTGGTTCTTGAAGGCGACCCAGTCGACGTTCTGCGCTGGCACTTCTTCTTCCGTTTCGTACTCGCTCAGCTTTTCGGTTCCCTCGCCAGTGAGCTTGTAGGTCAGGGTGGAATACTGGTTTTCAAAGTCAAAGCCTTTTTCCTGCTGACGGATACGGTCGCTCCATATGATGTCGATTTTCTTGTTGTTGGCAGGGAAGTAGTTTTGCAGCCCGGCCGAAGAGATATTGAAGTCGACCATGTAGTTGTCCGCAAGGAGCTTATAGTCGAACGTGAGTCGCTGCCCTTTGTCAGACGTCAGCTGCATGGTGACGGTGGAGTCGCTGACATTGAGGGGAGTGAAGACGTAATCGTTCGTGTTGATGTTTTCCTGCTTCAGCGAGAGGTAGAAAGCCATGTTGGCGTCGGCCTCGGTGAAAAGGCGGACGGGCTTTTTCTGTTGGTCGAGATAGTCTTTGAGGGTTACTTCTGTGATGCGGCCGCCTCGCGTGTTGAGCGTTACTCTCACTTTGCTGTTTTCCAGCACGATGTGTTGGGGCGTTCCGTTTTTTGCGGCGTAGAAGAGGGCCGTGGTATCGGTCGCAGTGGGTGTATCCGACGTCGTGATGAGCGTGTCTATCGGCTGGTCTGCTGCCGGAACGGACTGTGCCATTTCCTGCATCGCCTGTTCGTTCTGACGGGTGGAGAAGAAAGAAAAGCCTATCAGCACGGCAGCAATCAGGATGATGCCCGTGACGGTGTTCTTATCCATTCTTGGCTGGGTTTGAAGTTTGGTTCTTTTGGTCTATGGCGGCCTTTACGAAGCTGAGGAAGAGGGGGTGAGGTTTCAACACGGTACTGCTGTATTCGGGATGGAACTGTGTGCCGATGTACCACGTGAGTGAAGGCACTTCGACTATTTCAACAAGGTCGCAGTCCGGATTGATGCCGACACATTGCATGCCGGCGCGTTCGAACTCCTCTTTATAATCGCTGTTGAACTCATAGCGGTGGCGGTGGCGTTCGCGGATGTGGTCCGCACCGTAGATGTCGCGGACTTTGCTGCCCGGGCGGAGCACGCAGTCGTAGGCCCCGAGGCGCATGGTGCCGCCCATGTTCGTGATGTTTTTCTGCTCTTCCATGATGTCGATGACGTTGTGTGTCGTCTTGCTGTCCATCTCCACACTGTTGGCGTCTTCATAGCCGAGGACGTTGCGGGCGTACTCGATGACCATCATTTGCATGCCGAGGCATATGCCGAATGTTGGCTTGTCGTGTTCGCGGCAGTATTGCGTCGCAATGATTTTGCCTTCGATTCCGCGTTGTCCGAATCCCGGGCAGATGATGACTCCTTGCATGTGCTCCAGTTGTTCGGCCACGTTCTCTCTCGTAAGTTTTTCGCTGTTGACGAAATGCGCCTTCACTTTGTAGTCGTTGTAAGTGCCGGCCTGAGAGAGGGATTCGAGGATACTTTTGTAGGCATCCTGCAAGTCGTATTTTCCCACGAGGGCGATGTCGACGACTTCGGTGGCACGGTGGCGGCGGTCGAGGAACGAACGCCAGGGACCGAGTCCCGGAGTTTCGCCGACAGGCATGTTGAGCTTACGCAGAATCGTCGCGTCGAGGTTTTGTTCCTGCATGCGCAGGGGCACTTCATAGATGGTAGGTTGGTCCATGCTTTGGACGACGGCTTCCGGGTCGACGTTACAGAAATTGGCCACTTTCTTTTTCAACGACGACGAGAGGTCGTGTTCGGTGCGGAGCACGAGGATGTCGGGTTGGATGCCGAGGCTTTGCAGTTCCTTGACGGAGTGCTGTGTCGGTTTGGTCTTCAACTCTTTGGCGGCAGCAAGATAGGGAACATAAGTCAGGTGTACGCAAATCGAGTCGCGGCCCAGTTCCCATTTGAGCTGGCGGATGGCTTCGAGGAAGGGCAGGCTCTCGATGTCGCCCACCGTTCCGCCTATTTCGGTGATGACAAAGTCGTAATGGTATTTCTTTCCGAGATAGAGGATGTCGCGCTTGATTTCGTCGGTGATGTGCGGTATGACCTGGATGGTCTTGCCCAAATAGTCGCCACGACGTTCTTTTTCGATCACACTCTGGTAGATACGCCCTGTCGTGACGTTGTTGTTGCGTGTGGTCTGTATTCCTGTGAAGCGTTCGTAGTGGCCCAGATCCAAGTCGGTTTCTTGCCCGTCTTCTGTGACGTAGCACTCACCGTGTTCGTACGGATTGAGAGTCCCGGGGTCGATGTTGATGTAAGGGTCGAACTTCTGGATGGTGATGTTGTAGCCACGGGCTTGCAAAAGTTTACCGATGGACGACGCGATGATGCCCTTACCCAATGAAGAGGCCACGCCGCCCGTCACAAAGATGTATTTCGTTTCAGACACGGTGATAGAATTTTGTGTGACACGTTCTTTTTGATGGCGCAAAGATAAGGATAAACCTGCAAATGACGAAATCAAATATGCGGAATAGGCGACAGGCAAGGCGGGAAACGTGACGTCTGCGACGGGCGCAGTCCCTGACTTCACGGTCGCCGTCGAAGGCGGCGCGGACGCTGCGGTCGTTTTCCGCGTTGCGGCTGGACTGAAAGCGCTGTCGGACTTCCTGCTTGGCGGAGTGCCCGGGCGTGAGAGGGATGCTTTCCGGTCTGTCTTG
>USCX01000074.1 GCA_900553285.1 uncultured Prevotella sp.
CCGCGGTCGCCCACGTTGGTTTGGTAGCCGTGCTCGGAAGCCATGATGAAGTCGTGTGCGTTGGCTATCTTGGCGGCTTCGACGACTTGCTCCATCGTGGCGTTCTCGACGCCGAACGTGATGTTGTTGTAGAAAGTGTCGTTGAAGAGGATGGCTTCTTGGTTCACGTTCCCGATGAGCGAGCGCAGGTCGCGTATGGCCAAGTCCTTGATGTTGATTCCGTCGATGAGGATTTCGCCCCGGCTGATGTCGTGGTAACGCGGAATGAGGTCGACGAGGGTTGACTTTCCCGAACCGCTCTGGCCTACGAGGGCGATGGTCCGTCCGCGCGGGATGGTGAGATTGACGTGGCGCAGGACGTCGTGCTGGCCGTTGTAGCCGAATGAAACGTCGCGCAGTTCGATGCTTTGGCTCAGGGTGGCGATGTGTTTCGGGTGCTCGGGTTCGCGGATGGGGTTCTCGGCCGTCAGAATCTTGTTGATGCGTTCCATGGAGGCCAGGCCTTTGGGAATGGAGTAGGCCGCTTTTGAAAAATCTTTGAGCGGCTGGATGATGCTGTACAGGATGACCATGTAGAAGATGAACGTCGGGGCGTCGATGCCCGACGCATGGTTGAAGATAAGTGTGCCCCCGTACCACAGGACGAGCACGATGAGGCATGTGCCGAGAAACTCGCTCACCGGATGGGCCGACGACTGGCGGATGTTGACGCGGCTTGCAGCCTGCCGGAATTCGTTTGCCACACGGTCAAAACGTTTGTTCATCTTTTCCTCGGCGGTGAAGGCCTTGATGATGCGCATGCCGCCGAGTGTCTCCTCCAATTGGGAGAGAGTTTCGCTCCACTTGTTCTGTGCGTCGAGCGACTGGCGTTTCAGCTTGCGGCCGATGCGGCCCATGATCCAGCCCATGAGCGGCAGCACGACGATGGTGAACACGGTGAGCTGCCAGCTGGTGTAGAGCAGTACGCCGAAATAACAGACGAGCAGGATGGGGTTTTTGATAATCATGTCGAGCGACCCCATGATGGAGTTCTCCACCTCGTTCACGTCGCCGCTCATGCGGGCGATGATGTCGCCTTTCCGCTCGGCTGAGAAGAAAGACAGCGGCAGCGATATGATCTTATGGTAAATCGACGTGCGGATGTCGCGGACGATGCCGGTACGAATGGGGACCATGATGCCCACGGAGGCGAAGTAGCAGCTCGTTTTCAGCAGCGTGGCCAGGACGAGGGCCAGGCCGATGAGGAGCAGCGTGGTCGACGCCCCGTAAATGGTGATGAGCTGCGTGGTGTAATAGTAAAGGTTGTTGATGATGATGTCTTTCAGCGAGGGTGACGCGGCATCCCAAGGAATGAATTCGTAGCGCGCCGTGTCAATGCCGAAGAGCAGTTGCAGCATCGGGATGAGCGTCGCAAAGGAGAACACATTGAGGATGGCGCTGAGCAGATTGAACAGGAGGGAACCGGCCAGGTAGCGCTTGTAGGGCCGGACATATTGTAGCATGACGCGGAAAAACTCTTTCATCTTGCGTTGGGGTTAAGAGGAGATGCGGGATGGGAGATATATTTAAAAGGAAAGTATGTTGTGGCAGATTTTAGACATGAAGAGGTCGTAGTCGTTGAGAATAACACCCCGGTCAAATCCTCTATACTCCAGTTGGGACATCTCGAGTGTCGGGTGAGCGCGGTAGAAATCGAAGTATTCCTCTTTTGTCCTCAAATCGGTGGCTGGCATACTGTGGACGATAAAGATGAGGGTTTTGTCCGGGGTGTGCATATAGCGCAAGGGGTCGTCCTCAGACAGAGCTACGTATTTGTCAAGGTTGTGCTGGTTGATTTGTTCCCAGCGTTTGAGCTGTCCGTCATTTTTGTCGAAGTAGGGAAGTTTGTCCAACAGGATGAGGATTTGAAAGTAAGGAATACCGGCGCATCGGACGTTGGCCGTTTCGCCCAGCATGTTCTCAAAGTAGTTCACGGAGTTCTGCTTGTAATTCTGCATGACGAACTTGACCGCTATTCCTGCTGCGGGACGATTGTGTTGGAATGCGGTGATGTCAACGGCTTTACCTTGATATCGTCCCGGCAACTTCTTTTCGCGGTCGCTTTCGTACCCCTGCGAAAAAATGGTGTAGTCCATATCCAGTCTCACGTGCAAGTCTTGCGCTATGAAGCCGTGCAGAGGCTTCAGCTTGGCGTTGCTGCGTGAGGAACCTTTGTCAAGGTAAATCTTAAAAGAGCGTTCCACCGCATGAAGAAACTCTTGGTTATTCGGGTTGTCCATTTTGCAGGTAGAGTTGGTAGTTAATATATTGTTCGAGCGCTTTTGAGGAGAAAGTGTAGTATCCTCCGCTTTTATAGTTCCGCAGGAGTGCGATGTATTTGAGGAAGTCGTCTGTTTCCAAGTATTGTCGTATGAGCTTGTCGTCCGCTCCAAGAATATAGAGGCCAGAATAAAGGCCTCGCCCAGCTGCCACGAAATTGATTTTCAAGCTGGCAGAATCCCGGATGAGGGTATTGACGGCCACTTTGTCCCGGCAGACGTCGCGCAGGGCCTGCGTCCGGCCGTAGAGGAACCACCCATCATCCTTGGGATGGTGCTTCCGTAGTTCTTCTTGATGGCTCTTGAAGTACTGTGACACAGCGGGCATGGATTGTATGTCGTTCCACGTGAGCCGATGGCCTTGTGTCGTATAAGGGAAGAGCCCTTTGGTCCACATCCCTGTTGAGGCTTTGAGTATGGGAATGGTGATGGGCGAATCGGGCACGTTGCCAATGAACACACTGTCTGCCAATGTGGCGAACCCGTTCTTCACGTGAACGATTCGGGGATAGTCGGCTTGTTGGATATGTCGGAGGTAGTCGAGTTGTCCGGTTGTCCCGAAATGGAAATTTCCGTGGATGAGGATGTCGTCTTGTGTGAGGCGAGTGATGAATCGTGGCGTTTCATCTTTCTCTCCATATTCGTAGTAGGATAAGTGGCTTGTCTCTGGGTTATTCTCGAAGAATGAGATGAGAGTGTAGGTCGTGACGTTGTCAAAGGCTTGCCGGTGGCCGAGGTCGATCACCTTTTTGAGTTTCGGAGAATGTGTGAGGAACGTGCGTAAGGCTGCTCCTGCCTTGCTGGTCAGCCAAGAGCTGGGTGTGATGACGGCCATGCGGCCATGTTCTTGCATCATTCGGAAACTGATTTCGAAGAAGACAAGATACATATCGGTCATGCCTTTATCCGCAAAAGCATATTGTTTGACGTCAGTGTAATTGTCGTGCAGGTTATGCACTCTGACGTAGGGCGGGTTGCCTACGACGAAGTCCATTCGTCCGTCAAAATGGGTGACGCGCAGGGCGTTGTCGTGCAGCACATCCCATCTGACATCCCCCAAACCGTATGACCGGGCTACGCTGTCCAGGTGTTGGAGGCAACGGGTATGGGTGTACCCGTCGATCTCGATACCATGGATATAGGTGGCTAATTCTTGTTTCAAACGGGATTTGTTTTGTGAATGGGCCAGGAAATGCTTGCAATAACGGTGGACCGCTTCGGCAAGAAAGGCTCCTTCTCCGCAGCTGTTGTCAATGATATGCTTTTGTGAAACGGAACTACCCGCATATCCGACAAAGTCAAGGATGAGTTTGACAAGCGGCTCGGGAGTAAATACCTGGCCGATGCTTTTTTTGCGGAATACGGAGTTTTTTTCCATGTGGGCAGTGGTGTGGCGGAGTGGCGTATGGCGTTTACGGTTTTCTTATTTCCGCCCGAAGTCGGCGGGAATCTCGCCCCACCGTTCGGTGTCCCACTTGATGAGGGATGTGTCCCATTTGTTGTTTTTCAGCCATTGTTCGGCGCGGTCGATGAGGCCGAAAAGGGCTTCGGTGCGGGCGGTTCGGGCGAGAGTGGTTTTGCATTTCTTCTTGCGTGTCCACAGCAGGGCGTTGCGGCTGTCGGAGTAGAGCGTCATGTCGGTGAGGCCTTGTTGCTGGATGAGGGCAAGGCCATGCACGATGGCGAGGAACTCCCCGATGTTGTTCGTGCCGTATACAGGACCATAATGAAAGACCTCCCGCCCGGTAGTGAGGCATACGCCACGGTATTCCATGGCGCCCGGGTTGCCGCTGCATGATGCGTCTACCGCCAAAGCGCGGGCCCTGACCTCGGGTGGCAGGGGGAGGACGGTATCGTGGCGGGCGGCCGGGGGGTTAGGGGGCAGGTCTTTGTGCAAGCGGCCGGCAGATTGTTTTTTGTAAGTCGGGGGAGCGGCTTCGAAGGCGGCTTGCGCTTCTTTTTTAGTGTCGTAAGACTTGTATTGTGCCCCCTGAATGCCATGTACTTGTTTCCGGCAGTCGTCCCACGAGGTATAAATGCCTGGTTGGAGACCGCTCCACACGACGTAGTATTTTTGTTTTTTTGTCACAGTTTACATGCGTTCTGGCATTTCGATGCCGAGCAGCCCCATGCCTAATCGGACCACTTTGGCCACGTTTGCCGACAGGACGATGCGGAAAAGTTGCTTCTGTTTGTCCTCTTCGCGCAGAATGCTGAAATCGTGGTAGAACTGGTTGTATTCCTTAACGAGCTCATAACAGTAGTTAGCGATTGCGCTGGGTGAGTAGTCCGTGCCGGCTTGATGGACAACCGTTGGGAAATCGGCAATATGCTGTACGATGTCCTCCTCTTTTGTGCTTAGTTCGGTGTCTGTCGATAGGGTATCGGGGATGTTGATGCCTGCCTCTTGGGCTTTACGTAGTACGGAGCGGATACGGGCATAGGTGTACTGGATGAAGGGGCCGGTGTTGCCGTTGAAGTCTATGCTCTCTGCGGGATTGAACAGCATGTTTTTGCGGGCATCTACTTTGAGCAGGAAGTATTTTAGTGCACCCATGCCTACGATGCGGGCCACTTCATTTTTTTCGGTTTCATTCATGTCGTCGAACTTGCCGAGTTCATCGATAGTCTGTCGTGCCTGGCGAACCATTTCGGCTATAAGGTCGTCGGCATCGACTACTGTGCCTTCGCGGCTCTTCATTTTCCCGTTGGGGAGTTCCACCATACCGTAGGAGAAGTGGACCAGGCTTTTTCCCCACTCAAAACCGAGTTCGTCGAGTAGGATGGATAGCACTTGGAAGTGGTAGTTTTGCTCATTGCCGACGACGTAAATCATTTTGTCGATGGGATAGTCTTGAAAACGGAGCTTGGCCGTACCGATGTCTTGCGTCATGTATACGCTTGTTCCGTCAGCGCGTAGCAGGAGTTTCTCGTCGAGTCCCTTGTCGGTAAGATCTGCCCAAACAGAGCCGTCTTCACGACGATAGAAGATGCCTTTTTCCAAACCCTCAAGCACTTTCTCTTTGCCTTCAAGGTAGGTGTCGCTTTCGTAGTAAATCTTGTCGAAGTTCACGCCCAAGGCCTTGTATGTTTCGTCGAAGCCCGCATAGACCCAACTGTTCATTTTTTTCCACAAGGCACGGACTTCGGGGTCATTCTGTTCCCATTTGACGAGCATAGCGTGGGCTTCTTTAATCAGAGGAGCCTCCTGCTTGGCTTTTTCGGTGGCTTCGTCCGGTGTCATGCCTTCGTTCTCGTATTGCTTGCTAAGTTCTGCAACCTCTTCGCGATAGTGTTTGTCAAAGGCGACATAGTAGTCGCCGATGAGGTGGTCGCCTTTTTTTCCGGACGATTCGGGTGTTTCGCCATTGCCGTATTTCAGCCAGGCCAGCATGGATTTGCAGATATGAATACCACGGTCATTGACGATATTGGTTTTCACGACGCGGTTGCCGTTGGCTTGAATGATATTGGCTAAGGCGAAACCGAGTAGATTGTTACGTACGTGGCCAAGATGCAGAGGCTTGTTCGTGTTGGGTGAGGAGTACTCAATCATGACCAGAGGCGACTGGTCGGTCGGTGCGGTGAGGCCATATCGGGCGTCTGCATGGATGTCGTTGAGAAGTTCTATCCAAGTGTTGGGTGAGATGATAAGATTTAGAAATCCTTTGACTACGTTGAAGCGTTCTACGGCTTTGCAGTGAGCAGTTAGCCATTCGCCAATTTCTTGGGCGGTATCTTCGGGCTTCTTCCGGGAAATGCGTAGTAGTGGAAATACGACGAGTGTCAGGTGTCCGTCGAATTCTTTTTTGGTTTTTTGTATTTGCAGTTGTTCTTGGGGGACGTCTTGATTGTACAAGGCCTTGACGGCGGCTGCAGTCGCCGTAATGAGATTTTTTTCTATGTTCATATGGATTCTGTTTCTGCAAGTCAGGTTGTCTCAGGGGGCAAAGGTACATAAATTTTGAGAAATCAAGGATTGGGCATCTTCCTTTGAGGGAAAGGGCGGAAGGTATAACCTGTTTTTATGGCAAGACTTGGCGCGTTATACTGCTATATATAATAATGTGTATTTTATGAGGAAAGCTGGAATATGGCTGGTATTTTATGTGACGTTTAGCCCGTTCCTTTCCTCTTGTTCGGCTG
>USCX01000075.1 GCA_900553285.1 uncultured Prevotella sp.
AAGCCGGTCAATCTCCTCTCTGATGGCATCGAGACGCAGTGTGTTCTTCAATTGGAAAGGGCGCTTCGTGTCGGTCTCGCGGCCCCCGTAATGCTCGGAAAACCACCCGTATCTCCCCTCCAAGCCATTCAAGTAGTCAAGAAGCTCCTGATAATGCGAAAGAGGCTTGCGCGACAGCAGATAGCAGTGGGCAAAGACATCGGACCATACCGAGATGTCGTTGGCCGTCACTTCGTACCCCTCCTGGTAGAGACACTGGGCCACGCGAGTGGTTCCGGAAAATCCGTCGAGCACGCGGCGAACGCCCCTCACCGAGCGGATTTTCTCGGTGATGAACGGCAGGATTTTCAGTTTCGACCCTGTGTACTTGATGCCCTCCGTCTGGATGTCCCCCATGGCGGTTCGCCCTTTTGTCATGGCTGCCTGCCGGTTTTCAGACTGTCGATGTCGTGCTGGAACAGTTCGTTAGCCTGACCATGCGCGGCCTCTGAGGCATTCAGTGCCAGACCGAGAAGTTTCACCAAGGTGTGGTTTTGCTTATAATCAACCCATCCGGTCAGTGTGTCAAAGTAAGCAGAAGCATGGGCTGTATGTGTCCACAATCCCCGTTGGAGGGCGTTGGCGTCTACGCCGCCATAGCGCACCTCGCAGATGTAGTTGTCCTCCCTGTCAAGGAACATGAAAATGGGATGTTTCCGCCCTTTTTCCTTCACGACGCCTTGCCCCGGCCCGTAGCGCTCGCCTTTGCCTACGAACACTATCTTGGCCGTTTCTGAAACTGCCTTCTCAAAATCAAAGACCATGATGTTGCATTGTCTCCGCCTCTCCCGGTAGATGAGCGGGAGTATGTTGATTTTCCCGAACTCCTCAAATTCGGGCAAGGCGAAGAGACGGGAAACCTGTGTGCGGTCGTTCGTCCCATTGGGTATCTCCCGGATGAGCGCACCGTACAACTTGCGTTCCTTGTCGGTCGAGAGTTGTAAAGGTCCGTCGCCATAAGCTTTCAGACTGACGGGTATGGTTTTATTCCCGCCCATTTCGGGGATGATAACAATGTCCTCCTCATGTTTCTTCGCCCGAAAGAGTTCCTTCCCGACATGTTCGCAACGGTAATCGTACATGAACTGATTGATGAACTCAGCGATGCCGATTTCTGCCAGGTGCCATGTGTTTTGTTCCCTACCAGCCGCATTGTGAAGATGTTCGACAGGGTGTTCTTCACTATGCGCTGGTTTTTCCAGTTGAGCAGTTTGAACCGGTTGCAGAACTCCTTAAAACTATTATCCATATCGCGATAAATAAAATTGGGCTTCCTGTGTTTTATGCTTCACCGTTGTCCGCCCCTCCGTCAAAGCAGGCGGCGCGTGAGGCGGCGCACGGGATACCAGATGGCCACGAAGCTGACGAGGGCGACGGTCAGGAACACGGCGGCCACGTCGAATGCGTGCACGCTGACGGGGTAGGCGTCGATGATGAAGTTGCCCGACGATTCGCCCAGCTTCAACCAGCCGAAGTGTTCCTGCGCCAGGCACAACGCGAGCCCCAGGACGATGCCCACGAGAGCCCCCACGGTCGAGATAAGCCAGCCCTCGAAAAGGAAAATACGCTCGATGAGCCTGTCGTCTGCGCCGAGATGGCGCAGCGTGCCGATGTCCTGTTTCTTGTCGATGATGAGCATCGAGATGGAGCCGATGATGTTGAAGCAGGCAACGAGAAGGATGAACGTAAGGAAGATGTAGGCTATCATCTTCTCTATGTTCATGATGTGGAACACGTCCTCCTGTTGGTCGTAACGGTCTTTTACGACAAAGCGGTCGCCGAGTGTGCGCTGCAATCGCTCCTTGACGGTTCCGACGTCGGCGCCTTCGGCCAATTTGAGTTCGAGGGAAGTGATTTCGCCCGGGCGGTCGAAGAGACGGCGGGCCATGCCGATGGGGCAAAGCAGGAGATTGTCGTCATACTTGCGCTGACGGACGGAAAAGACAAGGCCGGAGGAATAGAGCTCGTCGGCGTTGAAACTTTCTGCCGGGTTGGTCATGTTGACGCGTTCGCCCTTGCGGGGAGCGCAGACCGTGATGGCTCCTTCGTAACGGTATCCGCAGCCCAACTGCATGGCCAGCCCGATGCCCGGAACGGCATAATTGAGGTCGGCGGCATGGAGTTGGAAGGTTCCCTCGCCGTAAAGGATGTCCTTCAGGTCGGTACAGCGCACGAAGTTGTCGTCGACGCCTTTGAGGGTCACGACGGCCTGGCGGCCGCGGAAGAGGGCCAGCGCCTGGTCCTCCATGACTTCTGTGACGACCGCCACGTCGGCGTCGCTCCTCACGCCGGAGAGTGCGGCGTCGTCCGCCCGGACGGGCGCTCCCGACGCGGTCACCACTTCAAGTTGGGGATCGAACGACGTGAAAAGCTGCGCCACGAGGTCGCGGAAGCCGTTGAAGACCGACAGCGTGCACACCAAGGCCAGCGCGGCCACCGCCACGCCCACCACCGAGATGCCCGAGATGATGTTGATGACGTGATGGCTTTTCCTGGAGAAGAGATAGCGCCGCGCGATGTAGAAAGCAACGTTCATCTCACCCTTTCAGCAGTTCGTCGATGTGCTCTATGTAGTCCAGAGAGTCGTCTACGAAGAAACGGAGCTCCGGGATGATGCGCAGTTGGAAGCGCAGGCGCTTGCCGAGTTCGTAGCGGACGCTCTTGACGTTGCGGTTGATGTTGTCGACGACGTCTTTGCTCTTTTCCGAAGGGAATACGCTCAAATAGGCACGGCAGACGCTCAAGTCCGGACTGATGCGGACGGCACTGACCGAAACGAGCATCCCGTGCGTGGCCTGCGTCTGGTGCTGGAACATGTCTGCAAGCTCTTTCTGGATAAGTCTTGATATTTTCTGTTGGCGTGTTGTTTCCATGTTTGTCGGTATATAGGCTGCCTGGGGCAGCGCGGATTATTCTGAGGAGGCGGGGGACGCGCCGAGATGGTGGATGAGGGTCAGGCCGTCGCGGAGCGGGAGGACGACACACTCCACCTCGGGGTCGGCCACGACAAGGTCGTTGAACCGGCGGATGCCTACGGTCTGCGCGTCGCGGTCGTAGGCCGGGTCGACAACGTGCCCGTCCCACAGGGTATTGTCGGCCACGATGTAACCGCCCGGACGCAGGCAGCGCTTGGCCATGGCGTAATAAGCGGCATACTGGCGCTTGTCGCCGTCGAGGAACACGAAATCGAAGTCAAGGCCCGATTCCGGCACGAGAGCGAGGGCGTCGCCGATGACGAAGTGTATGCGCCGGCCGTAAGGGGAGGCGTCGAAGGCACGACGGGCAAAGTCTTCCATCTCGTCGTTCACCTCGAAGGTATACAGTTCGCCGCCGGGCGGGAGGGCGGCGGCCATGGCCAAGGCCGAGTAGCCGGAGAAGGTACCCACTTCGAGGATACGGCGCGGGCGCACCATCCCGACCCACATGCGGAGCAACTGCCCCTGGACATGGCCCGAGGCCATGCGTCCCCGCACGAGCTGGGTGTTCGTGGCGCGCCAAAGGCGGTAAAGCTCTTCGCGTTCGGGTGTCGTGTGGGCCCGGATGTAGTCGTCGAGGGCGTCGTCCATGTGCCGGTCAGTTCTGATAGGGTTCTTCCCCTTCCGAGACAAAAAGGTTTTGCACGATGTTCATTTCCATGAACGAAGTGTTCTGTTCCTTGCGCTGGCTGCCGAGATAGCAGATGCGGTCCTCGGGCTTGAGCACCCCGTCGGACAGCAACTTGCGCAGGGCGGCGAGCAGGAACTCGTGGCCGAAGCTCTTGAAAGGCATATAGATGGCCGAAACGCCGTAGGAGAGCGCCAGGTGGCGCACGGTCTTGGCCTTATAGCAGATGGCCAGCACGGTACACTTGCCGCGGAACGAGGAGACGTAGCGGGCTGTGCGGCCCGAATAGCTGTCGACGATGATGGCGCGCAACTTCATCCGTTGGGTGGCCATGACGGCTTCTTTGGCGAAGAACTCCGTCACGTCGGGCTCCTCAGAGAGGGGCAGATCCTCATCGCCGAAGAGCTGGCTGATGTCCTTCTCCGCCTGCCAGGCGATTGAGGCCATCGTCCGCACGGCCTCGACGGGATAGGAGCCGTAGGCCGTCTCGCCACTCAGCATGAGGGCGTCGACGCGCGAGTAGACCGCGTTGGCGATGTCGGTCACTTCGGTCCGCGTCGGGCGGGGGTTCTTGATCATGCTCTGCAGCATCTGGGTCGCCACGATGACCGGCTTGTGCACGCGGATGGCCTTGGCCACGAGGCGGCGTTGTATGCCGGGGATGAACTCCTGGGGCACTTCGATGCCCAGATCGCCGCGCGCCACCATGATGCCGTCGGCCACGTCGAGGATTTCGTCGATGTTGTCCACCCCTTCCTGGTTCTCGATTTTAGCGATGATGCGGATGTCGCTGCCGGCGGCGTCGAGAAGGCGCCGCACTTCGAGCACGTCTTCCTTGCTGCGCACGAACGAGTGGGCGATGAAGGCCACGTCGGCCTCGATGGCAAACTGGATGTTGGCCTTGTCGCGTTCGGTCAGGGCGGGCAGGTTGACGCGCACGCCGGGCACGTTGACACTTTTGCGCGAGCCCAGCGTGGCGGCGTTTTCCACGCGGCATTCCACATAGTCGTCGCCCTTGGCCTCGACCACCAGGCCGAGGTCGCCGTCGTCGATGAGGATGTGCGCGCCCACGGTCATGTCGCGGACAAAACCGGGATACGACACGGCGATGCACTCACGCGTGGTCGTGCGGCCGGGGTCGCCGACGATGCGGACGCGCTCGTCTTTCTGGTAGTCGATGGGCTGCGCGCAGGCTGTGGTGCGCACCTCCGGGCCTTTCGTGTCGACGAGGATGGCTATGCGGCTCGACACCTCGCGCACGTTGTTGATGACACGGCGCATGCCCTCCGGCCCCTGATGGGCCGTGTTCAGCCGGACCACGTTCATGCCGGCGTCATAGAGCTGCTGGATGAAGTCAACGCCACAGCGCATGTCGGACACCGTGGCGACTATCTTGGTTTTCTTATACATGGGTCAGTGAGTTGGAATTACAGTCAGTATCGTCCGGACCGAGCAAGGCTTCCACAGCCAGCCGGTAAGAATCGAGGCCGAAGCCGCAGACCACGCCGCGACAGGCGGCCGCTATGAGCGAGCGGTGGCGGAAGGCCTCACGCGTGTGCACGTTGGAGATATGCACCTCGACCACGGGAGCCGGGATGCTCCGGATGGCGTCATGCAGCGCCACCGACGTGTGGGTGTAGGCCCCCGCGTTGAGCACCACGCCGTCGACGCCGAAGCCCACCTCCTGCAACTTGTCAATGAGCTGCCCCTCAACGTTGCTCTGGTAATAGCCGAGCTCCACGCCGGCATAACGGCCGCGCAACGACGCCAGGCAGGCCTCCATCGTCCCCTTGCCGTAGATGCCGGGTTCACGGCGGCCAAGCAGGTTCAGGTTGGGGCCGTTGATAATCATTATTCGTTTCATGGGAATAAGTCTTTTCGGGATTTTCCTTACATTTGCATCCCGCCCTGCAAAGATAGGCAAAAAGGCAGACATCACAAAGGTTGGCCTCAGCCGGAAAACCACCGTGGCGGGAAACCGCATGGAACCGTTTCTGAAACGCAACATCATATCCGGCTACCGCGCCTACCTGATGATGGAAATGGGCCTCGCGCCCAACACCCGCGAAGCCTACTGGCACGACCTCGAGAAGTATCTCGGCTACCTCGGCTCGGAGCACCTCGACCCCTTGGCCGTGACCCTCGACGACCTCCACCGCTTCACGTGGGCCCTGACCGACGTGGGCATCTCGCTGCGCTCCGTGGCGCGCATCCTCTCGGGCGTCCGCGCCTTCTACCGCTACCTCGTCATCGACGGCTACATCGACACCGACCCCACCCGCCTGCTCCAAGTGCCCAAATCGGGCAAGCACCTTCCCACCATCCTGACGCTCGACGAAATAGGCCGCCTCATCGACAGCATCGACCTCGGCGAGCGCGAAGGCCTCCGCAACCGCGCCCTCATCGAGACCCTCTACGGCTGCGGCATGCGCGTCAGCGAAATCTGCAACCTCCGCCTGAGCGACATCCACTTCGACGAGGGCTTCATACGCATCGTCGGGAAAGGCAACAAAGAGCGCCTCGTCCCGCTCCCGCCCCGCGTCGACGACGAGATACGGCGCTGGCTCGCCGACCGCGAGCGCATCGACATCCGCCCGGGAGAGGGCGACTTCGTCTTTGTCTCCTTCCGCCGCGGCCGACGCCTGTCGCGCATCACCGTGTTCCACGTCATCAAGGTGCAGGCCGCCCTGGCCGGCATCACCAAGACCATCAGCCCGCACACCTTCCGCCACACCTTT
>USCX01000076.1 GCA_900553285.1 uncultured Prevotella sp.
TTTCTCATCGCACTGCTGACGCATTCGATCAACGCGCAGGTCATCAAGAAGACGCTCATCGAGTCCATCAAGCTCACGAGCATGGTCTACGCCGTGTCTGCGTTCGGCAACCTGTTCGTCACGGTCTTTATGCGCCTCGGCTGCAGCAACGCCGTCACAAACCTGTTCGTGCACCTGCCGCTGGGCAAGTGGGGACTGTTTGCGCTGATGATGGCGGTCGTGTTCCTGCTCGGCTTCCTGATGGACTGGATCGCGGTGTGCATGATCACGATCCCGATCTTTGTGCCGATCGCGACGGCTGCCGGCTTCGACATACAGTCGGGTCATTCCGAGAGCGTCTCCCCAGAGCGCCACCCGGCGGGGTTGCACGTCGTTCGTCAGTCGTAGCAGCAGCCGGTCGGTCCGTTCAGAAAGCCCGGGATTGGCCTGGCGCCGCATCGCGGCCAATGGGGCGTAGGCGTAAAATTCGCCCCGTTCGTAAAAAACTTCCGTGATGAGCTTGAAGGCAAACGGAGAATGCACGCCGTAGCCGCAACGATGGCGAAAGCGGCACAGCCACACGACGGGGCGCAAAAGCGAATGGGGATCGGTTTTCTTCACATGGGCGAAAATAATACTTTTTGCGGACATGGCCCAACCATAGGCCGCCGGAATGTGTGGCGGCGGGCCGGGGCGAAGCACGAAAATGGTCTCGTGAAGCCGCCATGGAGGCGAAGTTTTGCTATGCGTAATTGTCAAACTCGCGGACGAAGTCTGAAAACATGTTATAGAACATATATTTCACTGTCGCAGGGTTTGGTGATTTACGGGAAGTGCCTATCTTTGCACTGTGTTTTTCATAGTATTAGATTTAAGGTTTACAAAGATTGGGATACAGCGGTATCCCTTTTTTTATATCCTTTAATGAAAACACGGTCGCAGCCTGTCAAATTCGTTCCGTTTATGCCTATGTCCCGTACGTCCCAGTCCGGCCGTCGCGGACAGGAAGCGTGTTGCCCGGCGGCCTGACGGGGTTCTTCGGTGGCAGGCTTGCGTTCTGCAAAGCCAGGGTGGCAAAAGGAGGAGGTATGGTCAGGCCGCCCTGTTTGGGAGAGATGTGGGCTTGACGGGCTTGCAGCCCGTCGGGCTTTGTTTGATGGAGTCCCGGTGGTTTCGGTGGCCAGGTTCGGGCGGTCTTGGGCTTATATGGGATGACCGCGAAAAAAAACCTGTCGGGCTGACAGGTTTTTCTCGCGCGGCGGGTGGCGTGACTGTCGCCGCGAGTGTTTTTCCCCGAAGGCTGGCAGGCTCTCCGCTGTGTGTAAGCGTATGGAGCCATTTCCTGCGTGGGATGCTTTCTGTGGCTATGTCGGCTTTCTGCGCCGTGCCCTATTCATTGTCTGCCGTTGGCTTGTTCGTGGAATGCGGCGTCCTCAGCGGCGCTGATGATGGCCTCGCGGTCGACTGTGGCGCTTCCTTCCTTGGTTGGGGTCGTGTGGCGCTTCCTCGTCGTAGCGTTTTTTTCTTCCATTTTTGCCACTGCGGTCGGGATGGCTGGCTGTTCGCCTTTTTTCTCCGTGTTTCCGGGTTTGCGGCGACGGCGTCTGCGCGAAGAGGCCGACTGTCTTTCAGAGGGGGAGCCGGACGCTTGTGGAGTGTCCTTGTTCGCTTCTTCGTCAGCCTGTTTCTGGTGCAAGTCGCGGGCAGCAAGAACACGGCGGGCGAATTTCTGGTCATTGCGAATGCGGTTCAGCGCCTCTTTGGAGGCATTCTGCTGGCTCTCCTTCTTCGAGTACCCCTCGCCTTTCCCGGCGGGAATACGTTCGAGGATGACCTCGCTGTAGAACACTGGGGCATTGGTGCCTTCGCCGACTTCGCTGCGCAGAGGGAAGTCGACAGCGACCTTATTTTTCTGGCACCATTCGATAAGTCTGCTTTTGAAATTCACCTCACGCCGGGCCATGTTGCTCAGGTTGATGTGTTTGCCCAGCACACGGCTTTCGAAGAATCGTTTGCAGCCGCTGAAGCCGCGGTCAAGGTAAATGGCGCCAATCAGGGCCTCGAAGGCGTTTCCGTACATATAATTATTGTGTGCTGTCGCAGTGACCTCCTGACGTACCAGCCGGTCGAGTTTCATGTCGGCCGCGATGTGGTTCAGTGTGTCGCGCTGCACGATTTTGCTGCGCGTTGTCGTAAGGAATCCCTCGTCCTTACGTTCGAACTGCCGGTAAACGATGTCACTCACGATGGCCTCCAAGACGGCGTCGCCGAGGAATTCCAGGCGCTCGTTGTTGAGGGCGCGGCCCTGCTTGTTGCGGAAGACCTGGGACTTGTGCGTCAGGGCGATTTTATAGTACTCGATGTGCTTCGGATAGAAGCCCAAGATGTTATATAGACGCGAATAAAGCTCCCTGTCGCTGCGGACAAGGAGCTTTATTCGGTCGAACAGATTATTCATCATAACGACACGTGAAAATATAGGTTACTCTGCGTACTTTTTCATTATGCAGCATGCGTTGTGTCCGCCGAAGCCGAACGTGTTGCTCAACGCTGCGCGCACCGTACGTTTCTGTGCTTTACCGAAAGTAAAGTTCAGGTTGTAATCTATGTTCTCATCGTCATCACCTTCTTCGTGATTGATGGTCGGAGGAACTATATCGTTTTGCACAGCCAGGACGCACGCCATGGCTTCTACGGCGCCGGCTGCACCCAGCAGGTGGCCCGTCATCGACTTCGTTGAGCTGATGTTGAGCTTGTAGGCGTGCTCGCCGAAGAGCGCTTTGATGGCTTTCTCTTCCGAAATGTCACCCACAGGCGTCGACGTTCCGTGCACGTTGATATAGTCTATGTCTTCGACTGTCATGCCTGCGTCTTCCAGCGCGTTCTTCATCACGAGACGCGCGCCCAGGCCCTCGGGGTGGGATGCAGTGATGTGATGAGCGTCGGCAGACATTCCGACACCTGCCACTTCGCAATAGATCTTTGCACCACGGGCCTTAGCGTGTTCGAGTTCTTCGAGAATCAGGCAGGCGGCACCTTCGCCCAAGACGAAGCCGTCCCGGCTGGCACTGAAAGGACGCGAAGCGTGTTGCGGGTCGTCATTGCGGGTTGACAGGGCGTGCATGGAGTTGAAGCCGCCTACGCCGGCAGGCCAGATGGCAGCTTCTGCGCCGCCTGTCACCATCATGTCGGCTTTCCCGAGGCGGATGAGGTTGAAGGCATCGGCCAGCGCGTTAGTCGACGAGGCGCAGGCTGACGTGGTCGTAAAGTTCGGGCCGTGGAAGCCGTAGTTTATGGCTATCTGGCCCGACGCAATGTCGGCGATCATCTTCGGGATGAAGAACGGGTTGTACTTCGGTCCCATCGTTGCGCCGTTCACGGCATAATTGCCTGCCTCTTCCTCAAAGGTGTGGAGGCCGCCGATTCCTACACCGAGCACCACGCCTATGCGGTTCCTGTCTACCTTCTCCAGATCGACGTTGCAGTCTTTCACGGCTTCCATGGCGGCCACTATGGCGTACTGCTCGTAGAGGTCCATTTTGCGTGCTTCCTTCCGGTCGATGAAGTCGGTAACTTTGAAGCCTTTCACCTCGCAAGCAAACTGGGTTTTGAACTTCGAAGCGTCGAAATGGGTGATCGGGCCAGCGCCGCTAACGCCTTTCAGCAGGTTTTCCCATGTTTCGGGAGCCGTATTGCCCACTGGCGTCAAAGCGCCCATTCCGGTTACGACAACTCTTTTTAATTCCATATCTTCGTTAAAGAGGAGGAAAAGCCTGCTTTTTTACTTTGTCTTTTCTTCGATGTATGCGATGGCGTCGCCTACGGTCTGGATCTTTTCAGCCTGATCGTCGGGGATTTGGATGTTGAATTCTTTTTCGAACTCCATGATCAGTTCTACGGTGTCCAGAGAATCCGCGCCCAAGTCGTTAGCGAAGCTGGCTTCGTTCTTTACTTCTGCTTCGTCTACACTCAGTTTGTCTACGATGATTTGTTTTACTTTTGCTTCGATATCAGACATAATCGATAAATTTAAGTGATTAGTAAGTTCGTTGGATTTATATACTTTTCCGGTTGCAAAAATAGTCGTTATATTCAAAACCAACAAGTATTTCAATGAAAAAAGCGCCTTTTCTTGCACATTTTTTGCCAAGGTGTGCGCGATTTCCTGTCTCGGTGGCCGTCAGGGTTGCGGGCGGCGACAGGAAAAACGCCCGCTGCGACGGGGCTCACGGTCACTGCGGGCGGTTCAGGCTGGGTCAGTCGACGATGTATTCCGACCAGTCGGTCAGGCGCATGTCGCCTTTGCGCCGATAGGTGTCGTGCATGGCGAAGGCTGCCGAGAGGATGTGGTGCGTGTGGCCTCCGCCTTTGGCTGCCAGACGCAGGTATTCTTGAAGTATCGGGCGGTAGTCCGGGTGGGCGATGGCCACGATGGCCTCGGCCTTCTCCATCGCGCATTTTCCGCGCAGGTCGGCCACGCCGTATTCCGTCACGATGGCGTCGACATAATGCTCTGTGTGGTCGACGTGGGAGCAGAAGGGGACAATCGAACTGATTTTGCCGTCTTTCGTGGTGGAGCCGCAGGTGAACGTGCTCAGCATGGCGTTGCACGTGAAGTCGGCTGAGCCGCCCACGCCGTTCATCATGTAGGTCCCGCCTATCTTGGTGGAGTTCACGTGGCCGTAGATGTCGGCTTCGATGGCGGTGTTGAGCGAGCAGATGCCGAGGCGGGCGATGATTTCCGGGCAGTTGGATATTTCCGAAGGGCGGAGGAGCAGGCGGCCGCGGTATTCGTTCATGTTGGCGTAGAGTTCCTGCAGGTGGTCGCTGCTGATGGTCAGTGCGCCCGTCGAGGCGGTGGCCACGCGGCCTTCGAGCATCAGGTGGAGCGGGGCCTCTTGCAGGACTTCCGTGTAGATGTTGAAGTTCGGCACGTCTTTCGATTGCCCCAGCGCGCCGAGCACGGCGTTGGCACCCGATCCTACGCCCGATTGCAGCGTGAGGGTGTGGGGCGGCAGGTAGCCTTTCTTTATGTTCCAGGCGAGGAAGTCGGCCATGTGTGCCCCGATGGCGTCGGTCACGGGCGTGGGGGACGTCATCGGGCGGCCCTCGTCGGGCACGTGGCAGTCGTAGATGCCGGTGATGCGCCGTGTCTCGATTTCGATGTAGGGGAGGCCGATGCGCTCGATGGGCTGCGTGATGCGTACCGGCGTGCGGAACGGGTGGTCCTCGATTTCATAGATGTCGTGCATGCCGATGATTTTCGTCGAGTGCCATGAGTTCCGTTCGATGAATATGCCTTTGCGGGCCAGCCGGCAGATGGTCGGCGCGATGCCTATGCCTGCCGTCAGGTAGATGCGTGAGCGGTCGCCGAAGTCCTCCACTTCGACGGCTTCGAGTATGCCCCAGTCGATGTGCCCGGTGGTCCCTTGGCGCAGGTGGGCCGCATTGTCCGACAGGTTGAAGTCCATATACCGCACGCGGCCCTCATTGTAGGCCTTGCGTATCTCCTTGTTCACCGAAAAGGGGAATCGGCGGTCGATGGCGGCCAGCTCGCCGTCACAGCTGGCGCCGATGGAGGCCCCGGTGACCACGTTCACCTTAAAGGGGCGGCCGGCGGCGTGCTCTTCACGCGCACGCCGGGCTATCTCGGGGGTGATGCGCTTGGGAGCACCGGCCGGGCCGAAACCGCCCACACCGATGGTGTCGCCGTGCTGGACGAGCGCGGCTGCTTCTTGTGGAGTGATGGTACAAATGGACATAGGGATTGCAGTTAGTAATGATTCCAACCGCAAATTTAGAAAAAATTCCGGGGCTGTGAAAAAGTTTCAGGCAATATGTCGCGAAAAGGGGCGGCTCAGGTCAGGCACATGATGATGACCTGCGCGATGATTACGCGGGCGAACATGCAGAGGGGGTAGACTGTGGCGTAGGCCACCGAGGCCTTGTCGCCGGGGAGCTGGCTGTTGGCGTAATCGAGCGCGATGGGGTTGGCCATGGCGCCGCAGAGCATGCCGGCCGTGGCGGCGAAGTCCTTGTGGAACACCTTGACCGAGACGGCGGCCATGACAATCACCGGGACGAGCGTGATGAGGAAGCCGCTCGACAGCCAGACCAGCGCCTCGGGGCGCATGACGGTGGCGAAGAAGTCGCGCCCGGCGTCGAGGCCGAGGCAGGCCAGATAGATGGACAGGCCCATCGAGCGGAGCATCAGGTTGGCGCTCGTCGTGGTGTAGGTCACCATGTGGAGGCGCGGGCCGTAGGCGCCGATGAGGATGCCCATGATGATGGGGCCGCCCGCGAGGCCGAGTTTCACCGGGAAGGACATGCC
>USCX01000077.1 GCA_900553285.1 uncultured Prevotella sp.
AATGGTGTGATGCGGCGACCGGAAAGGGCGTTGGGCGATGAGCGACGTCCCTGTGGGCAAGCGCCCGGCCACGGAGTGGATTTGTGTCGTTTCGAGGCTTTCGGCCAGTGTGAGCGGCGGAAGGATGGAAGGCAACCGCTTGGCCATCATGCTCTTGCCGCAGCCCGGACTGCCGACGAGAAGGATGTTGTGGCCGCCGGCGGCAGCTACTTCGAGGGCGCGTTTCACGTTTTCCTGTCCCCTTACGTCGGCAAGGTCGTAAGGGCTGTTTTGCTGTTGGGCGTAGAACTCTTCCCGCGTGTTGACCTCGACCGGGCGCAGCGTGTCCTTGCCGTTCAGGAAGTCCACGACCTGATGAAGGGTGTCGGCACCGAACACTTTCAGGCGGTCGACTACGCCTGCCTCGCGCTCGTTCTGGCGTGGCACGATGAGCCCTTCGTAGCCTAAGCGGCGTGCCATGATGGCGATGGGGAGCGCTCCGCGGATGGGGCGTACCGAACCGTCTAAGCCCAGCTCTCCGACAAACATAAACCGTCCGAAACGTTCGGTTTGAACATAGTCGTAGGCGCTTAAGAGACCGAGTGCGAGGGGCAGGTCGTAAGCCGTGCCTTCTTTGCGCACGTCGGCCGGAGCAAAGTTGACGACGGTTTTGCGCAGCGACAGTGTGAAACCGGTGTTCATCAGGGCACTCTGTACGCGGGTGCGGCTTTCGCGCACGGCGCTGTCGGGGAGGCCGACCATGAAGAAGTCCTTTCCGGTGCTGGTGCTGACTTCTATTTGGACGGGGGTGGCTTCGAGGCCGTTGACTGCGGCGCAGAGCACGCGGACGAGACGGATGGCGGGGTTGGGCATGGGCGGGGGGATTATGAATTGTCGGCGATGAGTTCGCCGAGCGCGTTGTAGAGCTGGTCGGCAGCAATGTCGCGTGCGACGATTTTGCGGTTTTTGTCGACTAACAGGAGCCCCGGCACGTAGCGTACACCGAACGTGCGGGTCAGCGGTGAGTCGAATGCGCGCCCGTCGCAGATGAGGCGGCCTTGGAGTGAGTCGGAGGCCGCGCGACGCTTGGCGTCATACACGGAATAGTCGAACGAGAGGGTGAGGACGTCGAATTTGCGGCCATAGGCGCGCCGGCAGCGGCGCAGTGCGGCTGCATAACTGCGGCAGTCGCTGTTCCACGACGACCAGAAAAGAACGACGAGCGGTTGGCGCCCGTAGTCGGAGGCACTGACGCTTTTCCCCTCTATGTCTTGGGCGGTGAAAGCCGGAAGTGGGGTTCCGACTGCGGTTTTCGACAAGGGGCCCAAGCGGCGTTTGTAAGCCGTGAGTGCTGCGTTGTGCGGTTGGGCTTTGAGCATGACGTCGAGCAGGTCGAGTGTCTGTCGGGTGTATGTCTGGACTTCGGCGAAGTATTGCATGAAAAGGGCCTGCGCAGCGAGGTCGGCGGCGTGTGAACGGATGAACTGTGCGGCGGCAAGTGTCTGGTCGCTGGCCGGACGGATGGCGTTTTCGAGGCGGAAACGGGTGAGCGCCTCGTTGCTTTTTGTACCGCCAATGTCGGTTTTAATCAGTTGTGAGGCCTCTCCTTTTACGGTGATTTCTTTTCCCGGTTCGGCGACAAGGCGCAACTGGGTGAAGTTCGGGAAGAGCAGGGTCAGCACGCAGGGGTGCTCCACCGCACGTTCGTAACTGAAGCGGCCGTCGCTGATGTGAATGGTGTCGAAGATGTTGTATTCGCCCGTTTCGTCGTAAATGTAGAATTCGGCGTCGCTGATGTTCTTATATTCGCCTGTGATGCGGATATGGTTGTCTGGCAGGCCGCACGCGGCGACAAGGAACGCGGCGAGCAGGGCGAGGACGGGTGACAGTTTTTTCATGAAGCGCATGCGTGTCGGTGACAGGTGAAACAAGAACCCCTGCCTGCGCATGAGGGCGACAGGCAGGGGAAAAGTGGTTTTTCAGCTGATTCTCAGCGTATTCATGATGCTGAGAAGCGCTATGTTATTTTACGAGGCTCTGGAATGTGGCGTCGTCAAAGAGGGCGCGGAACTCGAGGTCGCTGGCAGCGTGGGCTTTGAGCGAGCTGTCTTTGGCGATGGCGTCGCGCAGGTTGGCGATGGCCGTGGAGTTCTGGTTGGTGCGTGCGGCGACGATAGCCTTCAGGTAGCTTGTCATGGCGTCAGGCTGAGCTACGCCGGCGAGAGTGCTTTGCGCACCGTTGTAGTCCTTATTCAGGATTTTGGCCAAGGCGGCGCTGTTGGTCTTCGCATCGCCGAAAGCGTTTACAGCTTGGGCGTAGTTGCCTTTGGCTACGTAGAGGCAGCCGAGGGCTTCGTTATACGATTCTGCGTTGTTGCCTTTGGCGAGCAGCGTTTCGGCCTTGGCGGCGTCACCGTTGGCAAGAGCTACGAGTGCGTTGTTAACTGCCACTTCGGGAGCGTTGCTCGAAGCGATTTGGTTGAGATATTTTTCAGCCTCAGCCTTGTCGCCGGCCTTGAAAGCGAGCGCGGCGAGGTTGTTCGTGGCGCGGTAATCATTCGGGTACTGGCGAGCTGCCGTTTTGTATATGTCGGCTTTCTCAGCGTCGTTGTCCGTGAGCGAAGCGGCATAGAGGAGTTCTTCTACGCTGAGTTTCGACGGGTCGGCTTTGTACTGGGCCTTGATCTCGTCGTCGCTGCGACCCACGATGTTGTAGTTGATGGTCAGGCGAGAGCGACGGAGTTCAGGAAGCACTTCGTCTGCCAGTTCGCGGAATGCGGCAGAAAGATTGCGGATTTGCGTCTCGCGTTCTTCTGGGTCTTTGTACATGGAGAGGACGCGCAGGATGACATCCTTGTCTTGGATGTTTGAGGCCTGAACGAGCTCCTGGAAGCCTTCCCAGTCCTGAGCGGTGTATTTGGAGTCTACGTTTGTTTCGATGTTCTCTTTGGCCAGCTGGTTCTTGATGTACGTGTTGGTGTTCTTCTCGCGGTTAGCGGCAAGCCCGGTGTTGAGTTTCACACCGCCGTCGGGCGAGGCGTAAGCCGAGATTTCGATGTTTTCAAGCGCGTAGCCCTTTTGGTCGGCTTTGATGTCGCGCAGCGTTTTGATGAAGTCCTGAACGGAGGTCGATTTCAGCTCGCTGTTGCGGATGTTGGCCTGCTGGATGAGGAACTTAATCTGAGCGTCTTTCTGCTGTTTGATGATGCGTTGATAGGCGTCGGGAGCGATTGAGCCACCGGTGCTGGCAAGCGTGTTGGCGAGGAGTTCGGAGGTGGCGATGACGCCATCGGCAATCTTCACGTCGGGCACGGTTACGGTGCGTTTGCCCACCTTGGCCTCGAATGTGAGGTAGAGTTCGCTCTTGGCCATGTCGTCTACATAGTCAAAGCTGTTTTTCATCGTGTAGTTGCCGCCGACTTTGTAGTTGATAGTCTGAGCGTTTCCTTCGACTTTCTCGCCTTGGAATGTCTCACTTTGGCCTACGGCTTGGCCGCCGTTGTAGCGAATGACCGGAGTGACAGTGACAACTGCCTTTTTCTTCATGTATTTTTCCGGGAAGCGGCCGTTGATGGTCACGGGGACTTCTCCGCTTACGGTCTCCATCGGTGAAGGTACCACGGTGAAATTGTCTGCGGTCAGTTCGCCCAGCTTTTTACACGAGCTCAATGCGATGGTGGACGCAAGAGTCAATGTGAGATACAGGTTCTTGTTTCGCATAGTTTCTTTATTTGTTTAACGTATTGTAGCGGCAAAGATATAAATAAGTGTAATATGAAGGGTTGGATTTGCTTCTTTTTTTTCTGTGGCTTTGAAAGTTTTTTTATATTCTTTGTCGGATTTCCCGTTTTGTAAAGAGCAAACTAACAATAAGTGAGGAAAAATTCCTCGTCACCCTGACGTTTTAGTTTTTCGTGGTAGTCTGTTCGCCCAGGCGCCTGCACCATTTTCCGCCCAGCCAGCAGTAAAGCCCGATAAGGATGAACGGAAGGCTCAGGAGCTGGCCTTGGTTGAGTCCGATGGCTTCCACGAGATGCTGTTCCCACGGTTCTTGTACTTCTTTGAGAAACTCGATGAAGAAGCGGAACGTGAAGATGGCGGTCAGGCAGTAGCCGAAGAAGTAACCGCTGCCCACCTTCCGGCTGTGGCGCCGGTAGAGCCATAGCCCGACGAAGAAGATGGCGAAGTAGGCCACGGCTTCGTAAAGCTGAGCCGGATGGCGGGGCATGGCGTCGCCGTTCTGGATGAAGACGAAGCCCCAGGGCATGTCTGTCGGGCGGCCGACGATTTCGGAGTTCATGAGATTGCCCAGGCGGATAAAGCACGCTGTGATGGGCGTGGCGATGGCTATGTTGTCCAGCACGCGCATGAGGTTCACTTTCGTTTTCCGCACGTAGAGCCAGAGCGCGAGGATGAGCCCGAGGGTGCCGCCGTGGCTCGCCAGGCCGGCATAGCCCGTGTAGCGCCAGCCTTCGGGCGTGTGACGGATGGGGAGGAACATTTCGACGGGGTGCGTGAGGAAATAGGCGGGCTCGTAGAAGAGGCAGTGGCCCAGGCGGGCTCCGACGATGATGCCTATGAAACAGTAGAAGAAGAGCGGGTCGAACTTTTCGCCCGGGATGCCTTGACGGCGGTAGAGACGGGCCACGATAAAGTAGGCCAGCACAAGTCCGACGCACCAGCAGAGGCCATACCAGCGCAGGTTGAAGCTGCCTATGTGCAGGGCTATCAGGTCGGGGTTCCAGATTATGGGAGAGGGCATGGCGTGCGGGTTATACGTTGAAACGGAAGTGCATGATGTCGCCGTCCTGAACGACGTAGTCCTTGCCTTCGATGTGCAGGGCGCCGGCTTCGCGCACGGCGGCTTCGCTGCCGTATTTTATGTAGTCGTCATACTTGATGACCTCAGCGCGGATGAAACCGCGTTCAAAGTCTGTGTGGATGACGCCGGCGCATTGCGGTGCTTTCCATCCGCGGTGGAAGGTCCAGGCTTTGACTTCCATTTCGCCGGCGGTGATGAACGTTTCGAGGTTCAGCATGGCGTAGGCGGCTTTGATAAGGCGGTTGCATCCGCTTTCGCTGAGCCCGATGTCTTGCAGGAACATCTGGCGTTCCTCGTAGGTTTCGAGTTCGGCGATGTCGGCCTCGGTGCGGGCGGCCACGACGAGGATGTCTGCACCCTCGTCCTTCACGGCTTCGCGCACGGCGTCGACGTAGGCATTGCCGCAGACGGCCGAGGCTTCGTCGACGTTGCAGACGTAGAGCACGGGTTTTGACGTGAGCAGGAAGAGGCTGCGCGCGGCGGCCTCTTCCTCTTTGGTCTCGAACTGTACGGTGCGGGCGTTTTTCCCTTCGAGCAGGGCGGCGCGGTAGGCGTTGAGCACTTCGTATTCTGTCTTGGCTTTTTTGTCACCGCCGACTTGGGCTATCTTTTCGACGCGCTTGATGCGGTTCTCGACGGTTTCCAGGTCTTTCAGTTGGAGTTCGGTGTCTATGATTTCCTTGTCGCGGACGGGATCGACGTGGCCGTCGACGTGGACGACGTTGCTGTCGTCGAAGCAGCGGAGCACGTGGATGATGGCGTCGGTCTCACGGATGTTGCCCAAGAACTGGTTGCCTAAGCCTTCGCCCTTCGAGGCGCCCTTGACGAGGCCGGCTATGTCCACTATTTCCACGGTGGTAGGGACTATGCGGCCCGGGTGTACGATTTCGGCCAGACGGGTCAGGCGGTCGTCGGGAACGGTGATGACGCCGACGTTGGGTTCGATGGTGCAGAACGGGAAGTTGGCCGCTTGGGCTTTGGCGTTGCTCAAGCAGTTGAAAAGAGTGGACTTGCCGACGTTGGGCAGTCCGACTATGCCACATTGTAGAGCCATGGTGTATGTATGTTTTGTTTGTTGTGGTGATGGGGTGGGGCGGGCTGCCTGTCCGGCCTGTTTGGCTTTCTGAAAGCCCGGCGCCCCGATGCGGTTTTGCTGTCGCGGCGACGGTTCATTCTGTCGCGGCGGTGGTTTCTTCTGTCGCAGTGACGGTCCAGCGGGTGAGTGTTTCGTGGTTGACCCGGTAGACGTTAGTCTCGCGCCGGCCGAAGCCCATTTTCTGGTAGAGGGCGTTGGCTGCCTCACGTGCCGGTCGCGAGGTCAGTTCGAGGCTGTCGATGTGCATTTGGGCGGCGTAGGCCATGAGGTTGGCCATGAGCCGTTTGCCTAATCCCTTTCCGCGTTGGCCGGTCTCGACGGCGACATCCTCGATGTGGCCCTTTCGCCCCGTGAGCTGCGGGGTGGTCAGGAGCGAGGCCATGCCTGTGGCCTGTCC
>USCX01000078.1 GCA_900553285.1 uncultured Prevotella sp.
GGCCTACGGCGCCGGGGTGCAGAACGGCTGGGTTCCCTTCGCCTTCATCACCGGCGGCTTTTTCTCGGGGCTTGCGGGCTACTTCGGCATGAAGACCGCGACCTACGCTTCGGCCCGTACGGCCAATGCCGCGCGGCAGTCGCTGGACCGCGGCCTGAAGGTCGCATTCCGCAGCGGTGCGGTGATGGGACTGGTGGTCGTGGGCCTCGGCCTGCTCGACATTTCGTTCTGGTATGTGGTGCTGAATTATGTGCTGCCTGACGATGTCCTTAATCCGGCGTCGAAACTTTGTGTCATCACGACCACGATGCTCACTTTCGGGATGGGGGCTTCGACTCAGGCCCTTTTTGCCCGCGTGGGCGGAGGCATTTATACGAAGGCGGCCGACGTCGGGGCCGATCTGGTAGGGAAGGTGGAACAGGACATTCCGGAGGACGATCCGCGCAATCCCGCTACCATCGCGGACAATGTGGGCGACAACGTGGGCGACGTGGCGGGCATGGGGGCCGACCTCTATGAGAGCTATTGCGGCTCTATTCTGGCGACGGCGGCTTTGGGGGCTGCGGCTTATCTGCATACGGGCGATCTTGGTCAGCAGGTGCGGGCCGTCATCGCGCCGATGCTTGTGGCGGCTGTCGGCATCTTGGTGTCCATCTTGGGCATTTTTGTCGTCCGCACTCGTGAAAACGCTACTATGAGGCAACTGCTCGGCGCTTTGGCGCGGGGGACGAACCTCAGCTCGGCGCTTGTCGTGGCGGGCGCATTCGGCGTCTTGGCTCTTTTGGGAATTGACGGATGGTGGAGGTATGGCCTGACGGTTGTCGTCGGTTTGTTGGTAGGCATCGTTATCGGTCAGGCCACCGAACGCTTTACCTCGCAGTCTTACGGCCCTACCCGCCGTTTGGCCGAAAGCGGGAGGACGGGTCCGGCCACGGTGATTATTTCCGGCCTCGGCACGGGCATGCTTTCGACGGCTGTACCCGTTTTGGCCGTGGTCGTGGGGTCTTTGGCCGCCTATCTCTTGGCGGCCTGCGGCGATATGGACAACATTTCGGGTGGACTTTACGGCATCGGCATGGCGTCGGTCGGCATGTTGTCGACGTTGGGCATCACGTTGGCCACAGACGCTTACGGACCGATAGCCGACAATGCGGGCGGCAGTGCGGAGATGAGCGGTTTGGGCGAGGAGGTGCGCCGTCGCACGGATGCCCTTGATTCTTTGGGGAATACGACGGCGGCGACGGGCAAAGGTTTTGCCATCGGTTCGGCCGCCCTGACCGGGTTGGCCTTGCTGGCCTCTTATGTGGAAGAAGTGCGCATGGCGCTCGAACGGGCAGGCGTGGGCGTGATTGAGGTGGGCGGTAAGGCGGTGGCGCTGTCCGAGGCCTCTTTTGCCGATTTCATGACTTATTACAACGTCACACTGATGAATCCCAAAGTGCTGGCCGGCATGTTTGTCGGGGCTATGATGACGTTCGTTTTTTGCGGCCTGACGATGAATGCGGTCGGGCGTGCGGCCGGTAAGATGGTGGAGGAGGTCAGGCGTCAGTTCCGTGAGGTCAAGGGGCTGCTTGCCGGAGAGGCTGAGCCGGATTACGGCCGTTGTGTGCGCATTTCTACTCTTGCGGCCCAACGTGAGATGGTCGTCCCCTCGTTGTTGGCCATCGCCTGTCCGGCCGTCGTGGGCCTGCTCATGGGGGTGCCCGGCGTGTTGGGGCTGCTCACGGGAGGCCTGTGCTCCGGGTTCGCCTTGGCGGTGTTTATGGCGA
Source organism: uncultured Prevotella sp. (assembly GCA_900553285.1). Classification (GTDB taxonomy): domain Bacteria; phylum Bacteroidota; class Bacteroidia; order Bacteroidales; family Bacteroidaceae; genus Alloprevotella. The sequence continues at coordinate 1,770 of USCX01000078.1, forward strand.
ATGCAGGCGGGGCGTGGGACAACGCCAAGAAGTATGTGGAGGAAGGCCACCTTGGCGGAAAGGGCAGTGAGGTCCACAAAGCGACAGTGGTGGGCGACACCGTCGGCGACCCGTTCAAAGATACGTCCGGTCCATCGCTGAACATCCTCATCAAGCTCATGAGCATGGTGGCAATCGTCATGGCAGGCCTGACGGCTTTTGTGTGATTTGCCGCCTTTCGGACGCGGCCGGATACTGTCATAGTGTAAACTATGGTAATAAAAATCAGGAAAAATGCGGTGACAAATAAATAAATCGTTATCTTTGTTCCCAATAAAACTTCATGTTAAACCTTTAACGCACTGACGAAAATGAATAAGATAGACCAACTTGACCAGAAGATACTGGGTATCATTTCGAACAATGCACGAATTCCGTTCAAAGACGTGGCGCTTGTGTGTGGCGTTTCGCGCGCCGCAATCCACCAGCGTGTACAGCGGCTTATCGAAGCGGGCGTGATTACAGGCTCCGGATACAACGTAAGCCCCAAGTCGTTGGGCTATACCACCTGCACGTATGTCGGTCTGACTTTGGAGCGCGGTTCGATGTACAAAGAGGTGGTCAAGCAGCTCGAAAACATTCCGGAAATCGTGGAGTGTCATTATACGACCGGGGCCTACACCATGTTGCTTAAACTGTACGCCCGTGACAACGAACACCTGATGGAGCTGCTCAACGGGCGCATACAGGCTATCCCCGGAGTGATTTCGACAGAAACACTCATTTCGCTCGAACAGAGCATCAGCCGGGGGGTTCCTATCATCCTGCCGGAAAAAACAACCGGGAGAAAGAAATAAAATTTCATCAGGATGGAATGGAACTTCGAGGGGCTGGGCGTTGGCCTGGCCGCTTTTTTGGTCATTGGCATATTCCACCCCATAGTCATCAAGACTGAATATCATTTCGGCACACGGCCTTGGTGGGTTTTCCTTGTCTTTGGCGTGGTGTGTGGAGTCGCCGCGCTGTTCGTGAACCACTCATTTTGGAGCGCGGTTCTCGGCGTCGTGGCTTTCTCCTCCTTTTGGACAATCAAGGAACTCTTTGAGCAGAAAGAGCGTGTGCGCAAAGGGTGGTTCCCGAAGAAGCCGGGAAGAGACTGAGCGTGACGACACATTAGTATATAAGGTAATGCATCTTCTTTCTCGATATGGCTAAATTTGACTGGAACGCCGATTACGAAGCCGCGCACGACCATTTTCCGAACCACGGGCCACGCCCGTTGGTGGGTATCACCGGCAATTGGGGGGATCGGGGTTGCGAATTGGCCGAGGGATATTTCAGGAGTGTGGAGACCGCCGGTGGCATTCCCGTAGTGCTTCCGCCGACTGACGATATGGCGACGCTGCTTTCCTGTCTGGACCGTGTGGACGGCATTCTCTTTTCCGGTGGCGGCGACCTCAATCCCCTGTATTTCGGTGAGGACCCCTGGCCCGAGTTGCACGGTATTAATGCACACCGTGACTGGGGTGAGCTGATGCTGGCCCGTCTGGCGTATAACCGTCAGCTCCCTGTGTTCGGCATCTGCCGTGGCATTCAGGTTTTGGTGGCCGCACTTGGCGGGCGGGTCTCTCAGGATATCGCCGCCAGCCGCGGCGAGGCTGCCGTTCCGCTCGTCAAGCACGATCAGCAGCTCGACCGTGGTGTCGCTTCCCACTTCGTGCAGGCCGAGCCCGGCAGTTTGATGGACGAGCTCTTTGGTTCGCGTTTCGCAGTCAACTCTTTTCATCACCAGGCCGTTGCCGAACCGGGCTGCCACTTTCGCGTGACGGCGCGTTCGGCCGACGGCGTAATCGAGGCCGTCGAGAGTACGGACTTTCGTTTTGCCGTGGGAGTGCAATGGCATCCTGAGTGTTTCTATCCGGCGGGCGACGGGAGCATGCTCCCTCTTCTCCGCCGCTTTGTCGATGAATGTACCCTCTATCGGCGGGCCCGGAAGATTCACAGCCGCGTGCTGACGCTCGACAGCCATTGTGATACGCCCATGTTCTTCGACCGGGGGGTAAACTTCGACCACCGTGACCCGAATGTGCTTGTCGACCTGCACAAGATGACCGAGGGCGGACTCGATGCGACGATTATGGTGGCTTATCTGCCGCAAGGGGAGCGCACGCCGGAGTCTCACCTTCATGCCACGCAGCGGGCCGATGAGCTGTTGACCGGGATAGAGGCAATGGTCGCCCACTGCGAAGGGGTGGAACTGGCTGACACGCCCGACGACCTTTACCGGTTGAAGCGCGAAGGCCTGCATGCGGTCATGCGGGGGATAGAGAACGGATTTGCCATCGGTCATGACCTGTCGCGGGTGGCGCATTTCCGGCGGCGTGGCGTGGTCTACATGACGCTTTGCCACAACGGAGACAACGACATTTGCGACGCAGCGCAACGTTCGTCGGCCGAACATAACGGCGTAAGTCCTTTCGGCGCAGACGTCATCGCCGAGATGAACCGCGTGGGTATGATGGTCGACCTCTCTCATGCGTCGGAAAAGAGTTTTTACGATGCGCTCGCCGTCAGTCGTCTGCCTATCGTCTGCTCGCATTCCTCGTCGCGGATGCGGTGTGACCATCCCCGCAATCTCACCGACGACCAGCTCCGTGCGTTGGCCCGCACCGGTGGCGTGGCCCAAGTAACACTTTATCACGGTTTCCTGCGTTCCGAGGGTGAGGCCACGATAGTGGATGCCGTCGACCATTTGTGTCACATGGCCGACGTGGCCGGCATAGACCATGTCGGCATCGGCACGGACTTCGACGGCGACGGAGGCATCCGGGGCTGCAGGTCGGCCTCAGAGCTGCTTAATTTCACCCGTCATCTCCTCCTGCGGCGTTTCAGTGAGAGTGATCTCGAAAAAATCTGGGGCGGCAATTTCCTCCGCGTCATGCGTCAGGTGCAGCAAGCCGCCACAGACGCAGGATTCACGGTGCGGGAGGTGCACGTTTAAGCAAGAGACAGAAAACTTACGAATATGTTACGAAATGCATTCATCTCGTTTTTCACCCTCATGGCAGCGCTCGGCTTGCTGGTTTCCTGCCAGGGAAAGGCGACCCAAGCCCCTGCCGAGACGGACACGGCCACTGTCGCCGTGCCAGGGTTCAACGCCGATTCGGCGTATGCGCACATCGAGGCGCAGTGCGAATTCGGTCCGCGTGTGCCGGGTACTGAAGCCCATAAGGCCTGTGGCGACTATATCGTCAGGGCCTTCCGCGCGTTGGGACTGGCGGTGACCGAGCAGCAGGCGCAGGAGCGGGGTGTCGCCTATAAGGTAGGGCGTTTCCCGTTCACGGCTTCGGGCAAGGCGACCGCCGCGGGCGACCGCGACGGCTTCGTGAAACTCCTCTTCGGCGAGGACGACACCCTGCTGGGGGCGCACATGGTCGGACAGAACGTCACCGAGATGATCGCCGAGCCGACGCTGGCTCGGATGCTGGGTGCCACGGCACACCGGATCGCCCGCACGATACATGCACACCCCACGATGAATGAAGGGGTCATGGAGGCCGCCGAAGCGGCATTGGGGGAGGCGATACACCTCTAACCCGCCTGGCAGACTAAACGCCCCTCTGGTAACGAGGGGCGTTTTGTTATAACGGTATTTCCACAGGGCGACACACCGATCCGGCTGCAGGTTCACAAACGCCGTACGACGTCAGAAACCCGTTCCGGGAACCGCAGGTCAGGCATCCCGGAGCGTCACCACGAACCGTGCACCCCCGGTATAGGAGGTGTCGAGGGCGATCGTACCGCCCAATTTCTCCACGATCAGCCGGCAGAGGCTCAAGCCCAATCCCAGCCCCTGCGCAAAGGGATCGCCCTTGTAGAAGCGATCGAAAATCTTTTCCGCCAGCCCGGGTTCCACGCCGCAGCCCGTGTCGGTGACCGACAAGGTCAGCGTATCGGATCCCGTCAGGCCGCATTTGACCGTCACGGATCCCTGTTCGGTGAATTTGACGGCATTCTTCAGCAACTCGCGTACGAGCAGCGACACATAACTCCGGTGCAACGGGAATACGATCTCCGGGGCCGCGAGCTTCAGCCGGTATTCCACGCCCTCCTTTACGGGCAGGTGTTCCATTTCGGCACGGATGATCTTGCTGATGTCGAGCAGCTTCCGGGGCAGTTCGGCACTCGTATTATCCAGCTGCGACACTTCGAGCATATCGTTGATGAGCGAAGTGAAGAGCTGCGTATTGTCGCGGATGATCTGTACGAACTCCCGGCGCTCTTCCTCCGTGAGGTCCTCCCCGGCAATCAGCTCGGCAAAGCCGCTTATGGCATTGAGCGGCGTGCGTATCTCGTGGCTCATGTTGGCCAGGAAGGCCGATTTCAGGCGGTTCGACTCTTCGGCACGGTCGCGTGCGGTGAGCAGCTCCTGCTCCATCTGTTTGCGTTCGGAGATCACGAGCGATGTCCCGACCAGCGACAGCGGCCTGCCATCGCAGTCGCGG
>USCX01000079.1 GCA_900553285.1 uncultured Prevotella sp.
GCGCACCACGGTTATCTTGGCCGCAGCGCCTTCTTTCCCGTCGGCGGTCGACGCCATCACGATATAGACCCCCGAAGCCACGCGGTCGCCGGCCGCATTGCGACCGTCCCACGTGAAAGTGCCGGAAACGGCCGTACCTCCCGCCACGACCCGGCCTCCCGTCGTCGTGATTTTGACATCGGCCCCGTAAGGCAGTCCGGTAATCGTTATCCGCCCATAATAGCCCGGACGGACGGGGTTGGGATAGACCCGGATATTGTCGCCGTCGATAGTGGCGTTCTCGGCGGCCGTACCGGCGTGGTAAGAAACGATGCCGCGGTCAGTGCCGATCATGACGTCGCCCGTCCGCTCATTGACCGCCAGCGAATAAATAACATCAGACGGGAGAGGCGAATTCTCCGTCGTGAAATGATGCAGCGTGGTCAGGCCGTCCGACGTGGTCACAAAGACGCCGTCAGACGCCGTTCCGAACCACTTGTGGTCGCTGCCGTCGACAGCGATGGCGTTGATTGGCACACCGGCCAACAGGTAGTCGGCATAGTTTGTCCCGTCGTTGCGCGGCACTTTCACTTGGGTCACGGTGAAATCGTCGTCCATCCACTCCTCCGCATTGTCGATGCGATAAGGGCCCGAAGAGGTGCCGAACCAGATCTGCCCGTTCCTGTCCTCCACCACAGAAGTGGTCGCGCCGAACGTGCAGAGCGTCCCGTCCTCGTTGTAGGCCTGCGTGCGGAACCGACCGACGTCGTCGCTTTCGTCCTCAAAGGTCCCGTTGAGGTTCAGGCAGTAGAGGCCTGAGCGCGACTGCTGGGCCTCGCGACGTGAAGTGACCCAGATAAGTCCGCGTGAGTCGATATACAACCGCTCGCACTGCTGGAGCATCGTGAAGTTGGGGTCATGGAAACCTTTCCACGTGCCGTCGGGGCGCATCACTTGGAGCATGGTGTCGACCTCGTTGTTTATCATCCACAGGTTGCCCCGGCCGTCGTAGGCCAGACCGTCTGTGCGCACAAGCCGCCGGTCGTTTCCCTGCATCGCCCGGAGTGGGCTGTTGTCGAGGTTATAACATTTCACATAATGGCCGTCACGATATTCGAACAGGCCGCCGCCGGCCGCCGTGGCAAAGTGATGGGCCGGATCGGCGGGGTCCTGCACCACGCTTGTCAGGTTCAGGTAGTTCGTATTGGCCCGCCGCGAGATGTCCTCGTCGGGGAAATTATACCACGTGCCGCCTGCGTAGCGCATGAATGTGCCGGGATAGTCTATGCCGGAGTAGTTGAGCGAGCCACCGGCCACAAGGAGCGTGTCGCCGGCATAACACATATAATAACAATAATCATAGATCGGGCTGTCGGGCGAGACGGGAGAACCTACCGCCGCGAGCGTATCGGCCGCGGCATCTATCTGGTAGGCTTGCAGCCCGTTCTCTCCGCGCGAGGCCCAGAACTGCCCGGCGGAAGTCACCGTCACGTCGTTGAAATCGTTGTCCTGTACCCACTCGGTCAGGTTCTCGTCGGCATCGAAGAACAGCACGCGCGTCGAATTGCCCGCCAACAGATAAGTGGAGCCGTCGGAGTGAAGGTAGCCGACGAGATGGCCGTTGGCCAACGTGCGGTTGTTGTTCCGGTCTATGCGATAGATGCCTCCCCCCGTGCCGGCAGCATAGATATATCCCCGGAAGGCCACCATGCTACTGGCCACGAGGCGCTCGTCGGCCACGTTCCAGTTGCGGCTGTCGAGCAGGTTGGCCGAAAGGTCGCCATAGCGCACGCCGCCGGTGGTCGACACATACAGCTTGCCCTCGAAAACAGTGGTCGAACGGGTCTCGCCCACCGCATAGTAGTTGGCCAGCGCTGCGGCCGACACATCGAGCACCTCGACGCCCGCACTGAGCGAGATATAAGCCTTGTCGCCGTCGACGGCAAGGTTGTTCACCCGCTTGTCGGACAGGTTGCTTTCCATGAGTTGGGGCACGTTGACCACTTCGCCGTTGTCATAAAGCAAATCGATGTTCGCGTTCTCATACACGATGACAAGGCATTTTCGGGGAGCGCAATAGCCTATCTGGCTGATGCCCGCGTCGCTCAACCCCGTCTGGCGGGAAAAGGTCTGGACCTCTCCGGTCAGCGGATGATAGCGGAAGAGGTTGGAACTGCTCAGCGAGTACACCCACTCGCCGGCCACGACATTGCGCGTGGAGACTTTGTAGGCGGGAAAGACGGTCCACTCGCCGATGCGTACAGCGCCTGCATTCGCGGCAGCCACGGCAAGAACGGTTGCAAGGAGGAGTTTACGTGCGGACATGGGTATCGGGTTATGGATGAGAGAGGAACGCCTTATGAAGGAAGTCGCAGAGCCGGGCCACGGCGCGGGCACGATGACTAATCCGGTTCTTGACGTCGACGCCCAACTCGGCAAAGGTCTTGCCGTAGCCTTCGGGGATGAAGACGGGGTCGTAGCCGAATCCGCCGTCGCCGCGCTTCTCCGGAGCGATGAGCCCCTCGACCCGGCCGTCGAACAAGTGTTCCTCATCATTAAGTATTAACGCGATAACGGTGCGAAATTGTGCACGCCGGTCGTTTTTTTCTTTCAGGGCGTCGAGGAGCTTGCGCGTGTTGGCCTCCGGATCATGGCGGTCGGGGTAGGCGTAGCGCGCCGTGTGGACACCGGGAGCGCCACCAAGGGCCCCGACTTCAAGCCCGGTGTCGTCGGCAAAACAGTCGCAATGGTAGCGTTCATGCACATAGCGTGCCTTCTGCAGGGCGTTGCCTTCGAGCGTGTCGGCTGTCTCCGGTATGTCGTCGTGACAGCCCAGCTCGGCCAGACTCACGATGTCGAACTCACCGTCAAGCATGGCGCGTATCTCGTCAAGTTTATGCGCATTGTTCGTCGCAAAGACCAATTTTTTTCTCATACTTCTATATTATTAATAAGGTGCGGCAGGAAAAACGCAGTCGGCACCACGCCTTGGCCAAGGGCAAACTGGCCCACGCCCTGCGGCGTGAGCCAGCCTTTCCGGCAAGATGGAGCCTGCCGCCTCACTTCACCTTTATCTTGTCGAACCCTTCGCCGAACACACCGATGACCTTGCTCTGCGAAACAAAGGCGTTGGGATCGATGTGCTTGATGATACGGAAAATGTTCGTGCTCTCCCGTTTCTTGGCCAGGACGACAAGCACTTTGCGCTCGCTCTTGGTGTACCATCCCTGGCCTTCGAGCACCGTCACCCCGCGGCCCGTTGCGTTGATGGCTGCGGCAATGGCGTCATACTGCTGCGAAAAGATGAGGAACTGCACCGACTGACGGCCACGGTCCATCACGAAGTCGAGCAGGAGGTTCGATATGATCAGCGTGCAGTAGCCGAAGAGCAACTTCTGAAAGCTGCCGACCGGTGTGAAGATGCTCGACGTGATGATGATGATATCGCTGAGCATCATCATCTGGCCGAGCGTCACGTCACGATACTTGTTGACGATGGCGGCGATAATATCCGTTCCGCCCGTACTGCCGTTATTCAGGAACACGATGCCGAGCCCGATACCTTCGAGGGCCGCTCCCATGACGCAGGCCATGAAAGCCTGGTCGCCCACAATCTGGGCCAGCCCTTGCTCGCTGAACTGGTAGGTTTCCTCCGTGAGCGTGGGCAAGGCTCTCAGCAACTGTTGTGCCAGTCCGAGCAGAAAGGTCAACATGAAGACGGCATAGATGGTTTTAAGACAGAACCGCCAGCCCAGGACCTTGACGGCGACGACAAGAAGAAAGACATTGACGCCAAAATAAGTGAACTGGACGGGGAAACCGGTGGAGTAGTAAATCACGGCGCCCAAGCCGGCCACGCCGCCCGTCGTGATCTGATAAGGCAGCTGGAAGAACGTAAAGCCGATGGCGTACATGATCAGACCCAAGGTTATCGACAAGTAGTCGCGGGTCTCCTGAAAGACATTGATGCGGTAGGCTTTCATTTCCTGATGACTATGTTGATGATTCTCTTTGGAACGACTATCACCTTGACCACCTGCATGCCGGCGAGATACTTGGCGGCCTGTTCGCTGGCCAGCACGCTACGCTCGATCTCCTCGCCCGTCGCATCGGCGGGGAAGTCCATCGTGAAACGTGTCTTGCCGTTGAACGACACCGAGAGCGTCACACTGTCTTCCTTCAGGTATGCTTCGTCATACGCGGGCCACGGGGCGTCGCACACGGTCGACGTGTGGCCCAGTCTCTCCCAGAGTTCCTCCGCCACATGAGGCGCAAACGGAGCGATGAGCGTCACGAGCGGTTCAAGCACCTGGCGGGTGCGGCACTTCTGCGTGGCCAACTCGCTTACGGCTATCATGAAAGCGGAAATCGAGGTGTTATAGGAAAAGGTTTCTATGTCTTCGCTCACTTTCTTGATGAGCTTGTGCAGGGTCTTCATCGACTCCTTGGCCGGCGTCCCGTCGGTGACGGCGAAAGAGCCGTCGGGGGCGAAGAACAGGTTCCAGAACTTGCGGAGGAAGCGGGCGCAGCCGTCGATTCCGTTCGAGTCCCACGGCTTGCTCTGGTTGATGGGACCAAGAAACATTTCGTAGAGACGGAGCGTGTCGGCACCGTAACGGTCGATGATCATGTCGGGATTGACCACGTTGAACATCGACTTGGACATCTTCTCGACGGCCCAGCCGCACACATACCGGCCTTCTTCGAGGATAAAGTCGGCAGAGGCATACTCCGGACGCCACGCCTTGAAGCGGTCGAGGTCGAGCACGTCGTTCTCGACGAGATTGACATCCACGTGGATGGGAGTGACATCATACTGGTCCTTCAAGCCGAACGAGACAAAGGTGTTCGTATCCTTGACGCGGTAGACGAAGTTCGAGCGGCCCTGGATCATGCCTTGGTTGACGAGTTTCTGGAAGGGCTCTTCGACGCAGCTGTACCCGTAGTCGTGGAGGAACTTGTTCCAGAAGCGGCTGTAGATCAGGTGGCCGGTGGCGTGCTCCGTCCCTCCGACATAGAGGTCGACATTCCGCCAATAGCGGTCGGCCTCGGGGCTGACGAGGGCCTTGTCGTTGTGCGGGTCCATATAGCGCAGGTAATAGGCCGACGAGCCGGCGAACCCGGGCATCGTGTTGAGTTCGAGGGGGAACACCGTGACGTGGTCAATGCGGCTGTTGTCCACCACGCGGCGCGCTTCGGTGTCCCACGCCCAACGGGTGGCGTGGCCGAGGGGCGGCTCGCCGTTCTCAGTAGGCTGGTAGGTGGTCACCTCGGGCAGTTCGAGGGGGAGGCAGTCCTCAGGGAGCATCTGGGGCATGCCGTCCTTGTAATAGACGGGGAAAGGCTCGCCCCAGTAGCGCTGACGGCTGAAAATGGCGTCGCGCAGACGGTAGTTGACCTTTACGCGACCGAGGTGATGCTCGGCGACATACTTTTTCGTGGCGGCGATGGCCTCCTTGACGGTCAGGCCGTTGAGCGAGAAGTCGACATAAGGCGTAACGCCGGGACGGGGAGAGTTGCAGACAATGCCTTCTTTGGCGTCAAAGCTCCCTTCGCTGACGTCGCAGCCCTCGATGAGCGGAACGACGGGCAGGCCGAAATGACGCGCGAAGGCATAGTCGCGGCTGTCGTGCGCAGGCACCGCCATGATGGCGCCCGTGCCGTATCCGGCCAGCACGTAGTCGCTCACCCAAATGGGGATAGCCTCGCCCGTGAAGGGATTGACGGCATACGAGCCCGTGAACACGCCCGTCACGCGGCGGTCGGCTATACGCTCGCGCTCGGTGCGCTTCTTGGTGGCTTCGAGATAGGCCGTCACGTCGGCCCGCTGGGCCTCTGTGGTGACCCGGCCGACAAGTTCGCTCTCGGGAGCCAGCACCATGAACGTCACGCCGAACATCGTGTCGGCGCGGGTGGTGAAGATGGTGAAGCGGACGTCGCTGTCCTTCACCGTGAACTCCACCTCGGTGCCTTCCGAACGGCCGATCCAGTTGCGCTGGGTCTCTTTGAGCGAGTCGGTCCAGTCGATGGTGTCCAGCCCGTCGAGCAAGCGTTGCGCATAGGCCGAGACGCGCAGGCACCATTGCTTCATCTTTTTCTGGACAACGGGATAGCCGCCGCGCTCGCTCACGCCGTCGACCACCTC
>USCX01000080.1 GCA_900553285.1 uncultured Prevotella sp.
CGAGGCACGCACGCGCTCCTTTTACGAACGCGGACAGTGGGACGCCCACGCACGGCAGGCCCTCTACGAACACGCGCGCCAGGCCATGAAGCGACGCGCGCTGACCCCTGACAACCTCGACGCCGCACGCGACCACGCCCGGCAACAGTTCACGTCGTTACTGCGGGGACTGGGATACACTCATATATATATTACGTTCGAAAACCTTTAAACCCATGCGCAAATTCCTATCAGCCACACTCTTTCTGGCGCTCGCCCTGAACCTGGCCACCGGATGTTCCGAAGACGAAGAGACGCAGCCCCTCCCACCAGTCACCCCGGCCGAAGAGGCCGACCGGACGGTCCTCATCTATGTTTCGGCACAGAACTCCCTGGGCTATCGTGACTTTCAGAAGGACGACTCGCTCGAAATCGCAGCCGGCTCACAGTATATCGGCAACAACAACCGCCTCATCGTCTACATCGACGACGACGAGAACCCGCGCATGTACCGCTTTACCAAAGAGAAACGTGCCCCGGAACTTGTGCGCAGCTTCGGCCGCGACGCCAATTCGTCGGACCCGGAAACACTGAAAGACGTGCTGGCGTGGACCAAGCAGTTCTATCCCGCCAAGGAGTACGGACTGGTGATGTGGTCGCACTCGGACGGCTGGCTGCCCGCACCCAACAAAACGTATCGCACCACCCGCGCCTTCGGCATCGACACGGGCGCAGGCGGCAACATGGGGGCAGACACGGACATCACGGGGCAGATCGGCCCGTCGATGGACATCGACGACATGGCCAGCGCCATCTCATCCACCGGCATGCACCTGAAATTCATCTTCTTCGACTCCTGCCTGATGCAATGCATCGAGTCGACCTACGCCCTGCGCCACGTGGCGGACTACGTTATCGCCTCGCCCATTCCGACCCCTGGCTACGGCTCGCAATACCACAACGAAATCCGCTACGGCTTTTTCAGCGACGACCCGTCCGACATCGCGCGGACATACTACTCGGATGTGACCGGCGGGAAGTATGCCTCCCTGTATGGTAACGACGGCTTCGCCATCGCTTCGGTGAAGACCGGCAAGCTCGACTCCCTGGCCAGCGTGACGGCCAACCTCCTGCCCAAACACGTGACGGACGGCGCCGCCCTCGACATGACAGGCGTGATGGCCTACCAGCCCTATGTTTACAACTATTACTACCGGCCGGAATTCTACGACATGGGCAGCGCCATGCACCGCATTCTTGGCGAGGAGGACTACGCCGTCTGGCGGCGCGCCCTCGACAGCGCCATTGACTACATGGCCGTCAGCCAACGTTACTACACCGGCCCGGGCTACTTCGACTATCTGACACGCGACGAATACCACTGCGGCATATCGGCCTTCATCCCCGACATCAAATACAGCGACAACGCGTCTATCTGCCTCTACGGCGACCTGAACGAAGCCTTCCGGCAGACAGAATGGTATCACGACGCCGGATGGGAGGCCACCGGATGGTAATCTTTTGAGGCCCGATGCGGCATATCTCAGAGAAATAGCGTACTTTTGTAGCCCGTAACAGGTCAACATGAAGCACTGCCTCCCCCTCTTATGGGTCGTTCTCGCCTGTCTGGCTGTCCCTGCTGCCGCGACAACAGAGACAGTTGCGGACTCACTGCGCGTAAGCCTCATCACTTGCGGGCCGGGCAATGTGACATACGAAGTGTACGGGCACACCGCCATCCGGGTCAAGAACACCCGAAGCGGTGAAGACTGGACGTTCAACTACGGCGTCTTCGACTTCCGGCGACCCCACTTCCTGTGGCGCTTCGTCTTGGGCGAGACAGACTACCAGCTGGGTGTGGCTCCGTTCGACTATTTCATAGAAGAATATGCCAAAGAAGGCCGATACGTCGACGAACAGGTCCTCAACTTCACCGGCGAGGAGAAAGTCAGGCTCTATAACATGCTGGCGCTTAACTATCTGCCCGAAAACCGCGTCTACCGCTACAATTTCTTCAACAAGAACTGTACGACGCAGGCCCGGGACATGCTGGAAGGGGCCGTCGGCGGAGTCATCGTGTGGCCGGTGAACCCGCCACGCAGCTACCGCGACATCCTGCACCAGTACACAAAGGAAAAGCGCTGGCTGCAATTCGGCCAAGACCTGCTCATCGGCACCGAAGCCGACCAGGCACTCGACACACGAGGCCAGGACTTCATCCCCCTCCTGCTCGAACGTGACCTGGCGCAGGCCCTCATCGTCGACTCAGCCGGAAACCGCCGGCCCGCCGTCGCCGCCACACACCGGTGGACCGAACAAGTGGCAGACGCCCCCGGGCAAGGGTGGCTCACACCGTGGAAAGCGACCGTGGCATGGTTTGTGCTGGCCTTAGGCGTCGCCATCGCGCAAATCGTCACGCGACGCAACTGGTGGTGGTTCGATGCGCCGTTTCTCGCCCTCCAAGGCGTGGCAGGCTGCGTCGTCACGTTCCTGTTCCTCACTTCAACCCATCCGGGCGTCGACAGCAACTGGCTCATCGCCGTGCTCAACCCCCTGCCCCTGCTCTACCTGCCGTGGGAAATACGGAACGCCAGACACCGCAGGAGGGACGCCTACCACATGATTGCCCCCGTGGTCATCTGGGCCTTCACCTTGCTCTCCCCCCTGCCGGGACAAGCTGTGCCGGGCGAACTGTTATGGTTCATCAACGGACTGGCCCTGCTCTCTGTGGCCCGCATGAAGCTGGCCCACCCATACCGAAAGAAATGAATAAGAACCGATTGCTCACCTCGCTAATCGCGGTCATGGCGGTCCTGGCTGCCGAAGCCCAGAATCCGGCGGCCCCGAAGCTCGTGGTCAACATCCTGATTGACCAGCTGCGCTCGGATTACATGCAGGCCTTCATGCCGCTCTACGGCGACAACGGCTTCAAACGACTACTGAGCAACGGAAAAGTCTATACGCAGGGAGAATTCCCCATTACCAAAGTCGACCGCGCCTCGGCCACCGCCAGCATCGCGACCGGCAGTACTCCGTTCTATCACGGCATCGTCGGGCAAAAATGGTTCGACCCTTCCACGTTGCGGGGCATCGACTGCGTGGAAGACAGAAGCTGCAAAGGCATTGCGACCGACTACGGTTTCTCGCCCCAACACTTGGCCGTCTCCACCGTCAGCGACGAGCTGAAAGTGGCTACCGACGGCAAATCGCTCGTTTACTCCATCGCTCCGTTCTGCGACGCGGCCATTCTGGCAGCGGGCCACGCGGCCGACGCCTCCCTCTGGATTGACAACCAGACAGGGCGTTGGTGCACGTCGAGCTACTACGGGTCGCTTCCCGATTGGGCCGACGCGCGCAACCGCGACTTCCCGCTCGACAAACAACTCCGCCGCTATAAGTGGGAGCCCTTCTATCAAAGAAACGGCGACTTCTCCTACTTCACGACAGACGGCGCAACGGAAACATTCAGCCATGATTTCAAAGGGCACAGCCGTTTCCGCCTTTTCAAAACCAGTGCCCCCGTCAACGAAGAAGTGGCGGCCATGGCCAAAGACTGCCTATGGAAATCGAACATCGGCAACGACAATTTCACCGACTACCTGGCAGTGATGCTCTATGCCGGCAACTACGACAACCGCCCTGTCAGCCAAGCCCCGATGGAGATGCAAGACACCTACGTCCGCATCGACAAAGCCCTGTCGGACATCATCGAGGCCGTCGACAAGAAGGTGGGACTGGCCAACGCCCTGTTCGTCATCACCTCGACGGGATACAGCACAGAAAAGACAGGGGACGTTCAAAAGTTCCGTATCCCCACCGGAACATTCGACATCAAGCGTTCTGCCGCCCTCCTGAACATGTATCTTATGGCCGTCTATGGCCAAGGCAACTACGTCGAGGCCTGCTTCGGGCAGGAAATCTATCTCAACAAGAAGCTCATCGAGGACAAACAACTGTACCTCACCGAAGTGCTCAGCCGCACGCAGGATTTTCTCATCCAGCTGAGCGGCGTGAAAGACGTATATACCTCGCAACGTATCCGCCTCGGCGCATGGACGCCCGGCATCAACAAGTTGCGCAACACTTATAACCCACAAACATCTGGCGACATCCTCATTCAAATCGCTCCGGGATGGCGCTTCGTCAACGAAGACTCAGGCGAGAATTACATCGTCGGGACCGGCTATGTCCCCTTTCCTGTCATCTTCTTCGGCTACGACGTAAAGCCGGAAGAAGTGACATCGCCCGTCACGGTCGACTACATTGCCCCGACGCTCTCGAAGGCAATACGTATCCGTGCCCCTAATGCCTGCTTCGCCACTCCCCTCCCGTAAGCCGCCGGATTCCTTCGGCACCTGAGAGACACAAGTGGCGAAACGGGGGATGCCATGTCCACACACAGGCAGAGATTCCCCGCTTTCGCACGGTTCACACATTCACACGCAAACAACAATAAAAATAATGGATATCAACAAATTCCTAAGTAAGCTCTTCGGCAACAAGTCGACGCGCGACATGAAACTCATCCAACCATGGGTGGAAAAAGTAAAGACGGCGTACCCCGCCATACAAGCTCTCGACAACGATGCCCTGCGGGCGAAAACCAAGGAGCTGCAAGAAAAAATTCAAGGCTCGGCGAATGATTTGAAGGAAAGAATCGCCGCCCTGAAAGCCAAAGTAGAAGAAACACCCCTCGAAGACCGCGAAACCATCTTCAACCAAATCGACAAACTCGAAAAAGAAGTGCTCGACCGTTACGAAGTGGCTCTCAACGAGGCTCTCCCGAAAGCCTTTGCCATCGTCAAGGACACGGCCCGACGCTTTGCGGAAAACGATGAAATCGTCGTTACGGCAAACGACTTCGACCGCGAGTTGGCGGCTACACACGACTTCGTGCGTATCGAAGGCGACAAGGCCATTTACCAGAACCACTGGATGGCGGGCGGCAGCGACGTCAAGTGGAACATGGTGCACTACGATGTACAGTTGTTCGGCGGTGTCGTTCTTCATCAGGGAAAGATTGCAGAGATGGCCACCGGAGAGGGAAAGACGCTGGTCGCCACTCTTCCCGTATTCCTCAATGCCCTCACCGGAAACGGCGTTCACGTCGTCACGGTCAACGACTATCTGGCCAAGCGCGACTCCGAATGGATGGGGCCGCTCTACATGTTCCACGGCCTCAGCGTGGATTGCATCGACAAGCACCAACCGAACTCCATGGCCCGTCGCCGGGCCTACCAAGCCGACATCACGTTCGGCACGAACAACGAATTCGGTTTCGACTACTTGCGTGACAACATGGCCATGAGCCCCAAAGACCTCGTACAACGCAGCCATAACTACGCCATCGTCGATGAGGTCGACTCTGTGCTCATCGACGACGCCCGTACGCCTCTCATCATTTCCGGTCCCGTCCCCAAAGGCGACGATCAACTCTTCGAGCAATACCAGCCGCTCGTTGAACGTCTCTATGAAACCCAACGCAAATTGGCCACGCAGTATCTCGCCACGGCCAAGCAGCTCATCGCCGACGACGACAAGAAGAAGCAAGAAGAGGGATTCCTCGCGCTCTTCCGCAGCCATAAGGCGCTGCCGAAAAACAGGCCACTCATTAAATACCTCTCGGAGCACGGAATCAAAGCCGGGATGCTCAAAACCGAAGAGATATACATGGAAAACAACAACAAGCGGATGCCTGAGGCTGTCGAGCCCTTATATTTCGTGGTCGACGAGAAGTTAAACTCTGTCGACCTGACCGACAAGGGTAACGAATGGCTGGCCCAACAGGTGAACGACCCCACACTCTTCGTCCTGCCCGACATCACTACCGAGATTTCGATGCTCGAAGCCGACAAGTCACTCGGCGAAGAGGAACGCCTCGCCAAGAAGGACGCATTACTGGCCGATTACGCCATCAAGAGCGAACGCGTCCACACCATCCTGCAACTGCTCAAAGCATACACGATGTTCAACAAGGACGAGGAGTACGTCGTCATGGACGGCCAGGTGAAAATCGTCGACGAACAAACCGGCCGTATCATGGAAGGCCGACGGTGGAGCGACGGTCTGCATCAGGCCATCGAAGCCAAGGAGCACGTGGACGTGCAGAAGGAGAACAAGACCCT
>USCX01000081.1 GCA_900553285.1 uncultured Prevotella sp.
CCGCCACCCGTCGACACATAAGAAACCTTGTCTGCCATACCGAACTTGTTGATGCAAGCCACGGAGTCTCCGCCACCGATAAGGGAGAAAGCGCCATTAGCCGTGGCCTCACAGATGGCTTCGGCTACGGCTTTCGAGCCGGCCATGAAGTTGTCCATCTCGAATACGCCGGCAGGACCGTTCCACAGGATTGTCTTGCTGTTCTTGATGACTTCGGCAAATGCGGCCATGGCCTTAGGACCGATGTCCATTCCCTCCCAACCTTCGGGAATATCGTTCGACGGGCAGAACTGAACGTTGCAGTCGTTCTTGAAATCGTCGCCACATTTGGCATCCTCGGCCAAGACGAGATTCACGCCTTTCTCTTTGGCTTTCTTCTCGATGTCAAGTGCGAGATTGAGGAAGTCGTCCTCACAGATCGACTTACCTATTTTTCCGCCCCGGGCTTTCATGAACGTGTAGGTCATACCGCCTGTAAGGATGAGGTTGTCTACTTTCGTAAGCAGATTCTCTATGATTTCGATCTTTGAGGATACTTTCGAGCCTCCCATGATTGCGGTGAACGGGCGTTTGATGTCGTTCATCACTTTGTTCACGGCTGCGATTTCCTTTTCCATCAGATAACCGAACATCTTGTGGTCGGCATCAAAATAATCGGCAATGATAGCCGTCGAAGCGTGTTTGCGGTGAGCCGTACCGAAAGCGTCGTTGATGTAGATATCGGCGTATGAAGCCAGCGTCTTGGTGAATTCTTTCTGTTTCTCTTTGACTACCTTCTTTGCGGCAGCCTTCTCTTCATCCGTAGCGAACTCACCACGGGGTTTGCCCGTTTCTTCTTCATAAAAGCGAAGGTTCTCGAGCAACAGGACATCGCCGTCTTTCAGGGCAGCAGCCTGCTTCTGGGCCTTCATGCAATCGTCACAGAATTGTACGGGCACGCCCAGGAGCTCGCTTACGTGTCCTACGATTTGTTTCAGGGAGAACTTGGGATCCGGATTTTTCTTCGGCCGTCCCATGTGCGACATGATGATGAGGGCGCCGCCTCCTTCAAGCACCTTTTTCAGTGTCGGCAGAGCGCCGCGGATGCGGGTGTCGTCCGTGATGTGGCCATTCTCATCCAAAGGAACGTTGAAGTCCACGCGAACGATTACTTTCTGACCTTTGAAGTTACAAGTGTCGATTGTCATACTACTTTATATTAAATGGAAATTACTTTTCCTATTTTACCGACGCAAATGTACAAAAAAACTTGCACGTCCGCCGCGCTTCGAGGTTTAATTTTCGTTTACACCCGCCGCAGACGGAACGGGGGCAGCCTTATGTCGTTTGAGATAGTCACGACAGAAACCCCGCAAACCGCACTTTTCGCAATGAGGCGAGCGGGCCGTGCAGGTGTACCGGCCATGATGGAGCAGCCAAAAATGTGACGCGGCCACCTGTGACTGCGGAATGTGACGCTTTAATTCCAGTTCAACGCTCAACGGCGTTGTGCAGCGGGCCGGAACCAGTCCGAGGCGGTGGCTGACACGGAACACATGTGTATCAACGGCCAGTGCGGCCTTCCCGAAAACGATTGCCTGAATGACGTTCGCCGTTTTCCGTCCCACTCCGGGGAGAGACGTGAGTTCTTCCATCGTTGAGGGAACTTGCCCGTCAAAGCGCTCCACCAGCATACGGGCCAGGCCGACAAGATGGCGCGCTTTGTTGTTCGGATAGCTCACGCTGCGGATGTACTCATAAACCACTTCCGGCGTCGTAGCAGCCAAGGCTTCTGGAGTCGGGAAATCATAAAAAAGCCGTGGCGTCACTTGGTTTATCCGTTTGTCCGTACACTGCGCGGACAAGACAACGGCTATCAGCAGTTCATAGGGATTACGGAAATGCAGCTCCGTCTCTGTGGGCGGCATCAGTGCCGCAAAATAGTCTAACACCGCCTTATATAAATCAGCCTTCTTCATCTCTTTTTTTAATGGTCTGTTCCGAAATATCGTCCGGGCTTTCCGGCTATGCCGCAGAGCGCTGCCCCATCCGGCCAAAGTCATAGGCGGAAGCGGCGCAGTGACGGAAATTTCTATCGCTGCGGACAAAATCACCGGCAGCCTGAGCGCAGGACTATCATTCGTCCTGGCCTGCGAAATGGGCCAAGCGGCTGATGTACTTACCCAGGATATCGAACTCAATGTTCACGCGCGAACCGACTTTCATATCGCAGAAATTTGTGTGTGTCTGCGTATAAGGAATGATACATACCTGAAAGCCGTGATCAGTGGGATTGCAAACTGTCAGACTGACGCCGTTCACAGTCACGCTGCCCTTATCGACAGTGAAATACCCCCGGCGGGCCATTTCCGGATTGTCCGGATAATCAAAGGTGTAGACAAAACTTCCGTCTGCATCATCGATGCGCGTGCAAACGGCCGTTTCATCGACGTGGCCTTGTACGATATGTCCGTCCAAGCGTCCGTTCATCATCATTGATCGCTCCACATTGACACGGTCGCCCGGCTTCAGTTCGCCAAGATTGGAGCGGTCGAGCGTCTCGCGCATGGCCGTTGTCACATACGTGTCGCCTTCTATTTTCACTACCGTCAGACATACGCCGTTATGCGCAACGCTTTGGTCTATCTTCAACTCGTCTGCAAACGAACTGCGCAACGTTAAATGAACGTTACCTCCCTCGTGTGCCACGGCCACCACCTCGGCCATTTCTTCTACTATTCCGGAAAACATAGCTATTCGATTGACTATTTATATTAGGTCTCTGTCAGACAAGACTCTGTCTCCAGGGCTGCGCCTTCGCACGGAAACGGCACAGCTCAACTGGCCTGCGCAAAAGTACGAAGTTTCGTCGATAAAATTTTACCATTCGTCTATTTTTCCAGAAAAAGGCGGTTTCTTCATCGAATGCGAGGAACGTTCGCATTATCTTTGCCAGAGGTAAAACAAGCGAACCATGAACAAAAAACTTTCCTTAGCCCTCCTCTTCTTTCTCCCTTCGATACTTCCGGCATCGGTGCAGACAGACAGTTGCTGGACCCTGAAATCATGTATCGACTATGCCCTCCAACATAACATACAGCTGCAAAAGGCCCGTCTAAGTTCGCAGTCGGCCGAAGTGGACGTAAAAGAAGCACGCGCCGGACTGCTGCCTACATTGTCAGCCAACGTGTCTCAAAACGTGCAGTACCGTCCTTTCCAGGACCAGGCCGGCAATTTCGTCAACGGCAGCATCGCTTCGTCTTCAAACAACAAGGTCAGCCAAACGGGCAGCTACGGCATCAACGCCAACTGGGTGGTTTGGAACGGAGGAAAGAACCGCGCCAACCTCACGGACAAAGGATACAGCAAAGAAATCTCAGAGCTGAATGCCGAACAGACAGCCAACAGCATTCAAGAGCAAATCGCACAACTTTACGTGCAGATCCTTTACAGCGAAGAGGCCCTCAAGGTGAACCGGAAATTGCTCGAAGCCGACCGGCAACTCTTGGCCCGCGGGGAAGAAATGCTCGCAGCGGGACAGACGGCCAAGAGTGACGTGGCACAACTCGCCGCACAAGTGAGTAGCGGCGAATACGACGTGGTCAATGCCGCCACGCAAATCAGCCAATACAAGTTACAGTTAAAACAACTGCTCGAACTGCCGGGGGAGGATGAAATCACCATCAGCCCCGTAACGGCCACAGACGAAGCGGTACTTGTCCCCGTTCCGGTCTTGGCTGAGGTCTATCAAGCCGCACTCGCGCTGCGCCCGGAGATCAAAAGCGGCGAAATCAGCGTGGCCCAGAGCGACCTTTCCGTCAAATCGGCCCGTTCGTCCCGTTTCCCGACAGTCAGCCTCACCGCCGGCCTTGGCGACAGTCACATGACCGGTACACGAAACAATTACTTCACCCAAATGAAAAACAACTTCAACGGCACGCTTGGGGTCAGTCTTTCTGTCCCCATCTTCGACGGCCGTTCGGCCAAGTCAGCCATCGAACGTGCCCAAATCAGCCAACTCACAACTCGTCTCGACCTTCAGGACACGCGCAAACAACTGTATAGCCAGAT
Source organism: uncultured Prevotella sp. (assembly GCA_900553285.1). Lineage (GTDB taxonomy): Bacteria > Bacteroidota > Bacteroidia > Bacteroidales > Bacteroidaceae > Alloprevotella. Next base: position 4,051 of record USCX01000081.1, read on the forward strand.
TGAGACCTACCACAGAAATGCGGTCAACTATCAAGCGCAGTACCGGGCTTCCCTGAGCAGCGTGCGCAGCTACGAAGCCAGCTACGACCTGATGAGCGAACAATTCCGGCTGGGCTCGTCCAACATAGCCGAACTGCTCAACAGCCGCAGCCAGCTCCTTACGGCCAAACAACAGCTGTTAGAAAATAAGTACACGACCCTGCTCAACCTCACCTTACTTAATTTCTACCGTGGCGAAAGCCTCTCCATCTGATCAAGGCAGTCCGCAGGTCCAGACTCTGTGCGGGCGGAACGAACCCTTCTCCATTGGCAAGAACAATCACAAACATAAATCCTATAAACGCACTCTCATCCATGACTAAGAAAGTAAAGACAACCCTTATCGCCTGTACAGCAGTTCTCTGCATAGCGGGTGTCCTCTATTTTGCGCTCGAAAACGAGGCACCCTACGAGGTGGAATACATCACTGCCTCGGTAGAAAAGGCCACCATCGGGAACAGTGTCACGGCCACAGGCACCATCGAACCCGTCACCGAAGTGGAGGTCGGCACTCAGGTGTCCGGTATGATCAGTCATATCTACGTAGACTACAACAGCGTGGTTAAGAAAGGCCAGGTCATTGCCGAGCTTGACAAGACCAATCTTATCAGCCAGCTCAACAGCGCAAAAAGCCAGTTGGCCAGCGCGAAAAGCCAGTTGGAATACCAAGCGACAAACTACCGACGCCTTAAAAAACTGCATGACAAAGGGCTTGTCAGCGATAATGACTACGAAACGGCATACCTTTCGTGGCGGCAGGCCGACGAAACCGTCAAGGAAGCCGTATCGACGGCTGAGACCAACCTCGGTTACGCCACGATCACCTCGCCGATTGACGGGACCGTCCTGACCAAAGATGTGGAAGAAGGGCAGACCGTGGCTTCAAGCTATTCGACCCCGACCCTCTTCACCATAGCTCGTGACCTCAAAGACATGCGCGTCATTGCAGACGTCGATGAAGCCGACATCGGCCAGGTCAAGGAGGGACAGCGCGTGACGTTCACCGTCGACGCTTTTCCGGACGACACGTTCAACGGCACTGTCACCCAAGTCCGGCAGGAGGGAACCACAGAAGACAACGTTGTCACATATGAGGTCGTTATCTCCGCGCCCAACGACAGCCTGAAACTCAAGCCGGGACTGACGGCCAACGTCACCATCTATACGATGGAACGTTCTGACGTGCCCAGCCTCCCCACAAAGGCGCTCCGGTTTACGCCCACCCAGGAGACAATCGGCCCGAAAGACAAAATCGTCGACTGCAAGGGCACGAACAAGGTGTGGGTGAAAGACGGGCGGACCTTCCGGGCCTATGCCGTGCAGACGGGCATCACAAACGGGACGCGCACGGAAATCGTGTCGGGTGTCCCGTCGGACGCCAAGGTTATCGTCGAGATGAAAGGCGCCGACCAAAGCGAAGCCGACATGGCAGCCCCGGAAACGGAGCAGAGCCCTTTCGCTCCCGGCCCTCCGGGAAAGAACAAGAAGAACAAGAAATAAGCGTTTCCACGACATTCGCACTTAGTCATTCCCTATGAAAAAAGTCATCGAATTACAAAACGTCAAGCGGAATTTCATCGTCGGCGACGAGATGGTTCACGCCTTACGGGGGGTGTCGTTCACCGTCTACGAGGGGGAATTTGTCACCATAATGGGTACGTCGGGGTCGGGCAAATCAACCTTGCTCAACCAATTGGGCTGTCTGGACACACCTACTTCCGGAGAGTATCTCCTCGACGGGGTGCCTGTCCGCCGCATGAAGCGCAGTGAGCGGGCCGTCCTGCGCAACCGGAAAATCGGCTTCGTTTTCCAGAATTACAATCTTCTGCCCAAGACTACCGCTGTTGAAAACGTCGAGCTCCCCCTCCTCTACAACAGCTCCGTCTCGGCCAAAGAGCGGAC
>USCX01000082.1 GCA_900553285.1 uncultured Prevotella sp.
GGGCACACCGCCCCGCATCCACCGCCCGCACACTGCGGCGCAGAGCGCAAAGGCGGCAAGAGCCACAGCCAGCGAGGCTGCCTCTGTGCCCGTCACGAAACGGGAGGGCACGTAGAGCAGCGTCAACAAGGCGGGCGCGCCCCACACGGCGGCGGAGCGGAGCAGACGGAGGCGATGGAGGACGAGCGGCTTCATCCGGAACGGGGTATGGAGAAAAAAGAACTGCGGCCAGACGTCAGAAAACGAACGAGCCCTCGTAGGTGGCCCCGTCGACGGTGAGCGTCAGGACGTAGCACCCCGAGGGTAATCCCGACAGGCCGATGCGGGCCTCGCCCCCGGACGTGAGGGCCGTTCCGCCCGCTGCGACCGTTCCGTCCGCCGCCGTGAGGGTAAATTCTATCGCAGCTACCGGTGTACCTATATATAAATTAGGTGTTGTCATAACTGGCCACCACAGGAGCAGGCATGCGGCGAGGCCCTTTATCTTCCCCACCCATCTTCTTCCTCACAAGTGTGACAGACCGACGTTCCGAGTTGGACGTTCCACCATCGTCGCGCAAAGGCAAATGGGATGCAGTCACAGAAACAGGCAGGGCCAAACTCACCAACAGGCAAAAAACCATCGCTTTTCTTAATAAAGTAGTTTTTCTCATTCTCATAGTTATTTTATGGTTTATCACCTTTAAAGTTCGACAAATCTTGCTTACCGACAAAATTTCCATACAAGAAAAATCTATCAATTTACTAACACTTGAAATCATTTGGTTGACAGACAATTAGCTCAGCCATTTTAGATATTTGTTAGCTACTTTGGCTTTGCCGTTTTCCCTCGGGCCGTCATCCTGTTGCCCGAAAGGAAAGCGCGCAACAGCATTTGAGGCGCATTTCGCACTTTTTACCATTCGAAAAGCCGCCGTGTCAGCTTTTTTCGTACTTTTGTGGTGAACCCCCTAACCGAGAAGAACATGAAAAGCCAGAAACCACATCTCTTGGGCTTGCTTGCTCTCCTATTCTGCACGCTTTTGTCTGTGAGTTGCCGCCGTCCACACCCACACAATGCGCTCAACTCATCACTTGACAGCCTCACAAAACGGGTGGACACCAACCCCGACAGCACAGCCGACGTGCTCAACGCACGCGAGGCCCTATTCCGTTCTGCCGACGAAGCCACAGCCATGCGCTTCGAACTGCTGCGCACAGCGGCCTTATTCAAGGCCAAGCGTACTCCGGACGACGACAGGCCGATGCGTGCTGTCGCTGCGTACTACGAACGCAAAGGAACCGCCATTCAGCAGGCTTGGGCCTATTACTACCTTGGCGGCATCTACGCCGACCGTGGCGATGCCCCGGAAGCCATCAACTGTTATCACAAGGTGCTCGACCTCGAAAAGGAACTCTACGACCAAAGCAAATTGATGTTCCTTACTTATACACGTCTCACCGCCATATACAGCAACCAGTACAAACCGCAATATGTCATCACCGCGGCGCGGAGGGCCTTGGCTTATGCGCAGCAAATCCGGGAAGCCCACTACATCGGGGATTGCTATGAAACACTGGCAAACAGTTATAGATTAAACAATCAGCCAGACAGTGCTTTTCACTACTTCGACAAGGCATGGCAACTGCTCAGGGACAAGGCACAGCTTCACCAGACAAGCAACTTGTTAGACCATTACATTTTATTGTGCATCGAGACAGACTCTCTCGACTTAGCCCAAAGACTAATGGCCAGCATGCCACTTCATCCTGACAGCCTGAGTGGTTTCAGCAACGTGGTGGTCGGTGATTACTTCTTGGCCCGCAAACAGACCGAACAAGCCGAACATTACTTCCGCCGCGCCACGCAGAGCCACGAACTCCACCACCGTGCATACGGATGGCAAGGTCTGCTCGAATGCGCCCGCCTCCGGGGCGACGTGCAGGCACAAGCGGACTATGCCGACCGCTACATCGCCACGCACGACTCCGTTGACGACCGCATTGACGAAGAAACGGTGAGCCAAACCTACGCCCAGTTCAACTATGACATCTACCGGATCCAACAGAACGTCCTCACCGACCAATTGGCACGCAGCCAGAAATTTGAACCTCTCTTCTGGATGGCCGTGGCCGGCTTTCTCGCGTTCGGAGCGACCACAACGTGGTTAGTCGTCCGCCACCGGAAAACGGGCCGAGCCCTCCGCCAAAGCACCCAAAGCCTCGCGGAGATGAGAGCACAAAACGAGGCGTGGGCGCAACAGGCCGAAACCGAAACGCAACGCGCCGCGAAATTGCAGGAGGAGATCGACCGGTTGCAGAACCACATTGACGAAAAAGAAGGCCTGCGGCACGACGCCCAACTGCTCAGCCACTTCCACAAAGCAGCCACGAACAACACAGAACCTACGGCCGACGACTGGACCGCGCTGATACACATCGTCGACGCGCAATGGGACAACCGGGGCACCAGCCTCGTCGTCTCGCCCCTGAGGCTCTCCGTCAAGGAAATCCGCCTCTGCATGTTGCTCTACTTCCAGTTCACCTACAAGGAAATGCAGTTCCTCCTCGGCGTCAGCAACCCCAGCACGGAGAAAAGCCGCCTGATGGCCAAGTTGCAGGCAAAGAGACCGGAGTTGGACGAAAAAGGCCAGGCGCTCGCCGACGCGTGGTTTCAGAAACTGACGCTCCCACAAAAAACGATTGAGCCGGAAAAAACACCCGCCCCGGACACGGCCGGAATGACCGGCACGGCGACAGAAACGACCGCCGCCGCGGCCGACATTGCCACCCAACCGGCAGAAAAACAGGGCTGAGTTTGGCTCGTTCGGCAAATTCTCCCTATCTTTGTTGCACGAAGACAGGAGGCGGCGCGACAGGGCCACGAAGGAAGCGGGCTTTCCCTTGGCGTTGCGCCCGTCGTTCCGTATCTTTGTCCCCAAACTGACTATAACACCGCGCAAGCAATAAAAGAAAGCAATATGTTCGACGTAAAAGCCTGCCTCGCCGCCTGCGAGGAGAAAATGGAAATGAGTGTGATGCACCTTGAAGACGTATTGGCCACCATCCGCGCCGGAAAAGCCAACGTCCACATCCTCGACGGCATCCGCGTGGACTCCTACGGCTCGATGGTGCCCATCAACAACGTGGCCGCCGTGACCACGCCCGACGCCCGCACGATAGCCATCAAGCCTTGGGACAAATCGATGTTCCGCGTCATCGAAAAAGCCATCATCGACTCGGAAGTGGGCATCATGCCCGAAAACAACGGCGAAATCATCCGTCTCGGCATTCCTCCCCTCACCGAAGAGCGCCGCCGCCAACTCTCCAAGCAATGCGGCAAGGAAGCCGAAGAAGCCAAGGTCAGCGTCCGCTCCACCCGCCGCGACGGCAACGAAAAGCTGAAAAAAGCCATTAAGGACGGACTGAGCGAGGACGCCGAAAAAGACGCCGAGGCCCAACTCCAAAAGCTGCACGACAAGTTCATCAAGCGCATCGACGAAATTCTGGCAGCCAAGGAGAAAGAAATCATGACGGTCTGACCCGTCGCAACGCCTCACCGCGATGCACGGCATCATCATCCGAAGCACGGGAAGCTGGTACGTGGTCCGCACGGACGACGGCCGCACCGTGGAGTGCAAGGTGAAGGGCAACTTCCGACTGCGTGGCATCCGCTCGACCAACCCCGTGGCCGTGGGCGACGGGGTGACCTGTGTGGAGCACGCCGGAGGCACCTACATCACAGACATCGACGAACGGCGCAACTACATCATCCGGAAAGCCTCGAACCTCTCGAAACAAAGCCATATCCTTGCAGCCAACGTCGACGCCGCCCTGCTTGTGGTCACCGTGGCCCGGCCCATGACCACCACCACGTTCATCGACCGCTTTCTGGCTTCGGCCGAGGCCTACCGCGTGCCGACCCTGCTGGCATTCAACAAGACGGACGACCTCGACGCCTCCGAACGTGAAACAGCCGGCAGGCTCATGGAGACATACCGTGGCATCGGCTACGACTGTTACCCCGTTTCGGCTCTCACGGGCGAAGGGCTCGACGCCCTACGTTCCGTCCTCACTGACCGGACCACGCTCCTGGCCGGACATTCGGGCGTAGGCAAATCGACACTGCTCAACCGCCTCGTGCCCGGAGCGGATGCCCGCACGGCGGGCATCTCCGAGTCACACCAAACAGGGATGCACACGACCACATTCAGCGCACTCTACGATCTGCCAGGCGGCGGGGCCCTCATCGATATTCCGGGCATCAAAGGTTTCGGCACCTTCGACATGGAGCCGTCCGAGGTCGGGCATTACTTCCGGGACATTTTCTCCCTTTCTGCCGACTGCCGCTTCCACAACTGCACCCACACGCACGAACCGGGCTGCGCCGTTCTCCGCGCACTCGACGAGCATCGTCTGGCCGCCTCCCGCTATGCCTCCTACCTCAGTATGCTCGAAGACAAAGACGAAGCAAAATACCGCCCGGCCTATTAACTTGAAGCCAAACGCTCCTTCCAAGACCTAAACCATGGAACTGCTCACTCTCATCATCCTGCTGGCCATAGTCGCCCTCTTGCTCTTTGCCATCGAGGCCCTGCTCACACCCGGACTGGGCATAGCGGGCATCTGCGGAGCCGCATGCGCCATCATCGCCAATATCCTTGCCTTTATCCGCTACGGGAACGCCATCGGCATGGCCGTGTTGGGCGGCACGGTAGTGGTGGTCGTCGGATTTCTCTACTGGCTGAGCCGCTCACGCGCCATCGAACGCGCCACGCTCCACAGCACCATCTCATCGACCGCTGCCACCCCGGCTCAGCTCAGCATCAACGTGGGCGACGAGGGACACGCTGTCACGCGTCTCGCCCTCATCGGCAATGCCGTCATCGAAGGCAAAACAGTCGAAGTGAAGTCTGCCGACGGCTTCATCGACGAGGGTACTCCCATCGTGGTAACCCATGTTGAAGAGGCCCTCATCCTCGTACGCCGCAAGAACGAACAAACTGTCTAATCTCCCTTAAACCTGTACTTATGTTTCCACCTCTTTTTGCCATCATCGTCGCGATAGCCGTTATCGTAGCGCTAAGTATCTTCTTCTATTTTGTGCCCTTCTTCCTTTGGCTGTCGGCCAAAGTGTCGGGCGTGAAAATCTCGCTTATCCAGCTTTTCCTGATGCGCATCCGCAACGTGCCCCCGTCGGTCATCGTGCCGAGCCTAATCGAAGCGCACAAAGCCGGTTTGGGATACATCACGCGCGACAACCTCGAAGCCCACTACATGACAGGCGGCCATGTCCAGCGCGTAGTTCATGCCCTCGTCTCAGCCTCGAAAGCAAACATCGACCTCTCGTTTGAAAAAGCCACGGCCATCGACTTGGCCGGGCGCGACGTGTTCGAAGCCGTACAGACCTCTGTCAACCCCAAGGTCATCGACACGCCGCCCGTAGCCGCCGTAGCGAAAAACGGCATCCAACTCATAGCCAAAGCCCGCGTGACGGTGCGCGCCAACATCCACCAACTTGTCGGAGGAGCCGGAGAAGACACCATCCTGGCCCGCGTAGGCGAGGGAATCGTGTCAAGCATCGGTTCG
>USCX01000083.1 GCA_900553285.1 uncultured Prevotella sp.
GTCATTCCACTGCTCACGCTGGGCTTCAACGTCGACTTCCACTACGCCATCGGGGCCGCCCTTGTCGCGTCGATCGCCACCTCGTCAGGAGCGGCCAGTGCCTACGTCCGCGAAGGCATCACGAACGTCCGGCTGGGCATGTTCCTGGAAATAGCCACGACACTGGGTGCCGTAGGCGGCGCCCTGATTGCCCTATGGATGCCCATCAACGCCATAGCCATCATCTACGGTCTTGTGCTCATCCTGACGGCCGCCATGCAGTACAGGCGGAAAGTGGACCACAGCGACGTGGTCGGTTCGGCCGCCGCCCGACGGCTCAAGCTCTTCGGCACCTATCCCGTCAAGGGTGTCGGCATGGTCGCCTACCAGCTGACGAACGTGGTCTGGGGCTTCGTCATCATGGTGGTGGCCGGCGTGCTTTCGGGCCTGCTCGGCATCGGCAGCGGCGTGCTCAAAGTGCTGGCCATGGACTGCACGATGAAGGTGCCCTTCAAGGTAAGCACAACCACAAGCAACTTCATGATCGGCGTCACGGCAGCCGCCTCAGCCGTGGTCTACATCCAACGCGGCTACATCGATCCCGGCATCGCCTGTCCCGTCATGATTGGCGTGCTGGGCGGCGCCCTGACCGGCGCACGGCTCTTGAAGCGGATGAAGGTCACCCTGCTCCGGCAAATCTTTGCCGTCGCCATCCTGCTCGTCGCCGCCAACATGATTTATAACGGTTTCACCGGCAAATTCTGACATCCATGCACACCGACATTCCCAAACACGATTTAAGAACAGCCATCGGCCGCGCGCTCCGCACCGGCGTCACGGTGGCCTGCGCCATCGCCTTCATCGGCGGCATCTACTACCTCTGGCGTCACGGCGGCGACCCCATGCCGGACTACACGCAGTTCGTCCCCGTGGACGAACGCAGCGAACCGGCCGACTACACGTCGCTCACCGGCATCATCCAAGGCGTGATGAACCTGCAAGCGACCGAGTGGATACAATTGGGCGTCGTCGTACTCATCCTGACGCCCATCATCCGCGTGTTGCTCTCGCTGGTTGAATTTTCGCTCAACCGCGATTGGATTTACGTAGGTATCACAGCCATTGTCTTCCTCGTCATCCTGATGAATTCACTCGAAGGGGCCGCATAAGCCCGCAGACGGAGGACAAAACCGTCCACACCCGGAAAAGACACAGCCACGCCGGCAAGGCGTCCCGCATGGCTGGCACGAAAACCTATCAGGGCGACAGGAAATCCTGTCGCCCTGATAGGTTTTCCTGTCGGCGACTTAGGAAAGACCGCCACAGCGCCGGGCAGGACAAGAAAAGCGGTTTAGCACACAGACCGTTTGCCAGACAAGACAGAAATCCTTATCTTTGTGCCGAACACAACCCATTAAAACACAACATCACTTACTAAAACACACGCCAATGAAATTAATCCTTTCGACACTGTTTGCGTCGCTCCTCTGGCTTTGTGCAGCCTTCCCGTCACAAGCCCAGACGCAGTTTGAGCCCGGCCAACTCTATTTCATCCGCCCCGCCTCGACGCAAACACAGGTGCTGAGCAGCGGCACGTCGGGTTCGGGCGTCGCCCTGGCCAAGACCGACACCCACTCGGCGGACCAACAATGGACCCTGACGGAACTCTCAGGCAGCTACCGCCTCATCAATCCGTTCAGCGGACTGGCCGCCCACGCCACGGCCGACGGCCGCATGGCCCTGACGGAGAACAACGGTTCGGACGAATCACAACTCTGGCGCATCGAGCCTGCCGGAAACGCCAGCCTGCTCGTTCCGGCCAACAGTCCGACACTGGCCGCCCGCATCAAGGCCGACGGAACGGTGGAACTCATCGACAAGACCAAAGCCCTCAGCGACAAAGCGGCACAATTCCACTTTGAAAAAAGTCCCGTCGCCGGATTCGACATCAATGCCACCTACCGCATCGAGGCCCTCGGAACCGATGGCCTCGTGCTGGGCAATGGAGACGACGGAGGCAACAACGCAAGCATCCGCCCGGAAGCTGTCGACACGGCCAACCGCGGCCAGTATTGGCAAGTCAAGATGCTGGACATCGACCGCCGCGTCATAGGCGGGGCCTTCTATCAGCAGAATTTCGACGACGGCGGCGGCAATCCGTCCCTCGACCGCCTGATTCAGTGGCCGGCCAAGGAAGGCGTATGGAACAACGCCCAATTCGTATTCCTCCCCGTCAAGGGGCAGGCCGACACGTGGCAGATTGCCTCTGCCTCCTCCAAGAAAGAAGGGCTGGTCTACACCGTCAGCGACGGGCTGCTCAAGCCCGTTCCGGCTGCACAGGCCGGCCGCGAATCGTGGTTCCGCTTCGTCAGGGTGGAGAAACCGAAAATCCAGTCGCCCTATTGGGAAGACGAGACTCGCTTTGCCGAGAACAAGGAACCGGGCCACGCCACATTCATGCCCTACCCCTCCGAAAAGGCCATGACCGACGATGCGGCCTACTACGCCACTCCGTGGGTCGAAACGAAGAGCACGTATTATCAAAGTCTGAACGGCACGTGGCGCTTCAAACTGGTGAGCGAACCCTCGCAGCGCCCTGTCGATTTCTATAAGGAGGACTACGACGTGACGCGCTGGGACACCATCCCCGTGCCGTCCAACTGGGAAATGCAGGGCTACGACCGCCCCATCTACTGCAACGTCGAATATCCCCACAGCAACACCCCGCCTTACATCAAGGCCCGTCCCGGTTTCAACGACGGTGGAAAGAACTACGGCATCAACCCCGTGGGATCGTATGTCCGCGTTTTCGACCTCAGTGCCCCTAACCGCCAGGGCGACCGGACCTACATCCACTTCGGCGGCATCTACAGCGCTGCCTTCGTCTACATCAATGGCCACTATGTCGGCTACTCTCAAGGCTCGAACAACGTAGCGGAATTCGACATCACCGACTACGTCCGCACTGGCGCCAACCGCGTGGCGGTCCAGGTGTTCCGGTGGTCCGACGGCAGTTACCTCGAATGCCAGGACATGTTCCGCATGAGCGGCATCTTCCGCGATGTGTACGTCTACCGCACCCCGTCAACCGCCATCCGTGACCACTATATCACCAGCCGCCTCGATTCCGCCTCTGGCTACCGCCGGGGCACCATGAACGTCCGTCTGACACTCGACAACCGCGCCGGCGACATCGGAAAGAAGACGCTCATCGCCCGCCTCTTCGACCCGCAGGGCAACGAGGTGCGCAGCCTTGCCAAGGTCGTTGCCTACATGCCCAAAGACACCGTCAAGGTGGTCAACATCCCCTTTGAACTCGACGGCCTCCTCCCATGGACGGCCGAAACGCCCAACCTCTATACCGTGCGCATCGTCCAGCGCGACGAAGAGGGCTACGACGAAATGGCGTTCAGCACCAAATACGGCTTCCGCGACATCAAGATCTACGGCCCGCTCGTTTACGTCAACGGCAAGCGCGTCTTCTTCAAAGGCGTAAACCGCCACGACACCGACCCGCTGCGTGGACGCGCCGTGACGACGGAAACAATGCTTCGCGACGTCCTGCTGATGAAACGGAACAACATCAACACCATCCGTACCTCCCACTATCCGAACGCCGAACGCATGTATGCCATGTTCGACCACTACGGCCTGTACTGCATGGACGAAGCCGACCTCGAAGACCACGCCAATCAGGGCATCAGCGACATGCCCTCGTGGATTCCGGCCTTTGTCGACCGCGTCGACCGCATGGTGCTGCGCGACCGCAACCACCCTTCCATCATCTTTTGGAGCCTCGGCAACGAGTGCGGCGGCGGCGGAAACTTCAAGTACTGCCACGACGCCGTCCGGCAGCTCGACCCGCGTCCCATCCACCACGAAAGCACACGCGACGGCAAACCCTACGGCGGCAACCGCTTCTCCGACCTCTACTCGAAGATGTATCCGGGAATGAACTGGATGAACCGTTACGCCGACTTCTTCGACAAACCGATGTTCATCTGCGAGTATGCCCACTCCATGGGCAACGCGACGGGCAACCTCACTGAGTACTGGAACGTCATCGAAAACAGCAAGACCATCATCGGCGGCGCCATTTGGGACTGGGTAGACCAATCCATCTATGAGCCGCGCGAAATCAAAGCCGGCACTTGGAAAGGACGCATCCGCACGGGTTACGACTTCCCCGGCCCCCATCAGGGCAACTTCTGCTCGAACGGCCTCATCCCCTCGTCGCGCCACGAAAGTCCGAAGCTCAAGGAAGTCAAAGCCGCACTACAATACGTCAAACTGGCCCTGCGCCACTTCACAGACGACGGCACGGCCGAACTGAGCGTCAGGAACAAATATGACTTCCGCAGCCTCAGCGGCCTGAACCTGGACTACCAGCTCGTTGTCGACGGATACCCCCAGAAGATGAAGTCGCAGTCGCTGCCCGACGTGAAGGCCGGCGACTCCATCTGCCTCGCCCTCAGCCTTTCGAAATCTGCGCTGAAGAAAGCCCGCAAGCAAGGAAAAGAAGTGATGCTCAACGTCTTCGTCACGCTCGACAAGGCCACCACATGGGCGCCCGCCGGCCACATCGTAGCCCAGCGCCAGTTTGCTCTGGCCGACCGCGCCCCGCTTCCCGCAGCCAGCCGGAAAGGGGAAAAGCTCAACGTGGAACGCAGTGCCGACGCCATCCGTGTCGAAGGCAAAGGGCTCGTCGCCTCGTTCGACGCCCGCACCGGACAAATGACCGCCCTCACGCTCGGCGGACGCGCCGTGCTCGCTCCCGGCCAGAGCTTCGTCTACCACAACCAGCGTTATATTGAAAACGACAGATTCACCGACACGTCCAATGGCCTCGACAGCACGGGCACGCTCCGCGTCGAAGAGAAAGACGGCCTCGTCGTGGTGACCGCCAGCCGAAGCGGCTCGCTCTGTTCGACCGACGTCACCTACACCTTCTCGCCCGCTGCGACGGTCGATGTCGACGCCCACTTCACGCCGCACGCCAAAAACCTGCGCCGGGCCGCCCTCATGTGCAACATCGACAGCGCCCTGAACCACGTCGACTACTATGCCCTCGGCCCGTGGGAGAACCATGTGGACCGCAAGGACGGCGTACTCGTCGGCCGGTACCGGACAACCGTTGAAGGCATGTTTGAGGAATACGTCAAGCCCCAGACCATGGGCAACCGCGAAGGACTGCGCTCCCTGCGCCTGACCGATGACGCAGGCCGCGGCGTGCAGATTGACACAGAGGGCGACGTGTCGTTCTCCGTGCTGCCCTGGACCGACGAGGACCTGATGAAGGCCAGCCACCTCTGGGAAATGACGCCCCGCCCCTACCTCGTGCTCCAGCTGAACGCCTACCAGCGCGGCCTGGGCAACGCCAGCTGCGGTGCCGACGTCGACACGCTCCCCGTCTACTGGGTGCCGGAAAAGCCGTTGAGCTACAAACTCCGCCTCACGGCCGTCGAGCCCTAAATCCCTCTGTCCCGATTTCGAGCGGCGCCCTCCGGTGTGTGGGCGCCGCTTTCGTATATGTCCCG
>USCX01000084.1 GCA_900553285.1 uncultured Prevotella sp.
GCCATGCTTTGGAACCACGGACCGTACTTACAATAATGCATGTGAGCTGACCAGACGTCTTGGGGCACAGCTTCGGGAAGTGGATATTAAGGAAGCGGTCAACATTCATTTCCGTGATATTGGGCATGACAGCAGTGTCCATGATGTGACCTATGAGAATTCCCAGGCCAGAGAGCGTACCCAGATTCTGATGGATGTGGCAAATCAGACCTGCGGCATGGTCATCGGAACCGGAGACATGTCCGAGCTTGCCCTTGGCTGGGCGACCTATAACGGTGATCATATGTCCATGTACGGTGTCAATGTATCCGTGCCAAAGACCCTGGTGCGCCATCTGGTACGCTACTATGCGGATACCTGCGGGGATGAAGAGCTTTCTGCAATTCTGCTGGATATCCTTGATACACCGGTGAGTCCGGAACTTCTTCCGCCAAAAGACGGTGAGATTGCCCAAAAGACAGAGGATCTGGTCGGGCCGTATGAGCTGCACGACTTTTTCCTCTATTATTTCCTGCGTCACGGGTTCGGCCCCGCGAAAATCTATTTCCTTGCCCGGCAAGCCTTCGGCGGTCGTTATGATGAGGAGTGCGTCAAAAAATGGCTGACGGTTTTCTGTCGCCGTTTCTTCTCCCAACAGTTCAAGCGCAGTTGCCTGCCCGACGGGCCGAAGGTCGGCAGTTGCTCACTCAGTCCGCGCGGCGACTGGCGCATGCCGAGCGACGCCTCGTCGGCCTTGTGGTTGGAAGAATGTGAAAATCTTTAACCGGTTTAGCCTTATGTGTCGGAGTATCGTTCTTTTGTGCCTCCTCATGTGGAATGTGGCGGTCGTGTCGGGGCGTGACAAGGCCTCGGATGTTTTTTTCGTGCAGGCCGAATGCCAGAAACAGGAGCTTGTGGAAGGCGACAGCTGCCTCGTGGTCTATTGGCTTTATTCAGCTTATCCATTGAAGCGCGTGGAAAAAGCCGATGCGCCCAGGGTGAAAGGCTGTAAGGTGAGCGAGGTGCCCGTCCGCCGGGTGCAGCAGCGCGTCCGGCGCGGCCGTAGGGTTTATTATGCTGTGGCTTGGCAGGGTTATCGTGTCGTGCCGGAGAAAGTCGGAACCTACAGGATTCCGGAGTGCAAGTATGAAGTGGTGTTGAGCCGCGGCATAGCCAGTCAGGACCCGTTTGAGCGTTTCTGGGGACGTATGGAACGTTATGAGGACGTGGAATGTTCGGCCGAGGCACCGGCGTGGGAGTTGACGGTCAAAAAAAATCCTCCGCGCACCACAGAGGAAATCCTGCGGTCGGGAGGCACTGTCTTGTAGGATACAGCCGTTTTATCTTTCTTCCCAGGTGGCCGAAACGTCTTTCCTGAGTTTGGCCGGGATGGCCTCGTCGGCTGGATAGCCCATGGGGATGAGTGCGACGGGGACGACACCGTAGGGCAGGTCGAGGGCCTTGCGGCAACCTTCTACGTCGAAATTGCATACCCAGCAAGTGCCGACACCTTTTTCGGCGGCGGCAAGGCACAGGTGTTCTACCGCTATGCTTACGTCGATTTCGCCATGCGGTTTTTTGTCGGCTTCTCTTATCCATTCTTCGGCCGTGAGACGGCAGGCCACGACGCAAAGAGGCGCCTCGCGGAACCACGGACGGTCATAACATGCCCATAGCCTTTCGAGCGTGGGACCTTGGTGGATAAGGTAGAACTTCCATGGCTGCCGGTTGACGGCCGAGGGGGCCAGACGGGTACATTCCTGAATATAGGTGAGGACATCGTGCGGCACCGGTGTGTCCTTGTATTTCCTGACGGAATATCTCTGTGCGCAGAGATGGAGAAAGTCTTTCATCGGACAAGGTGATTGGTGGTGGAATCGGGGAAAATGATTTTCGGCTTGAAGGTCCTGGCTTCTTCAATGTCCATAGTGGCGTAGGCCATGATGATGACGATGTCGTCTACTTGTACTTTCCGGGCGGCAGCTCCATTCAGGCAGATACATCCCGTGCCCCGTTCGCCTTTGATGATGTAGGTGTCGAAACGTTCGCCGTTGTTGTTGTCGACAATGAAAACACGTTCGCCCGCTATGAGGCCGGCGGCATCCATGAGGTCCTCGTCGATGGTTATGCTGCCCATGTAGTGCAGGTTGGCTTCCGTTACGCGGGCACAGTGGATTTTGGACTTTAAGACTTCAATCAGCATGGTGTCTTATATTTAATGTTGTCGATGAGGCGTACCGGGCGGCTTCCGCAGAATACGGTAATGCAGCCGACGATATAGGGCGCCTCTTCCCAGGAACTTACGCTTTGGAGCGTGTCTCCGTTGACGATTTCAAAGTATTCTACCCGCAGTCCGTCAATTTCGTTGAGCGTTTGCATGACATGCTGTTGTGTGTCGCTTACAGCGTGCGTCTTGGCGTAGTCCACGCTTTCTTTGAGTGTGCGGTAAATGTTTGCGGCCAGTGCCTTTTCGGCCGGACTTAACAGTTGGTTCCGGCTGCTGAGCGCCAGTCCGCTGGCTTCGCGGACGATGGGGCAGGCGCATATCTCTACGGGGAGTCTGAGGTCCTTCACCATCGCCTTGATTACTGCGATTTGCTGGAAGTCCTTTTCGCCGAAATAGGCTTTGTCGGGTTTGACGAGCATGAAAAGTTTGCTCACGATTTGGCAAACGCCGTTGAAGTGGCCCGGCCGGCGGCCGCCTTCCATGACCGTGTCCGTCGGGGAATAGCTGAAACGGCGTGTGTCGGGCTCGGGGTACATGGTCTCTACCGAGGGAACGAACGCTATCGTCGCTCCCTCCTTTTCAAGCAGCTGACAGTCGGCCTCAGGCGTGCGGGGGTAGCTGGCAAGGTCTGTCTTATCATTGAATTGTGTAGGGTTGACAAAAATGCTGACTACGGTGATGTCGTTTTCCACCGTGGAGCGTTTTACCAGCGACATGTGGCCGGAATGCAGCGCTCCCATTGTCGGGACGAGCCCGACAGAACGGTGTGCCGTTTTTGCGGCCGACAATTCCGCGTCTAATTCTGAAATAGTCGTAATGATTTTCATTATCGCTTTCTCTGTTTAATTGAGGTCTGTCGGGCTGCAAAATAACAGTTTTTTTGCCATATATAGAAGAATTATGACGATAAAAGTCCCCTTCTCCGCGATAGGCGTCATTAGTGGCAGGGGAATACCGCTTATTTGCCGGATTTTTTGTATCTTTGCGTCGACTGAATTTTATAGAAGCAAGTATGAATGTCAAGAAGGTTCTGTTCATAACCCAAGAGATTACGCCATATGTTCCAGATAGTGTGATGTCATTGGCGGGACGCCGTTTGCCGCAGGCTATTCAGGAGACAGGTCGTGAGATTCGCACTTTCATGCCTCGTTGGGGAGGAATAAATGAACGCCGTAATCAACTGCATGAAGTTATTCGCCTGTCGGGCATGAATATCATTATCGACGACACGGACCATCCGCTGATTATCAAAGTCGCGTCGATACAGGCCGCGAGAATGCAGGTCTACTTCATAGATAACGATGACTATTTTCACAAACGCCAGATGCTTGTGGACGAAGATGGCAAGGAATACCCCGACAACGTGGAGCGGGCTATTTTCTATGCACGTGGCGTGCTCGAGACGGTGAAGAAGCTCCGTTGGTGTCCTGACGTCATTCATTGTCACGGTTGGATGTCGGCTTTGGCCCCTCTGTATATCAAGACCGCCTATAAGGACGATCCGCCTTTCTCCGGTGCCAAGGTGATTTATTCCGCTTACGGCGAACAGCCAGCGCCGATGCCGGCAGAAGATTTCAGACGGAGTCTGTTGTTCCGCGATGTGGATGAAAGTTTCCTTGACAGCATAGATGTGGATTTTTCTGCTCCGGACGTCCTCAACCGTTTGGCGGTTCGCTTCTCCGACGGTTTCGTGCAGGCCGAAGAAGGGGCTTGTTCTGAAATTTTGGCTTATGCCCGAACTTGTGGCGTGCCTTGTCTGGAAAATCCCGGTATGGAGAGTCTGGCTGCAATATACGGTGATTTTTACGAACAGGTTTATGCAGGAGTGCAGCAGTAGTTTCTTGTAATTCCTCACTGTTATGTTTCTTCGGAAAAAGCTATATTTGCTGACCGCGTGGACTGTGATGGCGATTTCGGCCGCAGTCTGTGGGTCGTGCGATGACGATACGGCGGCTATCGGGACAGAAGTGATGCCCGGAAGTGACGGTATGACGGTGGTTGCAGACACATTTAAGATATATAGTCGCTCTTTGTTGGTGGATTCGGTGTTGGCCACAACAAATGATTGCCGTTTGGGGCGTATTGTTGACCCCGAGACGCAAACGTTGACGACTTGTAATTTCTTGGCGCAGTTCCACATCATGGATAACTACTCCTTTCCGTTGCGTGACAAGATGATAATCGAAAACGGGAGAGTGGTTGCCGATTCTTGCGACATCCGCGTGTTTATCAACTCATACTATGGCGATTCGCTGAACACGATGAAAATACGTGTGCAGGAGTTGGATACGGCAAACGTGATGGAGGAGAGCAACGTGTACTACACCGACGTAGATGCGAGCCAGTATGTCAATTCCGCTTCGCCTTATCAGAAGGAACTGACCTTTGCGGTGCGCGATCTGCCCGTGGCGGACAGCCTCTTGAATTCGAGAAGCTATTATAAGCAGATCCGCGTGAAGTTGCCGAAAGAATATGCGTCGAATATCCTGAACAAATACTATGAGAACCCTAACTACTTTAAGGATTCGTATGAGTTCATCCGGCATGTCTGTCCCGGCTTTTATTTTGAGACCGTAGGCGGAATCGGTACGATGGTCGACGTAGATGTGTCGACACTCAATATCTATTTCCGTTACCATACCACGCTTTCCGACGGGCGGGATACGATTGTAGACGGTATGCAACGCATGGGAGCCACAGCCGAGGTCATCCAGAGTACGAACGTGGATAATACAGGCTTGAAAGACTTGGTCGATGAAGGGCAGGATAATTATACGTATATCAAGACTCCTTCCGGCATCTTCACGGAGGTAGAGCTGCCGGTTAGCGACATCGTGGCCGGAGTGCATTACCACGATTCGATTAACAGTGCGCGAATTGATTTCATACGCCGTAACAATGAGGTGAATGCCAAGTATAGCTTAAACATTCCAGGCACGTTGCTTATGGTGCGGAAAGATGAAATGTACAGTTTCTTCGAGAAGATGAAAAAGCCTGACGAGATTACTTCTTTTCTTGCCAGCTATTCCAGTACGACAAACGCTTATTCATTCACAAATATCTCTCGTCTGATCTCTTTTTGTCGTGCGCAGCGTGACATGGAGTCTGGGGTTCTGCCCACAGACGATGAAACTGCCCGTAAGGCTAAGTATGCCGTATGGGAGGCTGCCCACCCGAATTGGAATAAAGTCGTTCTTATTCCAGTGGAGACGCTGTATTCTGTAACGACGAGCATGTATGGTTCGACGACCCGTCAGTTGTTGAGAGTCAACAATGATCTCGG
>USCX01000085.1 GCA_900553285.1 uncultured Prevotella sp.
GGCGGCGTGGCGGCCCCATCCGTTAAAGTAATCTGCGGCGTGCGGCCATGTCCCTGATAATCGCTATCTTTGCCGTCGGCAAAAAATCATCATCTATTACGCATAAAAAGAAAGAAGCATGGCTCAAGAAGATGTGTTCAAGAAAATCGTTTCCCACTGCAAGGAATACGGCTTCGTCTTTCCCAGTAGCGACATCTACGACGGGCTCGCTGCCGTTTACGACTACGGTCAGAACGGCGTGGAGCTGAAAAACAATATCAAGCAGTACTGGTGGCAGAGCATGGTGCTGCTGCACGACAACATCGTCGGGCTGGACAGCGCCATCTTTATGCACCCGACCATCTGGAAGGCCTCGGGGCATGTCGACGCCTTCAACGACCCGCTCATTGACAACCGCGACAGCAAGAAACGCTATCGCGCTGACGTGCTCATCGAAGACCAGATTGCCAAATACGAGGAGAAAATCGAGAAGGAAGTGGCCAAGGCGGCCAAACGCTTCGGCGAGGCTTTCGACGAAGCCAAGTTCCGCGCCACAAATCCCCGCGTGCTCGAACATCAGGCCAAGCGCGACGCCCTGCATGAGCGGTACACGAAAGCGATGAACAACATGGATCTGGCCGAGCTGAAACAGATCATACTCGACGAAGAGATCGTATGCCCCATCAGCGGCACGCGCAACTGGACCGACGTGCGGCAGTTCAACCTCATGTTCAAGACGGAAGTCGGCTCAACGGCCGACGGCGCCTCGACCATTTACCTGCGTCCGGAAACGGCGCAGGGCATCTTCGTGAACTACCTTAACGTGCAGAAGACGGGCCGCATGAAGATTCCCTTCGGCATCGCTCAGATCGGCAAGGCTTTCCGCAACGAGATTGTGGCCCGGCAGTTCATTTTCCGTATGCGCGAGTTCGAACAGATGGAGATGCAGTTCTTTGTCAAGCCGGGCACCGAAATGGAGTGGTTCCGCCGCTGGAAAGAGCTGCGCATGAAGTGGCACCAGGCTTTGGGCTTCGGCGCGGAGAACTACCGCTTTCACGACCACGAGAAGCTGGCACACTATGCCAACGCGGCCTGCGACATCGAGTTCCGCATGCCCTTTGGTTTCAAAGAGGTGGAAGGCATTCACAGCCGCACCGACTTCGACCTGAAACAGCACGAGAAGTTCTCCGGCCGCTCCATCAAGTATTTCGACCCCGAAACCAACGAGAGCTATACGCCTTATGACATCGAGACGAGTATCGGTGTGGACCGCATGTTCCTTTCCGTCATGTGCCACTCCTACGCCGAGGAGAAGCTCGAGAACGGCGAGACGCGCGTTGTGCTGCGCCTGCCGGCCGCGTTGGCGCCGGTGAAGCTGGCTGTCCTGCCTCTCGTGAAGAAAGACGGCCTTCCCGAAAAGGCCCGCGAAATCATGAACGATCTCCGCTTCCACTTCAACTGCAAATACGACGAGAAGGATTCCATCGGCAAGCGCTACCGCCGTCAGGACGCCATCGGTACGCCATACTGCATCACCGTGGACCACGACACGCCCAACGACGGTTGTGTCACCCTGCGCGACCGCGACACCATGTTGCAGGAACGTGTGCCCGTGGACAAGCTCCGCGAGATGCTGGAAGACAAGGTGAGTCTTACGTCGCTCCTCAAAAAACTGTGTTAAGCCCTGACAGATGAAACGAATAATCAGACTGTTCCTCCTGATGCTCGTGGCGCTGCCGCTCTTCACGGCGTGCGACGACACGGAAGAAGCGGACGCCCAGTGGGTCGGGTGGAAAGAACGGAACGAGGCCTATTTTGCCGAGAAGATGCAGACGGCCCGTCAGGCCATTGCCCAGGCGCAGGCCACGTATGGGGCCGACTGGGAGGCTCATTGCGACTGGCGCATTTATAAGGACCTCTCGCTCGATGCCTCGCAGCCCGGCGAGGCGGCCGACTCCGTTTGCGTGCAAATCGTCAACCGCGGGACCGGAAGCGGATGTCCGATCTATACGGACTCAATCCGTGTGAACTATCGCGGCACGCTTATACCTAACGCCTTGGCCGACACCGAGGTTTATCGCAAGGGCTATGTCTTTTCCTACACGGGGCTCACGGGAGACTATGAGGACGTGTTCAACCCGGAGACGGCCCACCCCGTGATGATGTATGTCGGCGGCCTGACGTTGGGGCTGTGCACGGCGGTGCAGTACATGCACATCGGCGATCTCTGGCGCGTTTACGTGCCGTATGAGCTCGGCTTCGGCGAGGCGGACCGCAACGCCATACCGGGGTGGTCGACGCTGGTGTTCGAAATAGAGCTGAAAGCGTATTACCGGGCGGGCACCGTCCCGCCGGCGTGGCGCTCGGTGTCTGCCGACAGATAGTGAAGGAACAGTCTGAGACGGAGAAAGGAACGTCCGGCAGCGAACTCATCTGAGGGAAAACGCTGCCGGACGTTTGTATGAACGGGCTCTCCGTCCTTGCCGCCCAAGGCGGGTGGTCAGCCGGGGAAGTCCGCTTTGTAAAGCGTGTCGATGATGCCGTCGCAAAGGCCTATGACCGGCACGTTGATGTCGACGGCGCGCACGGCCGCTGCCACCGTGAGGAAAATCTCTGCGGCCGGAACGATGACATCGGCGCGGTCTGTTTTCAGCTTGAACTCTTTTATTCTCTCTTCGGGCGTGAGGGGCTTGAGCGCGGTGTAAAGTCCGCGCAGCTCTTCGAGGGTCAGGATGCGCTTCTTCTCTTTCTTTCCAGTCAGGCGGTATAGTTTGTTGATATTGCCGCCCGAACCGATGATGTGCACGTCGGAGTAGGACGCGGCCAGTTCTGAAAGTTCGTCGCGCATACGCTGCCAGGCCGCCTCGCTGACCCCGCCGTTCAGGATGCGGATGGAGCCGATGTTGTAGGAGCGGGAGCAGACCAGCTCGCCGTTCGTGAGAAAATTGATTTCCGTGCTGCCGCCCCCGACGTCGACATACACATAATTGCCTTCCCGGTCTTCGAGTTGCTCCACGTGGTTGTTATACACGATGCGGGCCTCCTCCTCGCCGGGAATGATTTCGATTTGTATGCCGGTGTCTTTGAGGATGCTCTCGATGAGCTTGGGCCCGTTGGCGGCGTCGCGCATGGCCGAAGTGGCGCAGGCCCGGTAGCGGTCGACGTCGTAAATCTTCATGAGCTGGCGGTAGGCCTTCATGAGGCGCTCCATCTTCTTTGCTTTGGCGTCTGAAACGCGTCCCTCGCGGAACACGTCGAAACCCAGGCGCAGCGGAACGCGTAAGAACAGTTGTTTCGTGAATACCGGCGTCACGCCGTCAGTCTCTACCTTTTTGATGAGCAGGCGGGCCGCGTTGGAGCCGATGTCGATGGCTGCATAATTGACGGTTTTCATTCTTTCTGTTGGGATTCTTCAAGTTCGAGGTAATGTCTGTAGAGCGCTTCCTGCGAACGGACGGGGGGTTGGCCGGGTCCGGGGCTGAGGGGGAAGTCGTTGCCTTCGCCGTCGACCACGCGGCCTTGGCTGCTGTCGGCAAGGCCCAGCTCGACGATTTTATGGAGTTCGGCGCGGATGTCGGGGTCGTAGACCGGTGCGACCACCTCCACGCGGTAGTCGAGATTGCGGGGCATCCAGTCGGCCGAACCGATAAAGCATTGCTCCTGTCCGCCGCCGGTGAAGATGAAGATGCGGGAGTGTTCGAGGAAGCGGTCGATGATGCCCACCACTTTCAGGCGGCCTCCGAGTTGCGGCTGGCCGGGCACGAGCGAGCAGTTGCCCCTCACGAGCAGGTCGACCGGAACGCCGCTGCTGGCGGCTTCGTAAATCTTGTCGACCATGATGGGGTCTGTGATGTGGTTCACTTTCATCTTGATGCCGGACGGCAGGCCCGCGCGGTGGTTCTTTATCTCTGCGTCGATGAGGCGCAGGAAGCGCTTTTTCATCTCGTTGGGCGAGACGAGCAGCTCGCGGAATTTGATGGGGGAGTAGGGGCGTTCGATGAAGTGGAAGACGCGGTCGACGTCCTGCGTGATGGCCCGGTTGGCCGTCATGAGCAGGCAGTCTGTGTACACGCGGGCATTGCCTTCGTGAAAGTTGCCCGTGCTGATGCAGGCGATGTCTGTGCCGTTCTTAAAGCCGATGTGCGTGATTTTCGAGTGCACTTTGAGTCCCTCGACGCCGAAGATGACGTGGATGCCGGCGTCCTGCATGCGTTTGCTCCAATTGATGTTCGACGCCTCGTCGAAGCGGGCGAGCAGTTCGATGACGACAGTCACCTTCTTGCCGTTGCGCGCGGCGGTGATGAGGGCTTTGACGACTTTGGAGTCCTTGGCCAGGCGGTAGAGCGTTGTCTTGACGGACTTGACCGCCGGGTTGATGGCCGCTTCCCCGAGCAGGCGGATGTAGGAGTCGAAGCTGTGGTAAGGCACATGGAGGAAGCGGTCTTTCTGGCGGATGAGGTCGAAAAGACTTTCCTGGCCCGAGAGCCGGCGGCGCAGGATGGCGGGCCAGGCGGCGTACTTCAAGTCCTTGCGGCCGCAGTCCGGAAAGTTCATGAGGTCGCGGTGGTTCTGGTATTTCCCGCCGGCGAGGGCCGTGTCGAGGCGTTCGTTGTCGAGCTTGTTCATGACGCGGCGCAGCATGCCCTGGGGCATGGCCCCGTCGTAGATGAGGCGGAGCGGGAGGCCGAGCCGGCGGCTCTTGACGCCCTTCGATATTTTTTGGAGCAGGCCGTTGCGCAGGTCGTTGTCGATTTCCATCTCCGCGTCTTTGGTGAACTTGAAGCTGTAAGCCTCGAAGCGGTCGAAGTGGAGGCCCGGGAAAAGCAGGGGAAGGCAGCAGCGCACCACGTCGTCGAGATACATCAGGTAGCTGCGGCCCTCGCGGTCCGGAAGGCGCACGAAGCGGCCCACGCGGCTGACGGGGAGCGGGAGGACGGCGTAATAGTTGCGTTTGACGCCATCGCGGTTCAGCTTCACGGCTAGGTAGATGCAGTCGTCGGCCTCGTCGTCGAACCGCTTGATGTGGTCGAGCCAGATGGGGGCCAGATGCCCGTTGAGCTCGCGGCGGAAGAAGTCGTGGACAAAGGCCCGCTGCGCGTCGTCTATCTCCGTCTCGTCGACCAGGCAGATGCCCTCGCGGCGCAGGCCTTCGGTCACGCGGGTCACGGTCTCCTGATATTCTTTCGAGTAGGCGTTGTTGAGTTTGTTAATCTTCTTGAGCAGCGCGCGGGCCTCCTTGTATTCGTTGCGGGCGTTCTTGTCGTCGTATTCGGCGATGCGGCTGATGCTCGCCACCCGGACGCGGAAAAACTCGTCGAGGTTGTTGGAGTAGATGCCAAGGAAGGAAAGGCGTTCGAGCAGGGGGACGTTCTCTTTCTGGGCCTCGCGGAGGATGCGGTGGTTGAAGTACATCCAGCTCACGTCGCGGTGAAGATAGCTGAATTCAACTTGCAAATGCAACAGAATTCTGATTAATAA
>USCX01000086.1 GCA_900553285.1 uncultured Prevotella sp.
CGCCGGTCCCCACGCCGGCATAACGCTGCGTGCCGGCCCACCCGTCCACAGTGATGATGAAGGGGCGGGCGCCGTGGCCCTCGCGCGTCATGATGCCGGCCACGTCGGCGATGCCGTTGAGGCCGAAGCTGTATCCTGCGCCGACCCACGCCACGTCGGTTTTCAGCACGCGCACGCCGGCGGTGCCGACTTCCTTGACGATGTCGCGCTGCAAGAGGGGCTCGATGCCTTCTTTGGGATACAGGTCCGATTGTGTCCATAGGCCGATTTCGACGCCCTGCCGGTGGGCATAGTCGCCAAAGTTTTTGAGGTTGGCGATGTTGCCGTCGATGGAGCCGGTCTGGCCGTAGCCCGTGGCATAGCCGTCGTTGGGCAGAATCCAGCCGAGGGGCATGTCGTGCGCCTTGTAGCGGTCGATGACGGCACGGGCCGAGAACTGATAGCTGCCCGGCGTCTCGCCGTTGAGCGACTCGCGGATGCCGCCGTTGTCCTTCTGGCTTTCCACGTAACGCTTGCCGTCTTCGAAGAGGATGCCCTTGCCTTCGGCGCTCTCTTTCCAGTAGTCGCGGTTGTAGGCGTTGAGGTGGCCTTCATAGAAACCGAATTTGGGCATGAGGACGGGATGGCCCGTGAGTTGGTAATAGTCGTTGAGCAGCTTGACCGGGGTATCGTCCACCATGACGAAGAGGTCGAGGTAGTCCGTGTCGTGGCTGAGCTTCACTTCTCCGGCTTTCTCCGTCCCGAAGTCGTAAGTGCCTTTCTTGAATGTGTGCCACATGATGCCGTAGCCCCCCGTGGACCAATAGAAAGGGGCGGGCGAGCTGACCCCGCCGTCGACCCAGCTGTTGGTGTTCTCAATGGCGATTTGCTGTCCCCGGTGGGAGAAACGGCCGTTTTGCACGCCGCCGCCGTAGAAGTACTCGTCGGGCGCGGCTTTGAGCGTCAGGGTCACCTTGTCCTTCTCAAAAAGGGCCGGGGCTGTCTCTTCCATCACGGTACGTCCGGTCTGGGTGTTGGTGATGCGCATCAGCCCTGACGTCTTGTCGATTTGCACGGCTACGCGCCCTGTCGTGAGGGTGAAGCCGTCGCCTGATTCGCCCACATTGAGCCCTTTGATGTCCTTGCGCGGCTGAGCCACGAGAATTTTTGCCTCGGGCTTGGCTTCGGGGTCGCGAACGGGCCCGCCTTTGGGGTCTTGGAACAGGCGGACGATGTTGTCGCCGTAGAAATCGAGCAGGAGGCACTGTCCGTTGGCCAGTGTGACTTCGGCAGTCGTCGCTCCTGTTTTCTTAACACCGGTCACTTGTTGGGCCGTCTGTTCGATGCCCGGAGTGGGGGCAGAGGGTGAGGCGGCCAGTGACGTCATCGGCGGTACGGCCAGTGCCAATACCACCGCACCCCGGCAGACGGGGTGAGTCAGGTTCTTTTTCATGTGATTTGCACAGTGTTTGAATGACATGCGAAATTGCTGTTAAGTTGGACAAAGATACGATAAAAATGTCAGACGCACCAGTCGCTGTCTTGTAACGTGTCCTTTTCATGCCGGTGTTGCCGTCGTGGGTGGCGTGCGGGGAGTGGGGCATCGTTCTCGAGGCGGCGTACCATGTGCCGTCTGTTATGCCGTGGCTGTCTGCGGTGTGGACGATGAACGGGACGTCGTCCGAAATCTTGCATTCGATGAGGGCAGGCCCTTCCGGCGTGACGGTCCCTTCCGGGCGACCGGAAGGCCCAACGTGGGCGGGCCGTATGGTCGGACAGGGGCATGGAGAGCCGGCTGTGACGTTCTCAAACGTTTCGGTAACTTCGGTCATGAGGGCTCGGGAGGCATGCGGATGCGTGCGGAGGCACTGTATGGGTGAACCGTATTTCGCTGGCAAAATTACAAAGATTGACCAAATTTGTATCGGGGGGTTAAAATTTTGTTAAACATGCCGTTGGGGACTTTTTATGCGGCGGGAATGTGGCGGATCGCAGCGTCGGTTTTTACGGACGGGGCGGTGGTTCTTACGGTCGCCCTGCCCGAAAAGCCGGGCAGGGCTGGGGTGCAGGCCTTTGGCCGGTAGGGACGAAAAAATCCCCCGTCCGCACCATGGGAGCGGACGGGGCATATTTGAGCGTGTAGGTGGGATCTATGGGATTAGTCTTCCATGCTGTGAAGTTTCTATATATTAATCTCCGACAGGTCTAAGCCTACCCGAGGCGGGCAGACGTAGACTAAATGAAGGTTCTTGTGGCGGCTCAGTGAAAGTGTCTGGGTCTGAGATGTAGCCGACGATGGTTAGATATAGGGAACATCGCTACGTCTTACATTTCCTAACTGTGAAAGTATGTTTTGACATACATTGAATGGAAAACGGTTACGTTGAGCACTTATATCACCGTATCAGAGTGGTTATGGTGTTAGTTTGGCCATGAGCGACACTTGCTTATTTACTTTATGGGGAAATAGAGCTTGAATGGGGAGGATGTTGTAGAACGGGGTAGAGTGGTAGGAGCTTCGTATGAGAAGATCAGGATGGTCATATAAAGCGGGTATGGGTACGCGAAAATCTGATATTAATACCCGGTAGAACTATTATTCAGGTAGGGCTACATGGAAGGTGTCCGGTTATGCTTAGGGTTAAAACTATAGTTTACAGATATCTTTTGGGAGAATTGGAGTGGCACCATGTTGCGTACAGACATAGGCAGCAGTGCGTACGGCGATTTGGTGGGCCTCGGTTATCGTGTGTCCTGATAAAAGTGAGGCAACGAATGCGGCCGTGAATGAGTCGCCAGCGCCTACGGTGTCAGCCACAATAACGTGAGGCGTGGCGAGGTGACTTTCCTCGATTGGCGTTAAGATGTGGCTGTTCACAGCACCGCAAGTCAGGATAAGTGCCTGTAACTTGTAGTGCTCCACCAATCGGCGAGCCGTTGCATTAGGATCGTTTTTGTCAGTGGAGAGTCCAGTGACAGCAGCTACGAGTGGCAACTCCTCATCGTTAAGTTTGAGTATATTACATTGTTTTAGTCCATCAGCAATAATTTCCGGTGTCCAGTGGGGTGGGCGCAAGTTGACGTCGAACACACGGAGGCATTTTCTTTCTTTAGGAATTGTGTCAAGGAAACGCTGGATTGTTTGGCGACTTTGGGGTGAACGCTGGGCCAATGTGCCGAAGCAAACAGCATCAGTGCGGTGGGCCAGCCTATTGAGTGCGGTAGACCAAGGGATGAAATCCCATGCTGCATTGGGGTGGATGTCGTAGGTCGGGATGCCCGCGGTATCAAGGTTTACACCTACTGTGCCGGTAGGATGCTCCGGCACAACACTGACAGACCGATCTATTCTCCAGTTGTGGAGCAGATCCAGGGTCTTGTGTCCTAATTCGTCATTGCCCACAGCGCTGACTATCTGGGCGTCAAGTCCAAATTGTGATGCATGAGCGGCAAAGTTAGTCGGTGCACCTCCCAATCTCGGCCCCTCAGGCAACAAATCCCACAAAACCTCACCCAAAGCGACGACGCATACGCTTTTGTTTATCATCGATTCTACTTTATTGTTTTTTACAGCGATCGGCTTGCGATAGAGCCAAAAAAAGGAACGCATCGCCCTGCTTGAGGCGGCACATTCCCTTGGGATGTTATGAGAGATAGTTGTTGATCGTGCTTAGTCTTCCATGCTGTGAAGCTTCTGAACGTAAACGGCGTGCTCTTTGGCCAAGCGTTTTACGACAGAAGGCTTGTCATATTGCTGACGGCGGCGCAACTCTTTGATAATGCCGGTTCTTTCGTATTTTCTTTTGAACTTTTTCAGGGCGCGTTCGATGTTTTCACCCTCTTTTACAGGTACTACAATCATGTTTTGTCTTTATTTTTTACTTTGTAATTTGTTTGTTCGATACTATTTGCAGGCCGCAAAGGTAGTGATTGTTTTTAGATTAGGCAAATTATTGGCGTTTTTTTCGTGTTCAGGCGGATGAAAGAGGGGCGAAGAGGGGCGGGGCCGGGAGATTGTCGTATCTTTGTGTGTCTCTCCCTGGTCGGGTTGCATGCCCAGGAGGGGCTTTGGACGCATAAAAAGCAGGTTGACGGTGGAGAAGAAATATGTCGACGTCGTAGTTCCTTTGGCCTTGCCGGGGTTGTTTACTTACAGCCTGCCGGACGGGTTGTCCGCCCGTGTCGGAGAAGGCAGCCGTGTGGTGGTGCCTTTTGGTGGCCGGAAGTATTATACCGCCATCGCAGTGCGTCTGCATGACGAAGCCCCTGCCGGCGACGTGAAGGTGAAGGACGTGGCCGAAGTGATTGACGACGGCCCTGTGGTCTTGCCCGGACAGTTGAAGTTCTGGCTCTGGCTTTCCTTATATTATATGTGTACGCCCGGAGAGGTGATGCGGGCCGCCCTGCCGTCCGGGTTGAAGTTAGAGAGCGAGAGTGTCGTGCAGTTAAATCCCGACTGGGACTTTTCTGCTTCCCTGTCTGAGCGTGAGCATATTTTGCTGGCCGCCATCGGCGGGGAGGTGGGGCGGTCGGTCCATCAGCTGGGAAAAGATCTTAAAGTCCGTAACCTTTTGCCTGCCGTGCGGCGGCTGATGGACAAAGGGGCTGTCGTGATGAAGGAAAGCATGGCCCGCCGTTTCAGGCCGAAGACGGAGACGCATGTCCGCCTAACCGAGGCTTACGCCGACGAGGAGAGACTGGATGCTTTTTTTGCGGAATTGAAAAGAGCGCCGAAACAGGAGGCTATGCTGGCGGCCTATCTCGACATGGCGGGGGGCGCTGAGGCTTTGCGGCTGAAAAATCCGAAAATGCTGGCCGAGGTGAGCAAAAGCAGTCTGTTGAGACAGGGCGGCGGATCGGAGGCTGCCCTGGCGGCCTTGTGCGCCAAAGGCGTGCTGGCGACTTACGCCTATGAAGTGGGACGCCTGCGCCCGGTGTCCGGGGCGGTCACGGCGCTTCGTCCCCTGAGCGAGGCGCAACGTCAGGCAAAAGAAGGAGTCGAAGTGGCTTTTGCGCGGCATGACGTCTGTTTGCTCCACGGCGTGACGTCGAGCGGAAAGACGGAAGTCTATGCCCATCTTATCGCGGAGACCCTCGCACGGGGCAGGCAGGTGCTTTATCTGGTGCCCGAAATCGCCTTGACCACCCAACTGACAGAACGCCTTTCACGCCTTTTCGGCGGGCGGATGGGGGTGTATCATTCCAAGTTTCCCGACGCCGAACGGGTGGAAGTCTGGCGGCGGCAGTTAGGGCCGTCGCCTTATGGCCTGATATTGGGCGTGCGCTCTTCCTTGTTCTTGCCTTTCAGGCGGTTGGGCCTGGTGATTGTGGACGAGGAGCACGAGACTTCATACAAACAGCAGGACCCCGCTCCGCGCTATCACGCACGCGACGCCGCCATTGTCCTGGCTCGCGACAGCG
>USCX01000087.1 GCA_900553285.1 uncultured Prevotella sp.
CATCTCCAGCCGGTTTATGCGGCTAATCCTGCCTATGTGAATGGTGTCAGTGAGGGCTTGTTCAAGCGTGGTCTTTGCTTGCCGAGCGGTCCTTATGTGATGGATGAGGATGTGAGATACATAGTAGATGAAATGAAGAATTGTATATTGTAGAAATATTTTTTGTTGATTTATAGCACTTTATCACTTTTCTCAGAAAAACTACTCCCAAGCACCTTTTTTCTTTGGCTACATAGTTTTTAATCCTCACCTTTGCATCGTTGATCAACGAAACGTGTGAATAGGAAAACGAATTTAAATCTCTAAAGAAAAAAAAGTATGAGTGTAATTTTCAGGACGGTGGAGAGACCGTCGGACCCCAGGGTTGAAAACTCTCCCAAGAAGTATTATCCGCAGTTGGTAACATTGGGGCAAAGCGTGGATTTGGCGTTTATTGCACAGAAGATGCAGGACCGCTCTTCTCTGTCTATCGGTGACATCAAGAGTACGATGCAGAACTTTGTGGAAAAGCTGAAAGAGCAGTTGCTGGAAGGAAAGACGGTTAATATAGCCGGGCTGGGTGTTTTTATACTGGCAGCCAAATCGAAAGGTGAGGAAAAGGCTGATGACGTGACAGCCAAGAGTGTGGAGAGCGTCCGTATCTGTTTTCAGGCGAATAGGGAACTGAAGATATCGAAGGCTGCTACCCGTGCTGGAGAAAGGCTGGATTTGGTGAGTTTGGATGATTATCTTAAGGGGAAGACTTCTACAGATGGCGGCTCCGGTTCGGAAGGAGGAGGCTCGGATTCGGATGGAGACCAAGGTGAGAATCCACTGGGATAACAGTAGCTATGAATTATTAATCAGATAATGGATAATCTTTATGAAGAAAACGTGGAATGTGATTTTGAAACTTATTATTGCTGTAGCGAGTGCTGTGGCAGGTGTGATTGGCGGACAGACAATGATGTTTTAGTCCGATAGGATTTGATAAATAAAAAATGAGAAGAGCTGCTGGCAGGAAATCTGTCGGCAGCTCTTTTTTTAATCCTTGTATGCTTCTTCGTGTACCCCCGCTACTGCTCGTCCGCTGGGGTCGTTCTTTCCTTGGAAAGAGGCGTCCCATGCCAGCGCTTCGGCGGTGGAGCATGCCACACTGGGCACGCTGGGAACGCTTCGGGCCGCGCTTTCACTGGGGAAATGCTCTTCGAAGATGGTGCGATAGTAATACTCTTCCTTATTTTGCGGGGTATGTATCGGGAAGCGTTCGGCGGCATGTGCCATCTGTTCGTCGCTGACGGCAGCGGCAGTGACGGCTTTCAGCGTATCAATCCAACTGTAGCCCACACCGTCGGAGAACTGTTCTTTCTGCCGCCAGGCAACGCTCTGGGGGAGTATGTCGGCAAAGGCTTCGCGGACTACTTTCTTTTCTATCTCCTTGCCGGGGCACATCTTGACTGCCGGATTGATGCGCATGGCAACATCCAGGAATTCTTTGTCGAGGAAGGGGACACGTCCTTCCACTCCCCAGGCTGCAAGGCTTTTGTTGGCACGGAGGCAGTCGTACAGATGCAGTTTGGAGAGCTTGCGCACGGTTTCTTCGTGAAAGGCTTGCGGTGTGGGCGCCTTGTGGAAGTAAAGGTAACCACCGAACACCTCGTCCGCACCTTCGCCGCTGAGTACCATCTTGATGCCCATGCTTTTGATGACACGTGCCAGCAGATACATGGGGGTGGAGGCGCGGACAGTGGTTATGTCATAAGTCTCAATGAAATAGATGACGTCGCGGACAGCATCGAGGCCTTCCTGAACGGTATAGTTTATCTCGTGATGCACGGTACCGATATGACGGGCCACTTCGCGGGCTTTAATCAAGTCGGGAGCACCCTTCAAGCCGACGGCGAAGGAATGGAGCTGCGGCCACCAGGCATCTGCCTTGTTGTCTGTCTCGATGCGTTTGGCGGCATATTTCTTGGCGATGGCAGAGATGACGGAAGAATCGAGTCCGCCACTGAGCAGGACACCGTAGGGGACGTCGGACATCAACTGGCGCTGTACGGCGGCTTCAAGGGCGTCGTGCACAGCCGTGACTTGTGTGCTGTAGGCTGTCCGGCCTATCGAAGCCGGCGCGGCATTGCGTTCGGCGGCAGGGGTGTAGTTGTCTTTCACAGCGGCATAGTCCATCCAGTCGCGGGTGTACCAGCGGTGCATCTTGCCCTCGCGCCCACGGTAGTAGTGGCCGGGAAGGAAAGGCTCGTACTCGTCGCAGAAACCCTCAAGGGCTTTCAGCTCACTGCCGAAGTAGATGTGTCCGTCTTTGTCGCGTCCTATATAAAGGGGGATTACGCCGATGGGGTCACGGGCGATGAGGTAATCGTCCGTTTCTTCATCATAGAGGGCGAAGGCGAAGATGCCGTTCAGCTCTTCGAGGAAGCGGATGCCTTTGTCTTTGTAAAGGGCAAGGATGACTTCGCAGTCGGAACCTGTCTGGAAGGCGTATTTTCCGGCATAGCGGGCACGGATGTCGCGATGGTTGTAAATCTCGCCATTGACGGCAAGCACCTGTTTGCGGTCGGGTGAATATAAGGGTTGTCCGCCGGATTCCGGGTCGACAATGGAGAGGCGTTCGTGGGCGAGGATGGCGGAGCCGCCTACGTAGATACCACTCCAGTCCGGTCCGCGATGACGGATTTTCTGCGCCATCCGTAGCGCTTTGTTTCTCAATTCAGGAGTTTGAGACTGTATGTTGAAGATTCCTGCTATTCCACACATGAGAATTAAAAATTAAAGGTTAAAAATTAAAGAAAGGGAAATCATTTCTTGTTTTCTTTTAGAGGTTCGAGGTAACGATCTATTTCTGTTGCCACTCGTCGTCCGTCGGCCAAGGCACGTACTACGAGGCTGGCGCCGTGGGCGGCATCGCCTGCCACGAATACGTTCTCTGCAAACTTCGGTTGCTCGGGCTTGAGGAAACCCATGGCAAGAAGCACCATATCGGCTTCGATGACCTCTTTCTTACCCGTAGATTTCATGGTAGGGCGGTTACCGTCTGTTGCCGGAAGCCACTCCACTTCTTCCACTTCCACACCGCATACCTTGCCATTCTTCCCGATGAACCGGGTAGAGGCGAGGGACCATCGACGGGTACAGCCTTCTTCGTGGCTGCTGGTGGTTTTCAGTACGACGGGCCATTGCGGCCAGGGAGTATCCGGGTTGTGTCCTATGGGTGGTTGGGGCATAATTTCAATCTGGGTTACGCTGACGGCTCCCTGGCGAATGCTGGTGCCTATACAGTCAGACCCGGTATCGCCGCCGCCGATGACGAGTACCCGTTTGCCGCGGGCGTTAACGAGTTGGTCTTTCGGGAAGGTATCTCCATCCAGAATATGGTTCTGCTGTGCCAGCATGTCGAGGGCAAAGTAGATGCCTTTCAGCTCCCTGCCCGGAATGGAGAGGTCGCGGGCGGTGGGCGTACCGGTACAAATGGCGTAGGCATCGAATCCGACGGGCAGTTTCTGCACATCGACATGGACTCCCATCTTGAACAAGATACCTTCGGCCTCGAGGATTTTCATGCGGCGGTCGATGACGGCTTTGTCCAGCTTGAAGTTGGGGATGCCATAGCGCAGCAGTCCTCCCGGCATCGGTTTGCTGTCGAATAGGGTAACTTCGTAACCTTTGGCGTTCAGCCGTACGGCAACGCTCAATCCGGCAGGGCCGGCGCCGATGACGGCTACTTTCTTTCCGTTGCGTTCGGGCTGGAGGGGGGTGATGTAGCCCTCGCGAAAAGCAGCCTCGGCAATGGCGGCTTCGTTCTCGCGGATAGTGACCGGTTCGTTGCACGAGAGTTTCAGTACGCACGACTTCTCGCAAAGGGCAGGGCAGATGCGTCCCGTAAATTCCGGAAAATCATTCGTACTGTTCAGTATTTGATAGGCTTCGCGCCATTTGCCCCGGTAGAGCGCGTCTTGGAATTCCGGGTCTTTATTGCCCAGCGGACATGCCCAGTGGCAGAAGGGTACGCCGCAGTCCATACAGCGCGACGCCTGCTGCCGGCGGTCGTGGCTGTTGAGCGTCTGCTCGACCTGGCTGAAATCCTTAATCCGCTCGTAGACCGGACGGTAGCCGGCCTCCTTTCGCGGAACGGTAAGAAAAGCTTTCGGATCTCCCATATATTGTTTTCTGTTTGACGGTTTGACTATGCGTTCTCACGTGCGGCATCGGCGATGCGGCGTTCAAGGCGCTGCATCTGCTGCTCGTGCAAGACTTTCATGTACTCTACGGGCGTCACTTGGATGAACTCGCCCACACGCCCCGGCCACTCTTCGAGCAAGAGCCCGGCCCGCTTCGAGCCGGTGTAGAGAAAATGCTGACGGATGAGGGCGTAAAGTTCTTTTCGCGCGGCGTTTTCCTCAATCAGTGACAGTTCCACCATTTCCATGTTGCAGTGGTCGTCAAAATCGCCGTCGGGATTCCAGACATAGGCGATGCCGCCCGACATGCCGGCGGCGAAATTGCGCCCCGTAGGGCCGAGCACGACGACGCGGCCGCCCGTCATGTATTCGCAACAGTGGTCGCCGGCCCCCTCGACGACGGCCACGGCTCCCGAATTGCGCACGGCAAAGCGCTCGCCGACCTGACCGTGAATATAGACTTCGCCACTCGTAGCCCCATAAAGGAGCGTGTTGCCCGCGATGACGCTCGCGCCGGGGTCAAAAGAGCTTCCGGCGGGCGGGACAACGACAATGCGGCCGCCGGAAAGGCTCTTGCCCAAATAGTCGTTGGCCTCGCCTTCGAGCACGAAACGGACACCCGGCACAAGGAAGGCGCCGAACGACTGTCCCGCCGACCCCATGAACTTCACGTCGATTTCACGACTGCCCAGACCGGCACGGCCGTAACGTCTCGTCACCTCGCCCGAGAGGAGCGCGCCGACCGAGCGGTCGGTGTTGCGGATGTCCGTCACCATCGATATGCCCTGCAAGCCCTGTACTTCGTCAATCTTGCGAAGGATATCGACGTCTTTCGCCCTCGTCAGGTCGAGATGCTGAGGCTCGGCATGATGCAAGGCACGGTGGCCGCCGACGCGGGCCAACAGGCTGTCGAACGAGAGCATGGCGTGCTTGGGCTGACCCGTAAGCGGCTTGCGGACGATGAGCTCCGTGTGACCGACGATGTCGTCGAACTTTTCAGCACCCAGCTGGGCCAACAGTTCGCGCACTTCCTGCGCCAGGAACCGGAAATAGTTAACCAGATATTCGCTGCGGCCGGTGAAATGTTTGCGCAACGCCGCATCTTGCGTCGCCACGCCGACCGGGCACGTGTTCTGGGAGCACTTGCGCATCATGACGCAGCCCATGACGACAAGGGCAGCCGTGGCAAAACCGAACTCCTCGGCGCCGAGGAAAGCCAT
>USCX01000088.1 GCA_900553285.1 uncultured Prevotella sp.
TGCCCTGTGGAGCCCGGACTTTCCTCATCCGCTGCCTTTCGGCATGCGTCCGCGGCTGTCCGACCCGGTCGTGAAAACATTGTACCCCATCGGGAACGAATTGTCAAATACCTTGCAAATTCTTTTCGGATATTGCCGTTACACGGAGGCACTCTCCGCTGCCAGCGCCTCGCCCCACGGACCGAGCTTTGCCTTAGTCTCCATGGAGCTTTTTGAGAAACGTCCGCCGGTGAATCTCGCACGGACCATACTCGCGCAGCGCGGCATAGTGCCGCCTGGTGCCGTAGCCCTTGTGGACGGCGAAGCCGTATTGCGGATACTGCGCGTCCAACTCGCGCATGATGCGGTCCCGCGTCACCTTCGCCAAAATGGAAGCCGCCGCAATCGACTGGTACTTGTGATCGCCTTTCACAACGGTCTGATAGGGCACATCCTCAAAGGGCCTGAAACGATTTCCGTCGACAATAATGAACTCCGGCCGCACCCTCAGGACCGACAACGCCCGATGCATCGCTTCGATTGAGGCGTTGAGTATGTTCATTTCGTCGATTTCGCGCGGACTCACCTCGCCGACGGCCCATGCCACGGCATCGCGCATAATGACTTCACGTAAGGCATAACGCTGCGCCGCCGTCAGACGTTTCGAATCGTCGAGACGGTCATTGGCATATCCCTCCGGGAAAATCACAGCGGCGGCAAACACACTTCCGGCCAGGCATCCGCGGCCGGCTTCGTCGCATCCGGCCTCCACAAGTCCTTGCGTATTATAACAAAGTGACAAACAGTTCTTTTTCTTGCTGGTCATTGCATTTCGGGTTGGTCACAACAAACATCATGAAGACTGCTTTCCCCGCCATCTTTCCTGAGCGAAAGAAAAGACGTCCCGAACAAGTCAGGACGTCTTTCGCTATGGCCCGGGACCTCAGTCCCATTCATTCATCATTCATTCTTTTACAAGACGTCAGCGGTTGGCACGCCGTGCTCCGCGGTTTTCTCCCCCGCCACGTTCGCGGCGAGCCGGGCGCTCCTCGTAATCGGCCGGTTTTTCTTCCAGCACACGGTGAGAAAGACGGTACTTTCCGGTTTTTTCATCGATGTCGAGAAGTTTTACGCGGATGATATCGCCTTCTTTGATACCGGCTTCCTCCACGGTTTCGAGACGGCGCCATGCAATCTCACTGATATGGAGCAGACCTTCCCGGCCCGGCATAAATTCAACGAAGCATCCGTAAGGCATAATGCTCATCACCTTGGCGTCATACACTTCGCCGACTTCCGGGATGGCCACGATTGCGCGGATCTTTCCTACGGCAGCCTCGATGGAGTTTTTGTCGGGAGCGCTTACCTGCACTTTGCCTACGCCGTCCTCTTCGTCAATCGTGATGGTCGCACCGGTTTCTTCCTGTATTCCCTGGATGATTTTTCCGCCCGGGCCGATAACGGCGCCGATAAACTCTTTGGGAATGGTGAACTGCTCCATACGCGGAACCTGGGGCTTGTAGTCAGCGCGCGGACGGTCGAGCGTTTCAAGCATCTTGCCGAGGATGTGCTCGCGGCCAGCCTTGGCCTGCATCAGGGCTTTTTCAAGGATTTCATACGACAGGCCGTCGCACTTGATGTCCATCTGCGTGGCCGTCAGACCTTTGCGTGTGCCGGTTGTCTTGAAGTCCATGTCGCCCAAGTGGTCCTCATCGCCGAGAATATCAGAAAGGACGGCATATTTCTCTTCACCGGGATTTTTGATAAGTCCCATGGCAATGCCCGAAACGGGAGCTTTGATGGGCACACCGGCATCCATCAGGGCCAACGTCCCGGCACAGACCGTAGCCATCGACGACGACCCGTTCGATTCGAGGATGTCCGAAACGATGCGGACCGTATAGGGGAAATCCTTGGGCAACTGGCCTTTGAGCGCGCGCCATGCCAGATGGCCATGACCTATCTCACGACGGCCCACACTGCGTTGGGCCTTGGCCTCGCCGGTTGAGAAGGGCGGGAAATTGTAGTGAAGGAGGAAACGCATGTAACTCTTGTCGAGCACGTCGTCCACCATCTTCTCGTCGAGTTTCGTGCCAAGTGTACACGTAGCCAGGGCCTGTGTTTCGCCCCGGGTAAAGATGGCAGAGCCATGGGGCATGGGCAGCGGGCCGGCCTCGCACCAGATTGGGCGGATGTCGGTCGTGGCACGGCCGTCGAGGCGCTTGCCTTCGTCGAGGATACAACGGCGCATGGCGTCGCGCTCCACGTCGTGATAATAGCGGTCGATGAGCGTATTCTTTTCCTCCAACTCGTCAGCGCCGAGGTCGGCATGAGCGGCGGCATACTCTTCCTTGAAATCCTCACGGATTTTCGTGAAAGCGTCCTCGCGTTCATGTTTGTCGTGGTCGCCGGCTTCGGCAATGGCATAGGCCTTGTCGTAGCAAGCCTGACGCACGGCTTCACGAAGCTCTTCGTCGTTCACTTCATGACAATACTCGCGTTTCACGTCGGTGCCGAGTTCCTTGGAAAGTTCTTTCTGCAAACGGCACATCGGCTTGATGGCTTCATGGGCGGCTTTGAGCGCACCGAGCAGGTCCTGCTCGGACACTTCGTCCATTTCGCCTTCCACCATCATGATGTTCTCCTCCGTGGCGCCCACCATGATATCCATGTCTGCGGCAGCGAGTTGTTCGAATGTCGGGTTGATGACGTATTTACCGTCGATGCGGGCCACGCGGCACTCAGAGATGGGACCGAGAAACGGTATGTCCGAGCAGGCCAGAGCGGCCGACGCGGCAAATCCGGCCAAGGCGTCGGGCATGTCCACTCCGTCGGCCGAATACAGCGTGATGTTCACGTAAACCTCGGCGTGATAGTTGTCGGGGAAAAGAGGACGTAAAGCACGGTCGACCAAGCGGGAAGTCAGGATTTCATAGTCAGAAGGACGACCCTCGCGTTTGGTGAAACCGCCGGGAAAGCGGCCGGCGGCTGAATACTTCTCTCTGTAATCGCACTGCAACGGCATGAAATCCGTCCCAGGCACAGCGTCTTTGGCGGCCACCACCGTGGCAAGCAACATCGTGTTGCCCATCCGCAGCATGACTGCGCCGTCGGCTTGCTTAGCCAACTTCCCCGTCTCGATGCTTATCGTACGTCCATCAGGCAGCTCGACGGTTTTTGTAATCACGTTCATCTGAATTTCTTTTATTGTTTCCTTATAAATCGTCAAAAATCGCACAAATTTAGTGATTATCTTTGAGATATAGACTGCCGCAGGATGAAAATCACCTTTGGCCCGACATTTTCAGGACCTCGGGGTGGAAAGGCCTGTCACTGCGCCACCCCTATACGGCCGCAGTGACGAGAGGGAAGCTCACTGCGCCTCTTTTTTCTGTCGCTGCGGTCGGGGAAGCCCCGCCGCCTCCTGCTTCCGGAACAAGGGCGGGACGCCATGCCGCCACGGCATCCCGTCAGCCGGCAAGGCCGCTCCTCTTTCCCTAAGGTATGCTAAAACGTTCTTTTTTATTTGGGCGTTTTACGAAAAGGGCGTATCTTTGCACCCAGAAATAGGAGGATGATACAGAAAGGGTTCCAGCCTTAACGGGCAGGAATTCTTTTTCTTGTTATACTGCCTCCGGCACACGAAAAGCATATTGTAAAACACTTAAAATAGACACAGAAATGGCTTACATGACCCAAGAAGGCTACGACAAAATGGTTGCCCAACTCAAACAACTGGAAACCGTGGAGCGCCCCAAGGCTTCGGCTGCTATCGCTGAGGCACGCGACAAGGGCGACCTTTCAGAGAACAGTGAGTACGATGCCGCCAAGGAAGCCCAGGCCATGCTCGAAATTAAAATCAACCAGCTCAAAGCCAGCATTGCCGAGGCCAAAATCATCGACCCCTCGAAGCTGAAAACCGACGTGGTACAGATTCTCTCGACCGTGGAAATGAAAAACACCAAAACGGGCATGAAGATGAAATACACCATCGTCAGCGAGAGCGAAGCGAACCTGCGTGAAGGCAAAAT
The DNA here is from genome assembly GCA_900553285.1 of uncultured Prevotella sp. Taxonomy (GTDB): domain Bacteria; phylum Bacteroidota; class Bacteroidia; order Bacteroidales; family Bacteroidaceae; genus Alloprevotella. Next base: position 4,011 of record USCX01000088.1, read on the forward strand.
CTCCTCAACGACCCCCATCGCGCAAGGCCTGCTCGGCAGGAAAGTGGGCGACGTGGTGAACGTGAAAATCCCACAAGGCACCATCGAGCTCGAAATCATCAGCATCAGCTACTAACCCCACGTGGCCGGCGGCCCGCGTCGCCGGCCTTTTTCCAATCATACGACCATGACTGTATTCAGCAAAATTATCGCCGGGGAAATCCCCAGCTACAAGTGCGCCGAGGATGAGCGCTTCTATGCATTCCTCGACATCAATCCTATTGTCAAAGGCCACACGCTGGTGGTTCCAAAACACGAGGTGGACTATCTGTTCGACCTCGACGATGAGGAACTCGCGGCCATGACCGTATTTGCCAAACGGGTGGCCAAGGCCATCCGGAAAGCCTGTCCCTGCCGCAAAGTCGGCATGGCCGTGCTCGGTCTCGAAGTGCCGCACGCCCACATTCATCTCATCCCGCTACAAGGTGAGGGCGACATGGACTTCCGCCGGCCCAAGCTCCAACTGCCTGCCGACGAGATGGAAGAGACCGCACGCCTCATCCGCGAGAACTTCTGAGTGTTTTCTCCCCCTGCGCTCCCCATAAGAAAGCGCTCCCCGGGATGGGCTCTGCCTGTCGGCCACCTCATCCCGGGAAGCGCTTTCTCTTTATGCCCGGACTTAAATTCCCGTCACCTCGTCCGGCTCTTTCGACAGCAGTTCAACTGCCTTCAAGACGATGGGATTACGTTCGTTCACGATATGAAAATACGCTGAGCGGTCCCACAAGTCATAAGCCACCAGTGCGGAAAGCATCAAACGCAGTTGCGGAATTGTGGCAGCCAGCTCCGCGCTGTCTTTGGGCGCCACGTTCTTCGCCTTACCACGGGCTATGATACTGTCGACAAGGCTCTGCGGCACTTCATAACGGTCCATGAAATCCTTGATGTCACGGTAGCTTTTCGAGAGGGCCTTACGGTTCTGATCGATGTAGTGGAGCGAAAGCTCATTGATGATGTTCTGCCTGCTCAAAGCGGTATAAAAACGGGTGTAAGCCGTCGTGTCGGCCGGGACGAAATAATCGGGCATGATTCCGCCGCCCCCATAGACCGTGCGGCCCCTTCCGAGCGTTTTGTACACTTTTGTCGAGTCAAGATGGACACTGTCGGGACTCATCAGTTCACCGTGATTGTATCGGTTCACCAAGTCCATGTCATAATCCCGCCTGTTCCCTTTCTCGTAAGGCTTCTGTATGCAGCGGCCAGACGGTGTATAATAATGTGCCACCGTCAAGCGGATCATCGAACCGTCGGGCAGGGGGATGGGCCGCTGCACAAGCCCCTTGCCGAAGGTACGCCGGCCGACGATGAAGCCGCGGTCATGG
>USCX01000089.1 GCA_900553285.1 uncultured Prevotella sp.
TACCACATGGCCGATTTCCCGAAGATGGTGCGCCGCCCGGTGCTTATCAACGCCGCGCGGGGCGAGGTGGTCGACAACAATGCGCTTCTGGCCGCCCTCGACAGGGGGGATATAAGGGCAGCCGTCGTCGACACATGGGAAGGCGAGCCCCGGATATCGCTTTCTCTTCTCGACCGTGTGTTTATCGGGACGCCGCATATAGCGGGCTATTCGGCCGACGGGAAGGCCACGGGTACACGTATGGCCCTCGAAGCCGTCGCCCGCCATTTCGGGCTCGACGTGCACTTCGACATCGAGCCTCCCGCCTTGCCGGAGGGCCTTGTGCCGGCCGCCGACCCTTTCGAGCGGATGCTCCAGCTCTACGATCCGCTGACCGACAGTGTCCGGCTGAAAGCCCATCCCGACCGTTTCGAGTATTTAAGGGGGAATTATCCCTTGCGGCGTGAGCATTTCTGAACATACGCGGACCTGGGAAGGGCAACGGGAGGCCTGCGGCGAAGCCCGGGGTGCGCGGGCGGCCGTGTCCCTTCCTTGATGTGGAAACCTGTCAGGGTGCTAGAAAATCCTGTCGCCTTGATAGGTTTTCCTGTCGCACTGACAGGTTTTTCGGCCACGGCGGGCGTTTTCCCGGTCGGAATGTTCGCGGAAATGTTGTTTGCGCCCTTGTCGAGGCTTTCCCCGGAACGGTTTCCTGCCGCGGTGTTTGCCTTTGTGCCTGCCTTTTCCCTGTTTTTCGTTTAACGAGGATAGGATGCGGTTCGGGCAATCCGGCAGAAAAACGTTTTTTTCTGTGTCTCTCCGCCCGCCTTTCATTATCTTTGCAAAGCGCGGCCGGTCCGTCGAAGGACGGCGGACAGCTGTCGGGCGAAAGCGTGAGGACGATGGAAAAGAAGACTGTGGTTTATATTTGTCATGAGGAGAAAGTGTTGGGCGGCGCTGCGCTTTCGTTGATGAACCTGATACATGCCCTGCGCGACGAGGTGCACCCGATTGTGGTGGTCCGGGGAGGTCGCGGAGACGCGGTGTATGATTTTTTCGCCGCTGCGGGCTGCGAGTGCATGACCGCCCCGTTTGAGCTGAACACGACGGTTTTCCCCTGTCTGCGTACCAAAATAAGGTTTGTCCCCAAGCTGGTCCGCTATCACCTGACCAACGGACGCTGCCTGCGCATGTTGTGCGCGCGCTTGGGGAAACGGAAAGTGAGTTTGGTGCATTCAAACTCCAGTGTGGTCACTTTGGGCTATCATCTGGCGCGCCGCCTGGGCGTTCCTCACGTGTGGCATTTGCGCGAGTTCCAGGACCGCGATTTTAGTGTGCGTCCCTTTTGCGGATGGGGGGAACTGAAAAAAAAGATATACCGTTCGGACGCGGCCGTCGCCATCACGTCCGCCGTGTTCCGGCATTGGGGGTTGCAGCATGCGCGGCGGGCATATTGCATAAGAGACGCAGTCCGTCCCGCCTCAGAAGCTGTCGCGGATGTGAGGAAGGAGAAGTACGTCGTGTTCTGTGCCGCCACACTTTCTGAGCGCAAGGGGGCGGGTTGGGCTGTCGAGGCCTTTGCGCGGTCCGGCTTGGCCCGGAAAGGCTATGTGCTGAAAATGTTGGGCTACTGTCCGGCCGGTTATCGCGACGTGCTCGTGGCGTCGGCGGCCCGTTATGGTGTGGAACAGCATGTGGAGTGGTTGGGGTTTTGCGCCGACGTCCGGCCTTATTTGTGTCGCGCCACGGCTTTCTTGATGTGTTCGCAAGATGAAGGGTTGGGGCGGGTGACGGTTGAAGCTCTTTTTTACGGTTGTCCGGTCGTTGCGCGCAATTCGGGAGGAACACCGGAATTCGTGCGCCATGGCGTGAACGGCTTTCTATATAATAATATGAGTGAGTGTGTCGACGCGCTGCGGCAAATGCCCGGTCAGGACTTTGAGGCGCTTGCTGCGGCGGCCAACCGAATCGCAGTGGAAGAATTTTCGGAAGAGGCGTTTGTAAGGAAGTTCCGGCCGGTTTATCAGTCGTTGTGGTGAGAAGAGAAGTAGCGGCGGGGCGGTCGCTTTTTTCGTTACCCCCATATATGATTGAGGTAGAGCAACTTATAGGCGTTGAAGAGGAACAGTGACGGTTTGCGTCCTGACAGGTTTTTTCGCAGCGGCGCTCGGGACATGCGGTAGACTGTTTCGAGAAGGCGGCGGAGCTTTAAGCGGTGAAGGCGCGACAGGTGGCGTGAGACTTTGACGCGTTCCGCAAGCAGTTCTTTGTGTTTGGCAAGTGTGTGCAGCGCTTCTTCCGTCTTTTTCAGGAAAGCAGGATTGTCTTCAAGGTCACAGTTGAGCAGCGGATTATCGATGTGCCGGATTGGGACACCGGCTGCGGATAGCTGGTAGCCGAAAAGCACGTCTTCGTACCCATATTCATGAAACGTCTCGTCGAAGCCGTGGGCGAGGAACGTGGTCCGCCGAATCATGAAGTTGAACGACCTGAAAGAGGCATAAGGCCTTTTCTGGCGCGCGGCGGCCGTATGTTTCTTTTCGGCCTGACGTTCGTAACGGTAGCGGAGGTTGGTGCCGCCGGACGGCAGGTGTGAGGGATGGACGATGCCTCCGCAGACCACATCCGCCTGTCCGGATGCGGCCTGTTGCAGGTAGTTTCGCAAAAAAGCCGGGCCGGGAGGCATCCCGTCGCTGTCGACAAACAGCAGCCACTCTCCCGAGGCCATCTTTCCCAGCCAGTTTCGTACAGCCGCCCGGCCTAAGTTCCGTGGAGCCCGGAGGCTTCTTATTCCGGGCTCTTTGTTCAACCGCTTGCACGCCACGGCCACGTCATGGCGGGGCGATGCGTCGTCGCCAATCAGTATTTCGACCGCAGCGTGCAGTCCTTCCGCCTGCTTTCGCAAGGAAAGGGCCAGGGCCGAGCAGTCATAATTATATGTGGGAATGAGAATGGAAAGCATGGGGCGGGGAGTGAAAGGCGGTTGAGGCTTGGTGGAACATGAGGGGTAGTGCGGCGGAAGTCACAGCAGGGAGACATCGCTTGTCCTCATCCCGTTTGTGGTTTGTGTCTTGCCGGGAGGTGCGACGCGCCGCGCCTCCCGGCGCCGGGTGAGTCGTGGCAGGTTGCTTTTGCCGCACGGTATTGTCAGGGCAAAAGTAATATATTCTTTCCAAAGGGAGTGGGCGGATGTGAAATTTCGGCAAAAAGGAAAGTCCGGACCCTACCTCCTTTTTTCATGGCTGGGGCGGAAAGAGCAGCCTGTGTTTTCGCAGAAAGCAGGTCTAAGCCTTTTTTTTCTTTTCCGAATGTTAAATTTTGAAATCTTGTGACGGTTTCGTTTTTATTGTGGTTGAAAAACAATATATTTGCAGCAGTGATCAGTAACGCAATACTATGGATTAAAAACAGTGTTTAACAAATCTTCTTCATTTATGAGAAAAACATTATTACTCAGTCTCTTGGTGCTCATCGGTACGTTGACCGGTTGGGCACAAGTCCCGGGTACGGAGAAGGGCTTTACTCGCGTGGGTGCGTCTACCATCAAGGCGGGAATGAATGTGGCCTTTCAAAGTATCTCGAGGACCAATTCGTACCATTGGTTTCAAGGTGTGGGTCCCGCAGACGACTTCAACGCGAACTCGATTTGGATCGTAGAGGAAAGCGGCCAGACAGCTACGGATGGCACTACGCCGCTCTACTATTTGCGGCAGAAGAATGCCGAAGACGGTGTGGCCTACTTGCAGATGCCGGGTGCCGCAGCCGTGGACATCACGATGGGCCCGAAGGAAACGGCCGCAGCCGTGGAATTCCGTCCTTACTCTGAAACGCCGTCGACCGACCAGGATGGCCTTTCGGAGTGGATGGATGACAATCTCACGACGCGTGTGACTCTGATAGTAGGCGAAACGACTACCCGCCTGAACTGTAATGCCAACTGGAGCTCCGCCGTCGGAAACGTGCGTTGGGCTACCGGTTTAGCCTCTTGGTCCTTCTGGAACATCTATCAGGTGCCGGAGAACATCACGTTCGTCCCCATTACGTATAACATGAACTTCTTCGATGGCAGCACTGATGTGACTTTGGAGGATGCCGGACTTTCCGACCTGCTTCCTACGGAAGTGGCTAACAACGAGGGTGTGATTAAAGTGGAGGCCATGTTGGGCGACTCAATCACTTTCCCCGAATACACCAACAACACGTTGCGTTCGGCGTTGAAGGCTGACGGAACTGTCTTTACGGATGCTGCTTACTTCAAGCTCACGGAAGACATGCTGACGAATGGCGCACTCTCGCTGAACTTGTCTTATTCGTCTGACCCGCGGATCACATTCCACAGCACCATCGATCCGAGCTTGGTAGGTGAGAGTTCTGGTTACTTCACCTTTGACGATGGCACCGAAGAGATGGATAATCCTGTTCGCGTGACTACGGGCGACTCTATCGTGGCTCCGCGTCTTTCCCGCTTCACGGCCGTGACGCCTATCAAGGCCATCGCCGACAAGTCTCAGACAATCGACGTGGTTTACCGCCCGTGGCGTATGGTTTCCCTCACGTATGTGTATGTAGCGGCTGACGGCTCGTATAAGGACATCCGGACAGATGAAATTTATTATGACATCGATTCTCTTATTGCCGCTCCTGACTTGGGTGAACTTTACGTGTACAACGAAGAGTTGACCAACGATGGTTCGTTGAATGAGGCTACTCTTCCCCTCACCGTAACGAAGGAGAATATCTATGATGGTGAGACCTTCTACATCGTCTATGATGTGAATGCTCCTATCAAGACGACTGACGTTTCCGACGACGGTACCGTGCCTGAGGACGCTACGTGGTACATCCTTCGTATGCGTGGCAACAAGGTGCTGACCGACGGCGGATTTGAGACTGTAACAGATACGGTGCAGGACGCGCAGATGGTGAACCTCGAGCAGCTTGCATCCCTGTCCGGCCTCGACCCGGAGGGAGATTTGCAGCTGTGGAGTTACAAAATTGCGATCGCGCCGGAAAATGCCGACGGGCGTACCTTCATGCTGGGCACCGATACCGGCCTGTCGTATATCGACGGGCAGGAATATCTGGTGGACGGCACCCGCTACCTCGTGACCGTCACCTATCGCAGCGAAACGCAGGACTACCGCCTGCTCGGCTGGACAAAGGACACGGATGGCACGGCGCTGGCCGTGTATGAACAGTCCGGCCGCTTGACGGACTATCTGCGCGACATTTACGCCGCGACGCACGGCGCGAATAACATTCACGGCTATTTCTATCCAAGCTTCTACAACGGCATGGACGGCTACGGCAGACCCGTTCATATTGACGCGTACTTCTCCACCTTCCCGGACGAAGCCGGCGGATGGGGTGTATACCTGCCCACG
>USCX01000090.1 GCA_900553285.1 uncultured Prevotella sp.
CAGCCTCGACACGACCGACAGCCTCCCCGTCGTGGCCGTCAGCGACACCGTCGGCACCGACCTCCGCCCGCCCTACGAGGCCGGTTATGAAGACGGCTACAACAGCGGGCTCGACGACGGGCACGCCAACGCCCACAAGGCCACCTACGACGAAAGCAACACGTTCAAAACGGCCGAAAGCCGCGCAAAATACGTCGCCGGCTACCGCGAGGGATACGAAAAAGGCTTCGACGACGCCCGCGAAGGCAACGAGTTCAACATGTCGCCCCCTTCCGGGCCCAACTCCGGCCACCCCGCAGAACCATAAAAAAAGACAAAAAAAACTTGGCCGCCTCAGAAAAAAAGCGTTACTTTGCACCGCTTTCACACAACCTCTGCCGGGAAAAGAGTTGCCCGCGCACGTTGTGCTGGGACTGACAGACAAAAAACAATAAGTACCAACAATGGAAGATTTGATTAAAATCGCCGAACAGGCGTTCCCCTCCGGCATCGACATGCCGAAGTTCAAAGCCGGAGACACAGTGACCGTAGCCTACAAGATTATTGAAGGCAACAAGGAGCGTATCCAGCTCTATCGCGGCGTGGTCATCAAAATCACCGGCCACGAAAACAAAAAACGCTTCACCGTCCGCAAAATGTCGGGTTCGGTAGGCGTAGAGCGTATTTTCCCCTTCAACTCCCCGAACATCGACAGCGTCGAGGTGAACAAAATCGGCAAGGTACGCCGCGCCAAGCTCTACTACTTGCGCAAACTCACCGGCAAGAAAGCCCGCATCAAAGAGAAACGTACCAACATGGCGGCTGCCGAAGCCTGACCGGTTCGTATCACCCAACCCCATCACCGTCGTTCGGACCACGTTTCCGACGGCGGTTTTTCGTTGAGCGTGCCGCGTGCGTTTCCAGGCGCAAACCGCCTCACTGCGCCCCAAAGAACCGTCGGGGCGGCCGCTTTTCCGCCCGCCCTGCCTGTTTCTCCCCGCAGCCGGACCTCCACCGCCGGGAGGCCCGCACGCCCGCAGGAGCCGGCGAAGGCCACCGCAAATAAAGCCGGACAAGTTTTGTCCATTCCGAAAAATATCGCTACATTTGCACGCCAAATGGGTAACCGAACAAATAAATAAAACGAGCATAGCATGAAAAGAACATTCCAACCCCACAACAGAAAGAGAAACAACAAGCATGGTTTCCGTCACCGCATGGCCACAGCCAACGGCCGCCGCGTACTGGCTTCCCGCCGCGCCAAAGGCCGCAAAAAGCTGACCGTGGCCGACGAAATCCACGGCAAGCGCTAACCACACCGTGCTTTAAGGCATAAGAGAGAGGTAAGGGGTTTTCAAACGAAGCCTTTACTTCTCTCGTTTTTTTGTCGTAACTTTGCCTCACGGCTTTTAAGGCCACAGAAACGGACGCGCACAATCCCAGCATGACGATACGCGAATTCTTCAAAAAACTGAGCGCCCCCATCCTATGGGGCAATTTCCTGGCCATGGCCCTCGTGGCCGTCGCCCTCGTGGCCGGCATCCTCATCGCGCTCGACCGCTACACCCACCACGGCGAAAAGGTCACCGTGCCCGACCTTCGGGGGCTCTCTGAAAGCGAGGCCCGCACCAAATTGCAGCTGCTGGGCCTGCAGTCGGAGGTGACCGCCTCCGGCTTTGTACGTTCGCTGCCCGCCGGCGCCGTCCTCGGCCAGTCCGTCAAGGCCGGAAAAGACGTCAAGCCCGGCCGCACCATCTTCCTCACCCTCAACTCAGGCACCCAGCCCACCATCGCCCTGCCCGACATCGCCGACAACAGCTCGCTGCGCGAAGCCGAATCACGCCTGACGTCCATCGGCTTCAAACTGGGACCGACCGAATACATCGAGGGAGAGAAAGACTGGGTTTACAGCGTCAAGGCAGCCGGACGCATCGTCAGCGCCGGAACGCGCATCTCCGTAGACACGCCTATCGTCCTCGTCGTCGGCAACGGCCAGAGCAGCGAAGACGCCTACCCCCTCGACAGCATAGACTACTCGGACGACTTCCTCTTTGACGAAGGCGACATGCCCCTCGACGAGGAAAGCGGCGACGCCTTCCACCACACGCCCGCCGCCGGACCCCACTCCACCCCAACCGACGATGACCACATCCCCTATGCCGAATAACCACGAGCCCCTTCCCGGAGACTTCGACCCGGAAAACGGCGACGCCCCCCTCGACGAAGAAGAAGGCGCCCAGCTCTACGAGCACTTCCGCGTCGTGGCCGACCGCGGCCAGCAACTCCTCAGGGTCGACAAGTTCCTCATCGACCACCTGCCCGACACCTCGCGCAACCGCATCCAGACGGCAGCCCGACAGGGCTTCGTCCACGTGAACGGCCGGCCCGTCAAAAGCAACTACCGGGTCAAGCCCGCCGACGTCGTGACCCTCCTGCTCGACCGGCCGCGCTACGACAGCACCATCGAGCCGGAAAACATCCCTCTCGACATCACCTATGAGGACACCGACGTCATCGTCGTCAACAAGCCGGCCGGGCTCGTCGTCCACCCCGGCTGCGGCAACTACACCGGCACGCTGGTCAACGCCATAGCCTGGCACCTGCGCGACAACCCCGACTACGACCCCAACGACCCGTCCGTGGGCCTCGTCCACCGCATAGACAAAGACACCTCGGGGCTCATCGTCGCAGCCAAGACCCCCTTGGCCAAAACGGGGTTAGGCCTGCAGTTCTTCAACAAAACGACACGCCGCCGCTACAACGCCCTTGTCTGGGGCAACATGGAGACCGACAACGGCCGCATAGAAGGCAACATCGCCCGCCACCCCAAAGACCGCATGCAGATGGCCGTCTTTCCGCCCGGGTCGGGCGTAGGGAAAAGCGCCGTCACCCATTGGCACGTCATCGAGCGCTTCGGTTTCGTCACGCTCGTCGAATGCGTCCTCGAAACCGGCCGCACCCATCAAATCCGCGCTCACATGAAACACATCGGGCACCCCCTCTTCAACGACGCCCGCTACGGCGGCGACCAAATCATCCGCGGCAGCCTCTCCGGCAGCTACCGCCAGTTCGTTCACCACTGCTTCGCATGCTGCCCGCGCCAGGCGCTCCACGCCCGCACGCTCGGCTTCCGCCACCCCCGCACCCATCAGGAAATGGACTTCGAAGCCCCGCTCCCGCCCGACATGGCCGAACTCATCGGGCGCTGGCGGGCTTTCAGCCGCAACCTCGCTTCCACCCACTGACGACACTCCGAATTCAACATACGTTATCTTCAACATCATCATGAAACGCACTATTGCTATTGTCGCCGGAGGCGATTCCTCCGAACACGACGTATCGCTGCACAGCGCAGCTGGCCTTATGACGTTTATGGACCGTGAGAAATACGACTGCTACGTCGTCGAGATAAAAGGCACCGACTGGCACGTCGACTACCACGACACGTGCTGCCCCATCGACCGCAACGATTTCAGCTTCACCGCCCCCGACGGCCGCCACGCCTTCGACTTCGCCTACATCACCATTCACGGCACACCGGGCGAAAACGGCATCCTCCAAGGCTACTTCGACCTCATCGGGCTCCCCTACTCGACGAGCGACGTCCTTGTCGAATCGCTGACGTTCAACAAGTATGCGCTCAACAACTTCCTCCGCCCGCTCGCAGGCGACGACTTCCACATTGCCGACTCCATCCTCGTGCGCCGCGGGGGCGAGCGCCCCGACAGCAAGGCCGTGGGCCAGCGCCTGGGCTATCCCTGCTTTGTCAAACCCAACGCCGGGGGCAGCAGCTTCGGCGTGACCAAGGTGAAAAGCCCCGACGCCCTCTCCGACGCCCTCGACAAGGCGCTCATGGAAAGCCATGAAGCCCTGGTCGAGCGCCTCATGACCGGCACGGAAATCACCTGCGGGTGCTACCGCAGGGGCGAGGAAACCATAGTCTTCCCCATCACGGAGGTGGTCACCAGCGAGGAGTTCTTCGACTACGACGCGAAATATAACGGCAAGGTGAACGAAATCACGCCCGCCCGCATCGCCCCCGAAACCGCCGAACGGGTCGGCCGCATCACGTCGTCCATCTACGAAAAGCTCGGCTGCTACGGCATCATACGCATCGACTACATCCTCTCCGGCCAGCCCGGCCACGAGACAGTGAACCTGCTCGAAATCAACACGACGCCCGGCATGACGGCCACCAGCTTCATCCCCCAGCAGGTGAGGGCCGCCGGGCTCGACATCAAAGACGTGCTCTCGGACATCATCGAGGGAAAACTGAACCAGGACGACTGACGCAACGCCAACGACCATGAACATCCCTGCCGAATTCGACGAAATCCGCCCCTACACGCCCGAGGAACTCCCCGGCGCGTTCGACGAGCTCCTTGACGACCCGCAGTTCCTCCCCATAGCGCTCTCGTTCTTTCCGGGTGCCACGCGCGAGCAGCTCGCGCAGCGGCTGCACCAGTGCAAGACAAACCTCGAAGTGCAGAAGAACGTGTTCTATCCGCTCATCGAGCACCTCGCCAGCCAGGCCTGCACGTCGCTCGACCTCAACACGCAGGGCCTCCCCATAAGCAACTACACCTTCGTGTCGAACCACCGCGACATCGTGCTCGACTCAGCGTTCCTGAGCCTGCTCCTGCTCCAAAACGGCTTTCCCACGACGGTGGAAATCGCCATCGGCGACAACCTCCTCGTCTATCCTTGGATCAAGAAACTCGTGCGCATCAACAAGTCGTTCATCGTGCAGCGCTCCCTCGGCATGAGGCAGATGCTCGAGAGCAGTGCCCGGCTGAGCCGTTACATGCACTTTGCCATCGCCCAGAAGAAGGAAAACATCTGGATAGCCCAGCGCGAAGGGCGCGCCAAGGACTCCGACGACCGCACACAGGACTCGCTTCTCAAGATGCTCGCCATGGGCGGCGAGGGGTCGCCGGCCGACCGCCTGCGCAGCCTGCACATCGTGCCGCTGGCCATCTCCTACGAGTTCGACCCCTGCGACTTCCTCAAAGCCAAAGAGTTCCAACAGAAGCGCGACGACCCCGGCTTCAGGAAAAGCCGCGAGGACGACCTGCTGAACATGCAGACCGGCCTCTTCGGGCCCAAGGGGCACGTGCATTACCAGACGGCTGCGCCCGTCAACACGTGGCTCGACGAAGTGGCCGACCTGCCCAAAGCGGCTTTCTTCGACGCCGTGGCCCGGCGCATGGACCGCGAAATCCACCG
>USCX01000091.1 GCA_900553285.1 uncultured Prevotella sp.
ATCTGTTGATAGTCAAATAAAACCTACCTGATTACAACAAATATAGTGAAAGGCGGGCGGAGAAACGAAGAAGAAGCACGTTTTTCTGTGGCCCGCCCGCGTCGCTGTCTGTTTTTTGCGAAACATGGGCGGGCAAATCCCGGTGAGACGGAGTATGTGAGGAGACGGACAGAACATGTGAGGCCAGGGTTTCCCGTTCGAAGCGTCCGGTCGTGATTGAGAAAAGGAGGGGGCGTTTTTGTCGGAAGCGAGACGGGCGTGACGCTCTGGCTGACAGAAAGCACAGTCCGGCTGACAGAAAATCCTGTCAGCCGGACTGTGCGGACGCGAAAGGTTTGCGATTTATTGAAGGGCAGAAAATGAGCCCATCCGGCAGTTCCCGCCTGTGAGGCCGGTCATGTTCCGTCGGCGGGTCGGGTTTATATTTTTTCTCCTTCGCGAAGGAAGCGCTCGATGTCTGCTTCTGATTGAGTGAAGGGGCCCGTGGTTTGCAATTTGAGCGTTGACATGGCGGCGGCGAAATGTCCTGCCTCCTCATATCCGGCCCCTTTGATGCGTTTGTAGAGATATCCGGTCGAGTAGGTGTCGCCGCAGCCCGTTACATCGACAATTTGGCTGGGCTTGTAGGCCGGTATCTCGTAAAACTGTCCTTCGGCAAAGATAAGAGAACCGTAACTGCCTTGCGTGATGCAGACTTCCGGGCATCCCCAGTCGGCTAAGCGTCGTGCGGCTTCGTGCGCCTCGTCACATCCGGTAAGCACTTCCATTTCGTATTCGTTGACTTTCAGGATGTCTACGTATGGCAGTAGCTCGTGCTTGGCCTCCCAGTCTGTGGCAAAGACATCTTCGCCTTTCACTTCGCGCAACAGACCTTGAACGTCGAGTGACACTTTTCCCTTCCGGTGCAGATAGGGAATGAGATCTGGGGAAAAATCGTCGGCCAAGAGGCTGCCGAGGTGATAGATTTTTGCGTCTATGTGCTCAAGGTCCTGTATGCGGAAAGAGGATGCTTTGGAGTGGACACGTTGTTCTCTGCGGTTTGTGTCTGCCCCATAGATGTTTTCAAAGAAGACGCTGTTTTCACTGTGAACGAGTCTGACAGGAGTGCCAGTCTCCCTCAGTCGTTTTACGACCCGGAGTTCATTCTCACCGATCGCGGTGACGAGCTGGTATTGTACAGGTCTGAGATGACGGATGCCTTCGGTAAAATAGTATGCGGTCCCTCCCGGCATGAATCGGGTCAGCGACGGAGTGGTAATTTTGTCGAGCGTGATGTGTCCGACACAGCAAATGTCAATCATTGGAGTGTGGATGGAGATAAGAAAGTAGGTCAGCGACAATAAAACTGCTGCCTCCTACAAAAATGAAGTCGTCTGGGGATGCCTCGTCCAGAGCTTGGTGGTAGGCTTCAGCCACGGATGAAAATGTTCGCCCTTTGAGACCGTGGGCCTGCGCCATAGTTTGTAGGTGTTGCTCGCTCAGGGCACGGCGGACGGATGCTTTCGTGAAATAGTAGACTGCGTCTGTCGGCAGGAGGGCTAGTACGGCGTCGACGTCTTTGTCGGCAGCCATTCCGAATACGACGCGGAGGGTGGGGCATTTCTGGCGTTGTATTTGTGCGGAGAGGTAAGTCCATGCACCGACGTTGTGCCCGGTGTCGCAAATGACTTTGGGCGAAGTCCGGATCGTTTGCCAGCGGCCGCGGAGTCCGGTCAGCTCTTCAACGTGTGCCAAGCCCTCGCGTACTTGGTCTGGCGTGAATTGAAAACTCCCGTTGCGGCTGAGCATGCAGAGTGCCGTAAGGAGTGTATTCATGTTCCGCTTCTGGTAGCTGCCGTTCAGTTGGCTCTTGATGATGCCGAAAGTGCGTGTATCATAGAGCGTGTTTCCTTCTTGGTCCTCTCGGGCGGATATGATCTCGGGGGCGTCCTCTGCAAAAACAAGCGGGGCTTTCTGTTCGTCTGCTTCGTGCTGAAACACAGGCCGCGTTTCGGGCGTGGCCTCTCCGACAACAGCCGGAATGCCCTTTTTGATAATGCCGGCCTTCTCCTTGGCAATAGCGGTTAGTGTGGTGCCGAGAAATTGTGTATGGTCGAGGCTGATGTTCGTAATGAGGCTCAGCGCCGGAGTGATGATGTTCGTGCAGTCCAGACGGCCGCCTAATCCGACTTCGACAACGGCCACGTCGACGTTCATGTCAGAAAAATACTTGAACGCCAGTGCCGTGGTCAGCTCGAAAAAGGAAGGGTGAAGAGGCTCGAAGAAATCGCGTTCTTTTTCTACGAAGTGAATTACGTAGTCCTTGGGCATCATTTTGCCGTTTACTCGGATACGTTCGCGGAAGTCCGTCAGATGTGGCGACGTGTATAGTCCGACACGATAGCCTGCGGTTTGAAGGACGGCGGCGATGGAGTGGGAGCAGGTTCCCTTTCCGTTCGTGCCTGCAACATGAATGCTCCTGAATGTTTGATGCGGATGCAGGAAGTGGGCGTCGAGTTTCCATGTCGTTTCTAAGCCCGCCTTGTAGGCCCCCCCTCCTATTTGTTGGAAGAGCGGGGCGCTTTCGTATAAATAGGCCAGCGTTTCCTGATACGTCATCATTCGAAGTATGAGCGGAATTTGCGGAAGATGGTTTCTTTGATGCTTGAACTCGGACGGAGATTGTCGCTGTCTTTTATTTTTTCGAAGAAGGCTTTCTCCTCTTTGTTCAGGTTTTCAGGGATGTAGACGCTGATGTTGACGACCATGTCACCGGTGCCGTGGCCGTAGCCTTGGACCGAGGGAAGCCCCTTCCCACGCAGGCGGAGCACTTTGCCGGGCTGTGTGCCGGGTTCGATTTTTATTCGGGCCTTTCCGTCCAAGGTGGGCACTTCGACGGTATCGCCGAGGGTGGCTTGGGAAACCGTCAGGAGCAGATTGTATATCAGGTCGTTTTCGTCACGCACAAAATGGGGATGCGGCTCTTCTTCAATCAGGACCTGTATGTCGCCCGCCACGCCGTTATGTGGGGCGGCGTTGCCTTTGCCCGGGACATTGACGACCATGCCTTCGGCCACGCCGGCCGGGATATTGATTTCTATGATTTCCTCCCCGTTGACGATACCTTGACCGTGGCATTTCTTACATTTGTTTTTAATGACACTCCCTTCGCCTTGGCATGTAGGGCATGGCGTTTGCGTCTGGACCATACCGAAAACACTGCGTTGGGTGCGCATGACGTAGCCCGAGCCATGACATGTGGGGCAAGTTTCCGGATGGCTGCCGTTTTCGCATCCTGTGCCGTGGCAGTCGGGACAACCGACGTCCTTATGAACCTTGAATTTCTTGGTGACGCCTGTGGCGATCTCCTCGAGTGTCAGCTTGACTTTCAGTCGCAGGTCGCTGCCTTTGTATTGGCGTCGCTGGGTCCGTCCGCCGCCGAAGCCGCCGAAACCGCCGAACCCGGTGTGGCCTCCGAATATGTCGCCGAACATGGAGAAAATGTCGTCCATGTTCATGCCTTGGCCGCCACCGAAACCGCCGAAACCGCCGGCTCCGTTCACGCCGGCGGCTCCGAACTGGTCGTAGCGGGCGCGTTTGTCAGGATCGCGCAGCACATCGTATGCTTCTGCCGCCTGTTTGAATTTTTCTTCGGCCTCTTTATCCCCCGGATTGCGGTCCGGGTGATATTTGATGGCCATCTTCTTATATGCCTTTTTGATTTCGTCAGTATTGGCCGTCCGTTCGACGCCCAATACTGCGTAGTAGTCTATTTCGCTCGCCATATTCAATTAATGTGCGCTTCGACATGTTTTTTATTGGCCTACGGCAACCTTGGCATGACGGATGACCTTCTCGTTGAGCAGGTATCCGGGTTGGATGCAGTCTATGATTTTCCCTTTCTTCGCCTCGTCCTCTACGGGCACAAGGGCTACGGCTTCGTGGAAATCGGTGTCGAAGTCCTGATCTTCTGTCTCTATTTTTTTCAGGCCTTGGCTGGATAAGGTTTTCACCAGCTTAGACAGAATGAGGTCGACACCTTCGCGCAGGGTCTCCACGTTGTCGCTTTTTTCCATGTTGGCTTGGGCACGTTCAAGGTCGTCAAGGATGGGAAGAATGGCTTGCATGACCTTCTCACCGCCGTTGAGAATTAATTCTGTCTTCTCTTTCAGGGTTCGTTTGCGGTAGTTGTCAAACTCAGCAACCTGCCGCAGGTACTTGTCTTTGAGAACGGCAATTTGTTCTTCGGCTTCTGCGAGTTTTTCCGCATCAGACTTTTCAGCGGGCTGTTCGTCGGTATTCTGTTCCTCGTTGTCTGTGTGCTCGGGAGCAGTGGCTTGCACTTTTTCCTCCTCGGGAGTCTGTTTCGTATCGTTGTTGCTCATATCATTAACGTTTGATGTGGGAATGGCAGCAACAATCGTACCAAAAAAGCACGACTGACGTTTATTCTGTTTCGTACATTTGGGTGCGGAGCTCGCGGATGCGGTCGTCGTGGATGTAATCTTCGTAATTCATCAGTTTGTCGATCGAGCCTTTGGGGGTCAGCTCGATGACACGGTTGGCTACGGTGTTGATGAATTCGTGGTCGTGGCTGGCAAAGAGAATGTTCCCCTTGAAAAGTTTGAGGTTGTTGTTGAAGGCCTGGATGCTTTCCATGTCGAGGTGGTTGGTCGGCGTGTCGAGTATCAGGCAGTTGGCATTGCGCAGTTGCATGCGGGCAATCATGCAACGCATTTTCTCACCTCCCGACAGCACCCGTACCTTTTTCTGGATGTCCTCATCCTTGAAGAGCATACGGCCCAGGAAGGCTTTGAAGTACACGTCGTTTCCTTCTCCGTACTGGCTGAGCCATTCGAGCATGTTCAAGTCGCAGTCGAAAAAGGCCGTGTTGTCGAGCGGCAGGTAGGCGGTGGTGATGGTGACGCCCCATTTGTAGGTTCCCGCAGCGGCAGGCATATTCCCGTTGATGATTTCAAAGAGGGCCGTCATGGCTCGTGGATTGTGGCTGATGAATACTATTTTTTCTCCTTTCTCCACGTTGAACGTCAGATTGTCGAACAGGACCGTACCGTCGTCAGCCACGGCTTTGAGACCATTCACTTCTAAAATCTGATTGCCCGGCTCGCGGTCCATTTGGAAGATAATGCCCGGATACTTGCGCGTTGAAGGTTGGATTTCGTCGACGTTGAGTTTCTCCAACATT
>USCX01000092.1 GCA_900553285.1 uncultured Prevotella sp.
CGGACGGACACCGGTGTCCACGCCCGCATGATGGCGGCGCACTTCGATGCCGAGGCGCTCGATGCCGCGTGGCTCACCGACAAGCTCAACCGCCTGCTTCCACCCGACATCGCCGTCCATGCCGTGCGCGAGATGCGTGACGGCGCCCACGCCCGTTTCGACGCCACGGCACGCACGTATCACTATTATGTGTACACCGGCAAGTCGCCTTTCCTTCGTCATTATGCCGCCCGTCTTTTCTTCCGTCCCGATTATGTGCTGATGAACCGAGCTGCGCAGGAGTTGCTCGCCGTGAGCGATTTCACCAGTTTCAGCAAGCTGCACACCGACGCCCGCACGAACATCTGCCGCCTTGTCCAGGCCCGATGGGTCCGGCTTGCTCCCGACTATTGGCGTTTCGAGATTACGGCCGACCGCTTTTTGCGCAACATGGTCCGTGCCGTGGTGGGCACGCTGCTCGATGTGGGACGCGGACGCCTTACGCTCGAAGGCTTCCGTCGTGTGGTGGAGAGCCGCGACCGTTGTGCGGCCGGCGATTCCGTTCCTGCCAATGCCCTGTTCCTCGTTGATGTGCGCTATCCCGACGACTTGTTTGCCGATGGCCCTGCGCCTGTCTCCGAAGATTTTTTCCCCGAAGCGTGAACTTTTCCCCGTTTGGCGTGTATGCCGTCATGATTGCAATCAACGAAGTCACGAAAGTTATACACGTAAACGTAAAGAAAATGAGAACAACGAAAATCATTCTTACCCTGCTGTGGGTGATGACGGCCGCGACGGCATTGGCCCAGAAAGCCGTGCCTGTTCAGAATCTCGTCCGTGAAGATCACGACAGCGCCTGGTACGCGCAGCAAGTCAAGGCGTGGGAAAAAGAAGTGAAGCGCGATCCTAAAAGCGAGACGGCGTGGGCCAATCTTTTTTCAGCCGCCCGCTACGTCTGCATGTCGACCGGTGAAGACTATTCGCCGCTGGTCGGACTTCTGAAACGGATGAGCCGTCGCATTCCCGGCTCGTTCACGTTCCATTACTGCCGGGCGCAAAGCTGGACGGCGCCCGAGAAATACCGCGAAGACATGGAAAAGTGTCTCGAAATGGAGCCTGAAAATGTGGAGGCCTACGACACGTATATCGCTTACCTGTGGATGACGGGGCAGTTTGACCGAATGTACGATGTGGGGCAGCGCTATTTTGAGAGTGGGTGGTTCTCGTCCAACCTGTTGCAGTATGCCTACAACCAGCTGGCCGGTCTGCCCGACGGGGCGATATTCATCGGCAACGGCGACAGTGAGCTGATTCCGAAAGTCGTTTTGCAGGGCGGAAAAGGCGTGCATCGGGATAAGGTCATCGTCCCGCTCTCGTTTCTGAACAGTCCTGATTATGTCGGAGCACTCTGTGCCCGGCTCGACATAAAGGCCCCCGTCCTGCCCGAGCGGCCGGCCGATTGGAACGCTGCCGCTGATTCTGTCGTGCAATACCTGATTGAAAAATCCGGGCGGCCGGTTTATTTCGCCCCGACCATCGGGACGGAGCGCCTGAAGGCTTTTGGCGACCATCTGTACAGCGAGGGTCTCGTCTTGCGTTACAGCACGCACGCTTACGACAATCTCGCCGTGATGAAGCGCAATGTCGAACAACGTTATCTGCTCGACTATCTGCGCATGAACTTCGCGCCGCAAAAGGGGTGGAGCTCGGCGGGCCACTTGCAGCTTAATTATGTGGTTGCCTTGCAGCCTTTGCTCCGTTTCTATCGCGAGAGTGCC
Source organism: uncultured Prevotella sp. (assembly GCA_900553285.1). Taxonomy (GTDB): domain Bacteria; phylum Bacteroidota; class Bacteroidia; order Bacteroidales; family Bacteroidaceae; genus Alloprevotella. The sequence continues at coordinate 1,758 of USCX01000092.1, forward strand.
GACACCGTGAGACTGAACTGGCTGACGGATTTGCTGTCGAAGGCCATCGACAGCGCCTCGTGTGACGAGAAACGTAAGGAACAGTATCGTCAATTGCTCAATGAGGAGCAATGAGACTGACGTTGAAGCCTTGGCGTCGGCTGACGGATGAGGAGCTGATGACGAGCGTGGCGGCGGGCAGCGGACCGGCCTTTTCCGAACTCTACCGTCGCTACGCCCGTCGGTTGGAAGGCTTTTTCGTCGTCCGGACTGCCGACGCCGAGCAGGCTGCCGACTTGGTGCAGGAGTTGTTCCTGCGTCTTTGGTCGGCCCGCCGTCGTTACGAGCCGGGACGGGCCGTGACGCCATGGCTCTTCACGCTGGCTTATAACCTGGTGCGTAATGCCTGGCGCCACGACGGCGTGGTTTCGGCCTATGCCGGGGAGGCAGGAGAGGATGACGGGGTGGAAGAGGAGAGCGTGACGCTCCGTTTGGACGCCGCCACTTTCGACTGTGCGCTCGCGGAGGTGCTTACGACGCTTCAGCCGGACGAACGGGTGCTTTTTTCACTCCGCTTTGAGGAAGAGCTTGCTTTGTCCGACATCGCGGCGGTCATGTCGCTTCCCGTGGGAACGGTGAAGTCGCGCCTGCATCGCCTGACGAGAAAACTGCAACAAAAACTGAAAGCATATGAATGATTTTTCTGAACAACTGGGCCGTTCGGCCCGCCGGCTGCGGGAGCGGCGGAATGCAGGGCTTCGTGTCCCTCCCTGTCCGCGTCCGAAAAGAAGAAGCCGGACGCTGGCACTCTGTGGCGCGGCTGCATGTGCGGGCCTGGCTGTCGGCCTGTTTATCCCCGATTCCGTTTTCGATGGTATGCCGACGGACGTCTTGGCCCGCGTGGACACCTTGGTGGTCGAACGGATTGTGCGTGACACGGTCGTTCTTGACGCCCCCGTCATCCGGAGGCCGAAGACGGTTGCCCTGACGGAAAATCCTAACGCGCCGACAGGAAATTCTGTCGCCCTGACAGGACATCCTATCGCACCGACAGGCGCCGGCGACACCGTCGGCGTTCCCGCTCGTCCGGTGCGGCCGTCCGTCCCCGCGCCGGACGAACGGGCGCTTATCAGTCCTGATAATTACGCTCTGTATGCCGCGACGTCGGGCCGTAATGTGCTCGATGACAGCATAGACTACTCTTTGTTTGTTTCACGCTGATCCGATTAGTCCTCACCCGTCCGCTTATGTGGCTTTCCCTCGCATTCCTGTCGGCTGCCCTTCTGGGCTTTTATGACGTGTTCAAGAAACGTTCATTGCGCGACAACGCCGTCATTCCCGTGCTGTTCATCAATACATTCATATGCAGCCTGATTTTCCTCCCGCTGATTGTAGGCTCGGCCGTGGGGTGGATAAGGCCGGATGCGGCGGGGTTCATTCCCGTCTGCGGGTGGGAAACGCATAAGTACATTCTTGTCAAGTCGTTCATCGTGCTCGGTTCGTGGCTCTTGGGGTATGTGGGAATGAAGCACCTGCCTTTGACGATAGTGGCCCCCATCAATGCCACGCGCCCCGTGATGACACTGGTTGGCGCCGTGTGGGTTTATGGAGAACGGCTCAACGGGTGGCAGTGGGCCGGCGTCACGCTGGCGGTCGTTTCTTTCCTCTTGCTCAGCCGGAGCGGAAAGAAAGAGGGGATACGCTTTATGCACGACCGGTGGATATACTGCATTGTCGGAGCCGCCCTGCTGGGAGCGGTCAGCGGTCTGTATGACAAGTTCCTTATGGCGCCGGCTGCCGGAGGCGGCGCCGGACTCGACAAGATGGTCGTGCAGGGTTGGTATAACGTCTATCAGTGCGTGATGATGGCCGTGATGGCGGGCGTGCTCTGGTGGCCTGCACGCCACCGGACGACGCCGTTCCGTTGGGACGCGTCGATTCCGCTGATTTCCGTTTTCCTGACGGCCGCCGACTTGGCTTATTTTTATGCGCTCAGCCAGCCGGGCGCTATGATTTCGGTGGTGTCGATGGTGCGCAGGGGGAGCGTCATCGTGTCTTTCCTGTTCGCGGCGCTTGTCTTTAAGGAAAAGAATCTGAGGTCGAAGGCCGTCGACTTGGCCTTGGTCATGCTGGGCATGGTCTGCCTGTGGATTGGCACGGAATGAGCGCCGGGCCGGTTGGCGTGCCGGCAGGGTGCGGCCGGAAAGGGGATGCCGTGGCCGCTCAGACGATGGCATGCCCTTGGGGTTGTGACGGACGGAGAAAGGGGGAGCTCAGTTTACGGCAAAGCGGTGACCGTGGAGAACGTCCCAGCGGCCTCGCGTGAAATCGGGGATGGCTATGGGGCAGCTACCCTGACGGGCTGACATCTCGCTCAGTTCGGCGATACAAGACCATTCGGCCGCATCGTAGACATCCTGGTCGAGCGGAAGCCCGTGGCGCAGACAGTAGACCAGCCGGTAGTCCATGATGAAGTCCATGCCGCCGTGGCCCCCCACCTGCTTCGCCTTCCCGGCGATTTCGGCCGCTATGGGGTGCTCGTAGCGCCGCATGAGCGCCTCGCGCGCCGCATCGGGCAGGAACGCGTGTTCGCTCAGGTTCTCAAGGTCGGGAACCCCCGCCCCGAAGAGCTGCGCCGGACGGAAGGCGTACCCCTCGACGGGATACTTGCTCGCATAGCCCTCGCTCCCCGTGACGGAGTACATGCGGCTGTAGGGACGCGGCGTGTAGACGTTGTGCTGGAGGTGGATGACGCGGCCGCGCTCGGTCCTGATGAGCGTCAGCGTGTGGTCGCCGTTGGCGAACGAGTCGGCACCCGTCTTTTCGCGGGCCAGTTTGAGGCCGTTGACCGAGGGGGTGTCCATCGCCACCAGGTAGCGCATGCGGTCGCCGCGGTGGATGTCGAAGAGCTGGCAGACGGGCCCCAGTCCGTGGGTGGCGTAGACGTCGCCGCGGTGGGTGCGGTTGAATTCGAGGCGCCAGTTGCCCTGATAGTAGTCCCAGAAGGGTTCGAGGTTGTGGATGTAGGCCCCCTCGGCCTCGAGCAGCTCGCCGAAGAGCCCGTGCTGCGCCATGTTGAGCGTCGTGAGCTCGAAGAAGTCATAGACGCAGTTCTCGAGCATCATGCAGTGGCGCTGCCGCTTCTCGGCCGTGTTGACCAGCTGCCAGCACTCCTCGAGCGACGTGGCGGCCGGCACCTCGACGGCCACATGCTTGCCCTGCTCCATGGCGTAGACCGCCATCGGGACGTGGAGCTGCCACGGCGTGCAGATGTAGACCAGGTCGATGTCGTCGCGCCGGCAGAGCTCCTTCCACCCCTCCTCGCCGCTGTATTCGGCCGCCGCGGGGAGCCCCCGCTCCGCAAGAATCCGCTGCGCGGAGGCCACCCGCTCGGGGTAGAGGTCGCACAGGGCGACAATCCGCACGCTGTCCAGATGGGTGAAGCG
>USCX01000093.1 GCA_900553285.1 uncultured Prevotella sp.
GGGATGGGGCAGGGTGAGCGTGGCGCTGTCCAAAACCGTGTCGCCCCACGCCAGCAGGTCTATGTCGATGGGGCGGTCGGTGTGGTGCCCGTTGTGGCTTTTCTGTGTGCGCCCCAACAGTTTTTCGATGTGTCGGCAGCGGGCGAAAACGTCGGCCAGAGGCAGGGTGCATTCAAACCGTGCCGCACAGTTGAGAAAGCGGTGTTCCGACACGAAGCCGACCGGTTCGCTCTCGTAACAGTCGGAGATGCGCCCGCGGTCACCCAGTGCGAGGGCGAGCAGGTCGCAGGCCGTGGCGAGGGTGGTGGCGCGGTGTCCCAGGTTCGAGCCGAGTGAAAGCAGCAGCGTGGGCATGATGTCGTTTAGTCGACGATGAGCATCACGTCGCCGTAGGGGCCGAACTGGTAGTCCTCTTTCAGCGCCACTTCGTAGGCCGCCATGGTCTGTTCGTAGCCACCGAATGCCGCCGTGAGCATAAGGAGGGTGGAGTAGGGCAGGTGGAAGTTCGAGAGCATGGCGTCTGCCACGGAGAACTCGTAGGGCGGGAAGATGAACTTGTTGGTCCATCCGTCGTATTCCTTGATGCGTTTGTCTGTGCCGACGCAGGCTTCGAGCGCGCGCTGTACGGTCGTGCCGACGGCAACGACCTGGTGGCCGGTGTCTTTGGCGTGATTGACAACCCGGCAGCACGTGGCGTCGACGTGCATCTCCTCGCTGTCCATCTTGTGTTTCGTGAGGTCCTCGACGTCTGTCGTGCGGAAGTTGCCCAGTCCGCAGTGCATCGTGAGGAACGCAAAATCAATGCCCTTGATTTCCATGCGCTTCATGAGCTCCCTCGAAAAATGCAGCCCGGCTGTCGGTGCGGTCACGGCGCCTTCGTGGCGGGCAAAGATGCACTGGAAGCGTTCCAGGTCTTCCGGCTCGGAGGGACGGCCGATGAAGCGGGGGATCGGGGCTTCGCCGAGGGCGTAGAGCTGACGCTTGAACTCATCGTGGTCGCCGTCATAGAGAAAGCGGAGTGTGCGTCCGCGGCTCGTGGTGTTGTCGATGACTTCCGCCACGATGGAGTTGTCCTCGCCGAAGTAGAGCTTGTTGCCGATACGTATCTTGCGGGCCGGGTCGACCAGCACGTCCCAAAGGCGCAACTCCTGATTCAGTTCGCGCAAGAGGAACACTTCGATGCGTGCACCGGTCTTTTCCTTGTTGCCGTAGAGGCGGGCGGGGAACACCTTGGTGTCGTTGAAAACGAAAACGTCGTGTTCGTTGAACATGTTCAGTATCTCCTTGAACATGTGATGCTCGACTTCGCCTGTCTTTCGGTGCAACACCATCATGCGGCACTCGTCGCGGTGCGGTGCAGGATACTTTGCGATTTTCTCCTCGGGTAGTTTGAATTTGAATTGCGACAGCTTCATAAGTCTATATGCTTGTTTGTTTTTTACGTCTGTATGTCGGTGTGCCGGGGCATGGCCTCGATCCATTTTGTGACGGCGTCGAGCGTCATGCAGTCTTCGACGCGGTAGTCGCCCACCCGTGTGCGGCGCAGCGCTGTCAGGTGAGCCCCGCTTCCAAGCGCCTGTCCGATGTCGCGGGCCAGCGCCCGGATATATGTGCCTTTGCCGCAGGTCACACGGATGTCGATTTCCTCGGGCAGGCGGCAGTCGGTGAGCTCGATTTCGTCGATATGGATCGGTTTGGCGCACAGTATGACGTTTTCGCCTTTGCGGGCCATTTTGTAGGCCCGCTTTCCTTCGATCTTACAGGCCGAGAAGGCGGGCGGGACCTGCTCGATGTCGCCTTCGAAGCGGTGGAGGGCTTCACGGACGGCGGCTTCGGGGATGTGGGCGGTCGGGTAGGTGGCGTCGACGTCGTGCTCGAGGTCGAAACTGGGGGTAGTGGCCCCCAGCCTCAGGGTGGCGGTGTATTCTTTCGTCTGTGCTTGAAGCTCGTCGATGCGCTTGGTGGCTTTCCCCGTGCAGAGCAGGACGACGCCCGTCGCCAGCGGGTCGAGCGTGCCGGCGTGCCCCACTTTGATCTTGCGGCCCAGGTGTTGCGTGAGTAGCCACCTCACTTTCGACACGAGCCCGAAGGACGTCCATTCGTAGGGCTTGTCTACGGCCAGTACCTCTCCTTCTAAAAAATCCATGCGTGTGGTTTATTCCAAGGTGAGTTCGTAGCCCAGTGCGGCCATGATGAGGATGGCGGCGCCGACGATGATGCGATCCCAGCCGAAGGCGACGAAACCGTATTTGGCGACATAGTTGATGAAGAACTTGATGGCCATTATGGCTACGACGAACGCCACCACGCTGCCGGTGATGAGCAGGCTCAGGTTGTCGCCCTGCGTGAGGATGTTGCCGTCGTCGTGGCTCATCAGTTTGAAAAGCTCGAGGCAGGTGGCGCCGAACATCGTCGGGACGGCGAGGAAGAACGAGAATTCCGCTGCGGCCTTGCGTGTCAGTTTCTGTGCCATGCCGCCCACTATCGTGGCCATGGAGCGCGACACGCCCGGTATCATCGAGATGCACTGGAAGCAGCCGATGACGAAGGCGCGTTTCAGCGTCATGGGGGTGTCTTCGGACGAGTGGCTGAACAGGCGGTCGCAGAAGAGCATGAAGACGCCGCCCACGATGAGCATCACGGCCACCAGCATGACGTTGTCGAGGTTCGACTCGATGAAGTCGTTGAAGGCGAGCCCCAGCACGACGGCCGGCAGGACGCCGACGATGAGACGCAGGTAGAAGCGCCAGATGGCCTGCCACCAGGTGTAGCCCTTGGTCTGCATGGTTTCCGGGTAGAAGAACTTGCGCCAGTAGAGGCAGATGACGGAAAGGATGGCGCCGAACTGGATGATTACGGTGAAGGCTTTGAGAAACGGGGTGCTCTCCATGCCGAGCAGGCCTTGCGTGATGATCATGTGGCCCGTCGAGGAGACAGGGAGAAATTCGGTCAGGCCTTCGACGATGGCGATGATGATGGATTCAATCCAGGTCATGGTCTTACTTTGTAGGGGCGTTCTTTATGTCGTTGGGTTCGGTGTCTTTACGGGACGGGCGGCGCAGGATGCCGTAGATCATGAACAGGAAGCCGAAGAGGCAGACCGCGGGGGCCACCTTCACGCGGCGGGCGCTGAATATGTCGGCGTTGAAAACTGTTTCGGTCGAGCCCGGACCCGACATGAGGATGAAACCGATGATCACGACGATCATGCCTGCGGCGAGCAGGATGAAGTTCGTGCGGTCGAATGCGAAATTTCTTCTATCCATACGTTTGTGTTTGTTGGTTGGCTGTGAAAAAAAGGCGTGGCCCCGTGCGGGGCGTGTTCAGCTGATGAAGACGCGGGCCGTGTTCATGCGCAGATGTTTGTTCACCGAGAAAAAGGCGCAGATCAGGGTGAGCAGGATGCCGCATACGGCGACGGCGCCCATCGTGCCCGCCCAGACGGCGGTGTCGATGAAGCTGGTCAGGGCGGGGTCCCAACCGAGCAGCAGGAGGATGCCGGCGGCCAGAAGGCCGTCGGCCAGAACGACCGACACGACGCCGATCCAGAATGCGCGCGCCATGAACGGCCGCCGGATGAAGCTGCGCCGCGCACCGACCATTTTCATCGTGTGGATGGTGAAGCGGCGGGAAGGTGAGCGTCACGGCTCCGTTCAGGCGGATCGTGTTGTTGATCAGCGAGAAGGACACGAATGCCAGCAGCACGGCCACCACCAGGAGGACAAGGCTGATTTGCCGGATGTTGTGGTTGACGTTGTCCATGAGGTCTTTCTGGTAAACGACGTCGATCACCTCTTTCCGGGCGCTGAGGGCGGGAATGTAGCGCGCCAGGCTGTCGTTGTTGGCGTAGTCCGCTTTCAGGTGGATTTCGAAGGAGGCGGGGATGGGGCTCGTGCCGAGAAATTCGGCAGGGTCGGTGCCCAACACTTCGGCCTGTTCGCGCGTGGCGGTTGCCTTTGAGGTGTAGTCCACGCGGCGCACGTAGGGCTGGCGGCAAAGTTCGGCTTGCATGCGGCGCGTCTGGACGGCGTCTACGCTGTCGGAAAGCATCACCTGGACGGTGAAGTTCTCCCTCACCGAGCGGCCTAAATTGGCCGCCGTGGTGACGAAAAACACGACGATGCCCAGCAGGACGAGCACCAGCGTGGTGCTGATGCACGACGTGACGGCGTTGAAAAATCCCCGGCTGTGTCTTCTTCTTTTCTTCATGGTTCTGATGTCTGCCGCCGTGGCCGACCGTGTCGGCTAAGGCTAAATTGCTACAAAAGTAGTGCATAAAAAACCGCGAAGCCCACCTTTTTAATACTTTTAACGTATCCGGTGCGCCCGGATGGCTTTCAGTCCTTGCGCGGAGGGAGGCGGAAAAGCCCCGCAGGCTGGCAGAAGATGCGGGCGGAAGAGGAAATGTCTGATTCACGGTGTGAGAGATATGGTTCGCACTGTGAAATATGTGAATCGCACTGTGAAACATATAATTCACACCGTGAATCAGACTTTGTCACCCTGACGGGAAACTCTGTCGGCGACGCCGGAATGTCTGTCGCCCTGACAGGATCTTCCGTCGCCCTGACGGGAATTTCTATCGCCCTGACAGGAATTTCAGGCAGGGTGGCCACAGGCGGGGCCGGTGTCGGGCGGACGGCGGGCGAACGTGCCTGGCGATGTTGCTGCTGCCTCAAAAAAAATAGTTACCTTTGCCCGGAAATTGAAGAAGCATGAAGAAACTCTACATAGAGACTTACGGCTGCCAGATGAACGTGGCCGACAGCGAGGTGGTGGCCTCGGTGATGCGCATGGCGGGCTACGAGCCCTGCGAGGCGGAGGCGGACGCCGATGCCGTCTTCCTGAACACCTGTTCCGTGCGCGACAATGCTGAGCAGAAGATCCTGCACCGTCTTGAAGCCCTGACGGCCCAGCGCCGCAAGGGCCGCCGGCTCATCATCGGCGTGCTGGGCTGCATGGCCGAGCGCGTCAAGGACGACTTGCTCAACCGCCACGGGGCCGATCTCGTGGCCGGTCCTGACGCCTACCTTTCGCTGCCCGACCTCGTGGCCCAGGCCGAAACCGGGCAGAAGGCCATCAATATCGAGCTTTCGACCACGGAGACCTACCGCGACGTCGTGCCCGACCGCTATTGCGGCAGCCGGCTTTCCGGCTTTGTCAGCATCATGCGCGGCTGC
>USCX01000094.1 GCA_900553285.1 uncultured Prevotella sp.
GCCATCACGTCGAAATGCGACCGCATGATAGCCCCATGCCGCAGACTAGCCGAAAGCATGATACGCAACGGGCTGCCCGAAGAAAAGGTGACCCTCCTGCCCCACGGCATCCCCCTGCCCGAAAAGGTCCCGCCCTTCCCGCCCATCGTGGACGGCGGCGTCCGCTTCTTCTACGTCGGCCGCATCTGTTACGTAAAAGGGCTGCACATCCTGCTCGAAGCGTTCCACCGCCTCGACGCCCCCCGGGCGGAGCTCCACCTCATCGGCGGGGCGGCCACAAAAGGCGAGCGACGCTATGAGGCCCGGCTACGGCGGCGCTACGCCCGTGACCCCCGCATCACATGGCACGGAAAAGTCCGGCCCGAAGAGGTTTACAAAATGACAGAAAAATACCACGTTTCTTCTTCTTCTGCTTTTCTCGAAGCTTTCGGTTTGAACATTTCCGAGGCTCTCGCCATGGGCAAACCCGTCTTGGCCACCCGGAACGGCGGCGCCGAAATGCAGATGGAAGACGGCGTGACCGGCTGGCTCGTCCCGTCGAACGACGTCGAGGCCATGCGTCGGAAAATGGACGAAATCGTGCATACGCTCCACGGGTTCGACACGCAGCTGGCCACACGCGCCGTCGTCCCCATCGACAGGCATTGCCGCGCCCTTTGGGAGATTTACGAACAGACACTCATTCATCATAACACTCAAACACGACCATGAAACTGAGCTTCATCCTTCCGGCCTACAACGTGGAGGACTACATCGACGCCTGCCTTGACAGCGTGACCACGCAGGACATCCCGACAGCGGATTACGAAATCATCGTCGTCAACGACGGCAGCACCGATTCGACGCCCGCCCATATCCAGCGCTATGCCGAACGGTTTCCCAACATCATCATCATCAACCAGGAAAACCGAGGGCAAAGCGCCGCCCGCAACGCCGGGTTAGAAAAGGCCCGCGGCGAATATGTCTGGTTTGTCGACAGCGATGACACGGTCTGCTTCAACTGCCTCCGCTTCCTGCTCGACGCGTGCGACCGCCTGCAGACCGACATGTTATGCGTCGGCCCGTCGATTCCCTTCACAAAAACGCTGCCTTCTACCCCCCCCAGTTACAATTAATTAACACGCTGTCGCCTCTTTTCACCGGACAAGAATGGATCGAGTCCCAATACGCAGGCAGCCCGGTGGCATGGGGCTTTATCTTCCGCCACAGTTTCTGGCTGGAACACCGCCTCCGCTTTGCCGAAGGCATCGTATATGAGGACGCAGAATGTATCTCCAAGACCTTCTTCTGGGCGAAACGGATCGCGACACTGACCCAATTTTCCGTCTATAACTATGTGCAACGTGAAGGGTCGACCATGCACAAGGACTTCACTTGGCACACACTCAGAAGCATGGCGACAATCGTGAAGTCGATGAATGAATTCGTACGTGAAACCGTCGGGGGCGACCCGTTCTTCACGCATTATTACTACAACGTGGGCACCGGCGCCTACATCAACGGGCTTAAACACGCCGCCCACGACTCGGGACTCGCTGTCCACACAGGCGACTACGTAAAACTCGTCCGCGCGGGAGGAGGGGCCAAAATCACAGCCCGGCAGCCGGCGAAACGCTTCTACCAGTGGCTGGCCATCCACTGCCCACGGATCTTCTGCAAGATAGCATAAACTCCTTATGAACAGAAAACGCATTCTCATCGACACCGCCCCGGTCGTTCCGTATTTCGTGTCGGGGCGGGTCAGCGGCATCGGGCGCACCACGATGGAACTCATCCAAGCCCTGGACCGCCTGACCGACCTGCCCTTCGACGTGATGCTCTATTCGCAAAACATGAAAGGCATCGGCGGGCGTAACCTCGGGACGCACTTCCCCTGCCGCCACCTCTACCTGCCCAACCGCACGCGGTGGAACAAAGCCTTGGCGTACTTCCCGGTGCGTGAAGCGCTCACACGCTACGACCTGATGCACATCACGCATAACTTCGAATACGTCCACCGCCCCGACCGCTGCATCGTCACCATCCACGACGCGCTGTTCATGAGAATGCAAGAAAAACAATTTGCTCACGAATCCATGCGCCTCGAGGTTCCTCCTCTTGCGCGTACCTGCCGCCATATCGTCACCTGCTCGGAAGCATCGAAACGCGACATAGCAGAAACGATGGATGTGCCCATGGAGAAAATCTCTATCATCTATTGGGGCGTCAAGCACCATATTTTTCATCCGCTGGACATCGCCCGGCCCGATCTCATGGCGACACTGAGAAAACGTTTCCCCTCATTACCCACGGACTTCTTCCTCAGCGTTTCATGCAACGCCGAACGCAAACGGACCCATCTGCTGGTTGAAGCATACATCGAGCTCTTCCGCCAACATCCGACAAACGACCTTGTTCTCGTGTGGGGAAATGCGCCTGAATGGCTCCATGCCCAAGTAAACGCAAGTCCTGCTGCCGGACATATCCATTTTCTCCCTAACGTCTGTGACGAAGAACTCGCCATGCTATACAACGCGGCAACCGCATCACTCACGCCTTCCGCATATGAAGGTTTTGGCCTTCCTTTGCTCGAAGCCATGGCATGCGGAACCCCCGTCGCCACCTGCCGAAACAGTAGCTTGGAAGAAATCGGTGGAGACGCCGCTGTGTATATGGATGAAGACATTGTCCGCTCCGCCAACCACGTGATGGAGCTATTTGAAAACAACGCCATAGATAGCATGCAGCTCCGACAAAGAGGGATAACCCGCGCCGCACAATTCACTTGGGAAAAAGCCGCGGCACAATATGCCGCCCTCTACGAAAAACTTCTGAACGCATGAAAATAGTTTACTGCATACGCTCCCTCCACAACTCCGGAGGGATGGAAAGGGTGTTGACGACCAAAGCCAATTATTTGGCAGACCACATGGGGTACGAGGTGTATATCATCACGCGCACTAATGAAGGTGAGCCTTTTTTCACGTTATCCCCTCGCATTAAAGTCTACAATCTGCAAGCCAAGACCTTAAAAGAATTTCGTAAACGACTCACAGCAACGCTTTTCAACATCCGCCCAGCCATTAGCATCAGTCTCTACGGCGCAGAAAGCCACTTCTTGTATAAAATCAACGACGGAAGTAAGAAAATCATTGAATTTCATTTCAGCAAATACTATCTCACCCACCTTGTCAACGGCATCCGTACCCTCAAATTTCGCACACTGCATAGAATCAAAGCGTGGTGGCTGCAGAAACGCGAAGAACAGCTGGCTCGACAGTATGACAAGGTCATACTCCTCACGCGACAAGATTTAATGCTTTGGGGTCAAAAAAACAACATGTGCTATATACCCAATCCGCTTTCCTTCCGTAGCACTCACGTTTCAGCACTTGAATCGAAACGCATCATTGCAGTAGGCCGCTTCATCGCCCAAAAGGGTTTCGACCTGCTCATCGATGCATTTGCTCTTATACATAAACAATACCCCGACTGGTCACTCGACATCTACGGGGAAGGGCAAGACCATGAACTACTCAACCACAAAATTACATCGTACAGTATGCAAAGCCAGGTGCGGCTACTTCCTCCTGAGAAAGATATACGCCAAGAGTTCCTAAACAGTTCCTTGCTTTTGTTTCCCTCTCGCTATGAAGGGTTTGGCCTTGTCCTGACCGAAGCCATGGAATGCGGCTTACCTTGCATCGCCTTCGACTGCGAATGCGGCCCGAGTGAAATCATAGAGGATGGCATAACGGGATACCTTGTGCCCGTTGGTGACGTAAAAGGACTTTCCGAAAAGATGGAACAACTAATCACCCATCCAACCCTACTGCACGAGATGGGGGAAAACGCGAGAAAGGCCGTCAAACGTTTTTATCCCGAAAACATTATGCACAGCTGGGAGCTGCTGTTCGAAGAGTTGATGGATTGTCCACATTCCCAAACGCAGACAAGACCGCTTTCATAACCAAACGCAGAGACCATGTCTTTGTTAGCTTCAAGAATAATAATTATAGGCTATTCCATGCAAGCACTCAACTACGTTTATTTCCTCATCATTACCATCCTCGGCTACAAGTGGCTGACGTCAAAGGAAGGATATTTGAAATCGCCATTGGACAGGACGCAGCTCATGCGCCTCGACGGGCCGGAAATGTTTTGGATACTTACGTTTTCCACAGGCTTGCTTGCGTTCTCGGCTCCGGCGGGGTTAGACCTAATGGCTATCCGGCTGCTAATGCTAGAAATACTCTGTCTCGTCGGGCTTTTTATCGTAAAGCGACGGCCCGTATGGAGCATGGCTACGGTATTTTATACTTTATTCATGTTATGGCTGGTTATTGGCTGCTTCTATTCGCCTGCGCCAAGTTACGGTCTACGCGTCATCATGAAATACATTTACATCCTACTCATCATGCTTTTTGCCTCAGCGGCGGTACGCGATGCCGAAATTTTCCTTAAAGCCAGTATGGGGGCACGTACGGTGGGCTGGATTTCCATCCTCATCTTTTTCATTCCAGGTGCTTTTCTTATATTTCCCGGCGTCTTTTGGTACGGGACGGCCACGGCCATCAACTATATTTCACTCTTCACGTTTTCTCTTGCGCTGTTCTACTTTACTAACGAAAAACGGAAAAACCTGCTGTACTGCATACTCTTTGCCCTACCCTGCGTATTGTGGGTGTTCCGAACCAGCATCATGGGAACGACCTTGGCGATGATGACGTTCATGCTCTTCAAATACAAACTCAAATCGCTCCCCCTCATCTTCGGCGCTTTTGTCCTGTTTATCTGTGCTGTATTCTTCATTCCTTCTGTCCGCGACAAGATGTTCAACGAAACCAGTAATGCCAGCATATCCCAACTCGAAAGTGGCGGCATATCAAAAGACGATATCGACTCGAACGGTCGCTTCGCCATGTGGGATTGGTCAATGGCTAAATTCTATGACGGACGGGAACTGACCGGCAGCGGGACAGGCAACCTGCAAGAAGTATTTTACTCCTTACGTCATCCATTTGGTTCTATCAAAATCGTCCATTGCGATTATGTGCAGATGCTTTGCGACAACGGCCTTATTGGCCTCATCCTTTTCGGCTGTTGCTTTGTTTGCCTAATTGGACACAGCTTCATCGTATTTCAAAACAAGCGCTACGATACCGCCACACGAATCTGCGCTATCGTGGCAGGCTCATC
>USCX01000095.1 GCA_900553285.1 uncultured Prevotella sp.
GTGGCCGAGTGGTCCACGCGCACTTCGACAAACTGGCCCGGAAGCATGTCGGGCAGGGGGCGCGCCGTGTCGGTGAGCCGTAGCAGCACGTGGGTCGCGTTCAAGCGTTCCGTGGCCGTCACGGTCAGGTCAATTAGGTGTTTGGTCATGTTCTTATGTGGGTTCGTTGTGCTGCAAAGTTAAACGAATTTGTGCGACAACACGTTCTCTTTGACCGGAAAAATAGTGTCCCGGTGCTTGTGTGGCGTGATAGTCCCTTATATAATGATGTGCATGAACGGGCGGCCTCCTTTTGGGGGCAGACACATGTGACGCGGGAAGGCGAATTCAATCGCCCTCCCGCGTCGTGGTCAGAAGGTGGCCCGCAGTGTTACCGGGCAAGGCGTTTTTTCCGTCCTTGGATATAGATGCCTTGTTTGGGTGCTTTGCTGAGGCGACGGCCGTTTAGGTCGTAGATGGCGTCGTCGTCCACGGCTTGCGTGCCGGTGGCGATGCGGTCGATGCCGACGGGCTTATTGTCCAGCGTCCAGGTATAGGAAACAAGGCTGTCTTCGAGGATGCAGTTCATCTCGTCTGCAAAATAGTCGCTGTGGTGCGAACGCCAATGTGAGAGCGTCCCTTCCATGCTGAAAGGCCCCTGCACGAAGCCCACGCCGCTGACCCACCACATCTTGACGGGATAGTGTGCCGAATCTTCGGGTTGTACCAGCAGGCCGGGCACTGTCTGGTTGTTTCCGGCGGCAGAGCTGATGGTGAATTGTCCTCGTCCGATGGCCGTGAGACTGACCTCTTTCCAGCGTTCAGCCTTTTCAAAGTCAGGAAGGCGGAAAGTGGCTGTCTTTCCCGGTTCGAGGCCGAAGTCGTAGAGCAGTCCGGCGTCTGTGCTGCCCGGCGCGATGATGTAGACGCGGTCACCCTCTTCGTAGAGGCCTGCATAGTAGTGGAGCGGGTCGAGCGAATTGATGCTGTCGCCGTTGCCACGCTCCTCTTCGTAGGTGAGGATTTTTTTGCAGGGTTGTTCGCCGATGAGCGTGTCGCCGTCCACTGTGTAGATGCGGTACATGTCGGCGCTTCCGGTGTCGCCGCCCGTTTCTTTTCCCACGTTCACCTCCCATTTCTTTCCGTCTTGCAGGAAGGCGGTGGCCGCCGTCTGTGCCGACAGGCTGACGGAGGCAAGGCTCAGTGCGAGCATAAGTAGTTTTGTCCGTTTCATACGCTTTGTTTTTTATCGGTTTGTGTATGTTTGGTTTCCCCGCCCGAGCGGGAGGGAAAGGTGTGCCCTGAGCTCAGGGCACGATGTGCTTTTTCCCGTTTTGGATGTAAATTCCCCTTGCGGGCGCTTCGTCGAGGTGCCGGCCGCTGAGGTCGTAGATGGCGCCTTTGTCCGTGGTCTGCGTGCCTGAACGGATGTGGTCGATGCCGACGCCCGTTTCTTGGAATCCTGTTTCAAAGACGAAGCTTTGCTCTGTTTGACAAAGCATGTAGCCCGGAATGAGTGTGCCCACGTCTTTAAAATAGTCGAAGTCCGCTGCGGTTTTGGGTTGCGCTCCCGTGCAGAAAGGGCCATAGGCGTCGCCGACGCCCGCGAACCACTGCGTCGGTCCGCCCGCCTGCCCGTCTGCGGACTTCCCACTCAGGGTGAGCCGTACGAACGTCCTTTCCGCTCCCGATGCGTCACCCATGAGTGTGCCCGTCACGACGGCGCGTTCCGTCACGGTGAGTACGGTGTCTTTCGCCTGCCGGGCGTCGAGGTAGTCTACCAAGCGGAATGTGGCCGATTCGCCTTCTTCAAGGCCGAAGTCGTAGAGCAGCCCCGCTTCGTCGCTGTCCGGCGCATAGAGATAGACGCGGTTGTCCTCTTCGTATAGGCTGGCGTAGTAAGTCGTGTCGGAATGATGGATGGGAGTCGTCTCCACATAGCGAGACGAGTAGACTTTTTTGCAAACTTGCGAGCCTATGACGGTGTCTCCCTGTATGAAGTAGTGGACACCGCCAAAGTATCTTTCCCATGCGCTTCCCATCTGGTGGTCTGAAACCAGTACGTACCACGTCTTCCCTTCTTCCACGAATGGCGACGTGGGTGTCTGCGCGGCCAGCATGATGCCGCTGAACGAGAATAACAGTGTGTAGAAAAAACGTTTCATAAGCCAAAGTGTTTATTGATGGTTTCTTGAATGATTTTCTGGGCCGTTTCTTCCGGCAGGTCTAAGTCGCGGGTGCGGCGGGTGTAGAGAAGTGGCCGTCGCGGCCCGTCCGAGCGTCTGCCATAGGAGTAGTTTCCCTATATAGTATGGTGTAGGTTGCCGCTTGGGCTTTCATGTGTTGACGACGGAAGCCGAGAGGGGAGTGATATCGGGCCAGATGGATGTTTTTCCGGTTGATGCCACTTTAAGGTGTCTGCGGCATGGCCTACGGTCGCTCATATGTAAAGACAAGGTGGCGACGTAAAACTGTTTCTTCTTCATGCTAAGGATTTAAGGGTTGACATGGCAAATTTAAGGAAAGCGAGAATAAGTCGTATTTGCTAAACGTTTAATTTTCGGGGGGGGTAATGTGTAAATTTTGTTAACGACAGGCATGCGCTTCGCAGGGAAAGCGGTGGTGGGCGGTGTGCGTGCCAGCCCGTGGTCCGGTACATGACTATCTGGCCGACATTCAGTGAAACGTGTCCGGCTGACAGGAAAAACGGGGTGGCTGACTGGTTTTTCAGTCGGGGCGTCCGTTTGATGGCCTCGCGGCGACGATTTTTGCCGTGTGGCGCGATTTCCGGCCGGTGGCTTTGGCGGGTCGGTGGAAATGGCTAATTTTGCCTTGCAAAACTATACGGAAATAACTATGCTTACTCCTTTGCAATTTGATCACTTTGCCCTGCATGTCTCTGACTTGGACGAGAGTTCCCGCTTCTACTGTCGGGCTTTTGACTTGCATGAATGTGGTCGCACGGAAGGAGACGCGGAGAAATATGTGGATGCCTCCGTCTTGCTGACTGATGCGGTCGGAGTGTTCCGCCTTGAATTGCGCGATGAATTGAGGCCGTTACCCATCTATAATGCCCACGACAGGGAGTGTGTCTTTATCTTCCGTGCGTCGGGCGATTTTGCCGAATGGCGGGCGCGTCACATGGCGGACGGTCTGTGGGCTCATGATGATGCGGAGACGGGTGGTTATTGGCTTCGCGATCCGGACGATTATGAACTGTTGGTCGTTCCGGACAATGAAACAAACCGATAAACGTTAAACTCACAACGATATGGAAAACGAAGAGTTGATTAAACAGTGCGAGGCCAAGGCCCGCGAGTGGATGACGTCGCCCCTGTACGACGCTGAGACGCAAGCCGAAGTGCGTCGTATGGTGGAGAGTGAGGACAAGACCGAGCTCATCAATTCGTTCTACCAGAACCTCGAATTCGGCACAGGCGGCCTGCGCGGCATCATGGGTGCCGGCACCAACCGCATGAACATCTATACCGTCGGGGCCGCTACGCAAGGCCTCTCGAACTACCTGAAGAAGAACTTTGCCGACCGCGCCGAGATTTCGGTGGTCGTGGGTTACGACTGCCGCAACAACAGCAGCCTCTTCGCCCAAACCGCGGCCGACATATTCAGTGCCAACGGCATCAAGGTCTACCTTTTCGAAGAGATGCGCCCCACGCCCGAAACGAGTTTCGCCATCCGCCATCTTGGCTGCCAGAGCGGCATTATCCTGACGGCCTCCCACAACCCCCGCGAGTATAACGGCTATAAGGCTTACTGGGAGGACGGCGCGCAGGTGTTGGCCCCGCACGACAAGGGCATAATCGACGAGGTGAACAAAGTGACGGTGGCTGACATCAGGTTCGAGGGCAATCCGGCGCTCATCCAGACCATCGGAGAAGAAATAGACCGCATTTATTTGGAAAAGGTACATTCGCTGTCTATCGACCCCGAGTGCATCCGCCGCCAGAAGGACCTGAGCATCGTCTACACTCCCCTGCACGGCACGGGCATGACGCTCATTCCCCGGTCGCTCGCCCTGTGGGGCTTTGAGAACGTCCACTGCGTCAAGGAGCAGATGGTGAAAGACGGAAACTTCCCCACAGTGGTCAGCCCGAACCCGGAGAACGCCGAGGCACTCACGCTGGCCCTGAAACTGGCCAAGGAAATCGACGCCGACATCGTCATGGCGTCTGACCCCGACGCCGACCGCGTGGGCATGGCCTGCAAGAACAGCGAGGGCGAGTGGGTGCTTGTCGACGGTAACCAGACCTGCATGATTTTCCTCTACTACATCATCATGAACCGGCAGGCCCAAGGAAAGATGAAGGGCAACGAGTTCATCGTGAAGACCATCGTGACCACCGAACTCATCCGCGCTATCGCCGAGAAGAACCATATCAAGATGTACGACTGCTACACGGGCTTCAAATGGATAGCCCGCCAAATCCGCCTTAACGAGGGCAAAATGCAGTATATCGGTGGAGGTGAGGAGAGCTATGGTTTCCTGGCCGAAGACTTTGTCCGCGACAAGGATGCCGTTTCGGCCTGCTCGCTGCTGGCTGAGATTTGCGCTTGGGCCAAAGACCAGGGAAAGACCCTCTACGACATTCTGATGGACATCTACGTGGAGTATGGCTATTCGCTCAACAAGACGATTAATGTGGTGAAGCCCGGAAAAACGGGGGCCGATGAAATCAAGGCCATGATGCAGAACTTCCGCGCCAACCCGCCGCGCGAAATCGCGGGGTCGAAAGTGGTTTGCACGAAGGACTACGCCACTTTGGTCGAGACTGACGCCGACGGCAAGACCCGGCCGCTCGATATGCCCGAGACGAGCAACGTGCTTCAATGGTACACCGAAGACGGGACCAAAGTCAGCGTGCGCCCCTCCGGGACGGAGCCGAAAATCAAGTTCTACATCGAAGTGAAAGGCGGCGAGATGGGTTGCAAGCACTGTTATGCCAGCGCCCATGCCGTAGCTCAGGAGAAAGTGGACGCAGTGGTGAAATCGCTTGGGCTCGACGCGTAAGCGGTAATCTGATAATCACGTATTGACCAGCGAGCAGCCCAATGGGTTGCTCGCTGGTGTATGAGAGATAAGAATATGAAAGCCTATTGGTTCGTTTTCTGTAAGGACGAATGGCTGTTGAGCCGCGACGCCGGTGGATGTTACGCCGTTCCTTGTTCGGAA
>USCX01000096.1 GCA_900553285.1 uncultured Prevotella sp.
TATTGCTTATTATCCGCACCCAAAAAGTTGCATTTATAAGTTGAACTCAAGTGATGTTATTATACTGTAAGACCGTAATTTTCGATAACTGATTGTTATGACGCTTGTTATGATTGGTAAACCGCAGGTAAACCGCCACCTGATTTCAGGTAAACATTTGGTAAACTTTCCTGCACATTCTGCACGAAACCCATGTAAAACCATGCAGAAACAATTAGGCGGTAAACCCCTATACCATAAGAGCTTACCGCCTAATACTCTGTTATTTAGGTACTTACAGCGTATCTTCAACCGCTGCCTGCGCCGCAGCTAGGCGGGCGATGGGCACGCGGAAGGGAGAGCAGCTGACGTAGTTGAGCCCTACCTTATGGCAGAATTTTACGGATGAGGGCTCGCCGCCATGTTCACCACAGATGCCGCATTTCAAGTCAGGACAGACGGAGCGGCCTTTGCGTACAGCCATGTCAATGAGCTGACCTACTCCGTTTTGGTCAAGCACTTGGAAGGGGTCGACAGAGAGAATCTTTTTATCTAAGTATACGGGAAGGAATGACGCGATGTCGTCGCGTGAATAGCCAAATGTCATTTGCGTGAGATCGTTTGTGCCGAAAGAGAAGTATTCTGCTCTTGATGCAATTTTGTCGGCCGTCAGTGCGGCACGCGGGATTTCAATCATTGTGCCGACTTTGTAAGGAATAGTGATACCCGTCTCCTTGAATACAGCTTCTGCTTCGGCTCTGATAACTTCTTCCTGGGCCTCGAACTCGTACAGAATACCCGTGAGTGGTACCATGATTTCGGGGAAGGGATTATAACCTTCCTGTTTCAGTTCGACTGCGGCCGTCATGATGGCACGGGTCTGCATTTGTGTGATTTCCGGGTAAGTGTTGCCCAAACGACAACCGCGATGACCGAGCATGGGGTTGTGTTCGCATAGGCTGTCAACGCGTTGGCGGATGTGCTCGATGGTGACGCCCATGGCTTTGGCCATTTCTTCCTGGCCTTTCATGTCGTGGGGAACGAACTCGTGAAGGGGTGGGTCAAGCAGGCGGATGTTGACGGGGTAGCCGTCCATGGCTTTGAAGATGCCTTTGAAGTCGTTTTTTTGATAGGGAAGCAATTTTGCGAGAGCTTTGCGGCGGCCATCGGTGTCTTGGGCTAAAATCATCTCACGCATGGCGACGATTTTTTCGTTGTCGAAAAACATGTGCTCCGTGCGGCATAGGCCGATACCCACTGCTCCGAATTTGCGGGCTACTTCGGCGTCGTGTGGTGTGTCGGCGTTAGTGCGTACCTGTAAGCGTGAGTATTTCGAGCACAGGTCCATTAAAGCTGCAAAGTCACCGGATAATTCGGCGGCTTGTGTCATGAGTTCACCTTTATATACCTCACCATTAGTGCCGTTCAGCGAGATGAAATCGCCTTCTTTCAGGAGTATGCCATCAATTTCAACTGTGCGGTTTTTGTAATCGACGTTGATTGCTCCTGCTCCGCTGACGCAGCATTTTCCCATGCCGCGAGCCACTACGGCTGCGTGTGATGTCATGCCGCCCCGGGCTGTTAGGATACCTTCGGCGACGGCCATTCCCGCGAGGTCTTCGGGAGAGGTCTCAATACGTACCATGATGACTTTATGACCGTCTGCGTGCCACTTGGCCGCATCGTCCGCGAAGAATACGATTTGTCCCGTGGCGGCTCCTGGAGATGCAGGTAAACCGCGTGTAAGTACTTTGGCTTGGGCTAATGACTGACGATTGAATACGGGGTGAAGAAGTTCGTCAAGTTTTGTCGGCTGGCAGCGTTCAAGGGCTGTTTTTTCGTCGATAAGTCCTTGGCGAAGTAAATCCATCGCGATTTTGACCATAGCCGCACCTGTACGTTTCCCGTTGCGGGTTTGCAAGAACCAGAGTTTGCCTTCCTGAACGGTAAACTCCATATCCTGCATGTCGCGGTAATGGTTTTCTAGCTTATTCTGAATAGCGTTGAGCTGTTTGAAGATTTCGGGCATGGCTTCTTCCATCGACGGATATTTGTTTCTGCGCTCTTCCTCGCTTATGCCTTGCATTTCTGCCCAATTGCGTGAACCTTTAAGGGTGATTTGTTGTGGAGTGCGGATGCCGGCCACGACGTCTTCTCCTTGTGCGTTGACGAGCCATTCGCCGTTGAATTCATTTTCTCCCGTGGCTGCGTTGCGGCTGAAGCAGACCCCCGTTGCCGATGTGTCGCCCATGTTTCCAAAGACCATAGCCATGACAGTGACGGCGGTACCCCATTCCGCAGGTATGCCTTCCATCTTGCGGTAGAGAATGGCGCGTTCATTCATCCAACTGTCAAATACCGCGCAGATTGCTCCCCATAGTTGCGTGATGGGGTCGGTCGGGAAGGGTTCGCCCGTGTGGGCAAGAATGGCAGCCTTGAAGCGTTTGACAAGTTCTTTAAGGGCGTCGACATCGAGCTCGTTATCGAGTTTGACACCTTTTTCTGTTTTAACGTCCTGGATGATGGCCTCAAAAGGATCAATATCTTCCTTGCTGTGTGGTTTTAAACCAAGCACGACATCTCCATACATTTGGATGAAACGGCGATAAGCGTCATAAGCAAAGCGGGGATTGTTTGTTTTTCGAGCCAGTCCTTCGACGACTTCGTCGTTGAGACCCAAGTTCAGGATGGTGTCCATCATGCCGGGCATCGAAGCGCGTGCGCCTGAGCGTACGGACAATAGAAGAGGGTTTTCTGGGTCACCGAAGCGGCTGTTCATGAGCGTTTCGATGTGTTTCATGCTGGATGCAACGTCGTCTTTCAGCAACGCGACTACTTGGTCCTTTCCGGTGGAGTAGTATTCGTTACAGGTTTCAGTGGTTATGGTGAAACCCGGAGGAACCGGAATTCCGATTAGATTCATTTCTGCCAGGTTCGCTCCTTTCCCACCCAGCAAATTGCGCATGTCGGCTCGGCCTTCGGCCATTCCGTTTCCGAATGTGTAAACTCGTTTAGTGCTTTCCATAGTGTTAACGTTTTGCTTATTCGCAAAAATATGTAGAACATCTAAAGCAACCAAACTTTTGAGGCGTTTTTTGCTATTCACGCCTGCTAATTTGGACCATAAGCCGTTTAGTTTTATTAAGGAATAACCCAAAAGCATGTAGCCAAGTTGGATTTATTTCTTTCCGGACAACACCTTGATAGTACAGAATGCTCAACTCTGTCATTTTCACAAAATAAAGAAAAGCGTTCAGAGCTGGTTGAGTAGCGATGTGCAGGCGTCTTCGAGAAGGTCGATCACGTGTTCAAAGTCATTATCTGTACCATAGTAAGGGTCGGGGATATATGTGGCTCGGTGGTGGGTAAGGTAGTCGGCCATGCGGATTAGTTTTGCGCGTGTGCGGGTGGAGTGAGCCATTCGTGTGAGGTTGCGTAAGTTTTTTTCGTCCATGGCGACGATGAAATCGAACGTGTGAAAATCTTCCGGGCTGACGGGACGGGAATGATGCGTCAGATGGTATCCACGTGCCATGGCATGTTTACGCATTCGCGGGTCGGGTAATTCGCCTTTGTGAAAATCGATGAGTCCGGCCGAATCTACGATGAATTCCTCGGTTCGGCCAGCGCGCGCCGCTAATGTCCGGAATACTTCTTCGCCCATAGGCGAACGGCATATATTCCCCAAACAAACGAAGAGGATGCACTTTTTATGAGGATGATTTTGTGTCATGTCGAAGTGTAAATGAATAAGGAGGAACGGATTTACGGTTCAGTCTGTGTGAACAGATGGATTCTTCATATATATAATATATGTGTGCTTGCTTGGGGCAGTGTCGGCTGTGGCGGCAGATGTGTCTTATTCGATGTTGCCGTTTTCATCCACAGTGGCTAATGATTTTACGCGGATACCCAATTGGCGTAATTTCGTGCCTCCGGCTTGAAATGATTTCTCGATGATGAAGCCCATGCCGACTATTTCAGCGCCAGCTTGTTGCGCCAGTTCGAGGATGCCCATTGCGGCATTACCGTGGGCTAAAAAATCGTCGACAAAGAGAATATGCTCTCCTTTGTGGAGGTATTCACTGTGGATGCATATGTCATAGTAACGTCTTTTTGTGAAAGAGAACACCTTGGCGGTGAGTGCGTTTTCCATTGTGTTGGGCTTTGTCTTTTTGGCGAAAACGACCGGGCATCTCATCCGGCTGCCCGTCATGACGGCCGGGGCGATTCCACTGGCTTCCACAGTGACGATTTTGTCGATGTGTGCGTCTGAAAATTCCCGGACAAATTCGTCTGCGATAGCCTGCATCAGAGTAGGATCGATTTGGTGATTGATAAAACTGTCCACTCTTAAAATTCCACCGGGCAGAATTTTTCCATCGCGCAAAATCCGTGTTTTTAATGTTTCCATGTTTCCTGAGTGCTCTTGTGATTTCGTGAAGGCACAAAGATACTTAAATGCGAGCGGAGCGCCAACAGAAAAACAGGTTTTCCCGCGGCTTCCCGCTCGCCTTTCGCTATCTTTGCTTCACGAAGATAGGATGCGGTTCGGGCAAGCCGTCAGAAAAGCGGGCTTTTCTGCGTCTCTCCGCTCGCCTTTCGCTATCTTTGCCCCGACGAATAAACGAATGAGAACATGAAACGAATGTGGTTATTGTTGGCTGTCGCCCTGTCGGCTGTGACGATGGGCGCGCAAGGCATCGCCGGACAGCGCCTGCGCTTTGCGGGCGTGCCGTTGGGTGGCGCGTTTCCCGAGTTTGTCGCACAGATGGAGGCGACGGGTTTCGATTGTCTGCAACGCCAGGACACGCTGGCCATCCTGAGCGGGAAGTATGCGGGCATCCGCCGGTGTTCGGTCATGGCTTATGCCGCCCCGGCCACGCTGACGACGGACCGCGTGGTGGTGGTCTGCCCGCCTGAGGACCGGTGGAACAAGCTGGAGGGACGGTATGCGGAGTTGAAGGCCGTACTGACGAACGACTACGGCGCACCGGCCGAGTGTGTGGAGGTGTTCGCGGGAAAGCAGAAGCCTGTCACCGGCGCTGAGAAGATGTCGGCCCTCTTTGCCGGCGACTGTACGTTCCGCGCGCGGTTTCACACTGTGGGGGGCGACGTCGAGCTGT
>USCX01000097.1 GCA_900553285.1 uncultured Prevotella sp.
TGCCATGACCCTGGGCGACGCCAGCCATATCGACCCTGCCACACGCGACGCCTATTCGCAGACCGGAGCCAGCCACGTGCTCTCATTGTCCGGGCTTCATCTGAGCATCCTATTCGGATTCATCAAGCTCTTCATCCTCGACCGCTGCGCCTCGCGCCGCCTCCGTGCGGCCGGACACGCCCTGACCATACTGGCCCTGTGGGCATACGCCCTGCTGGCGGGGCTTCCCGTCTCGCTCGTCCGCTCCACCATCATGTACAGCCTGCTCATTCTTGCCGGCTTATCCAACCGGACAGGCGGATCGCTCAACAGCCTGGCCTCGGCCGCACTGCTCATCCTCCTGGCCTCCCCGCTCGCGCTTTTCGACGTCAGTTTCCAGCTCTCCTTTCTTTCCGTGGCCTCCATCCTGCTTATACTCCCCCTGCTGACGCCTCAAAAAAGCAACTTCCTGACGCGGGCACTCACCTCGTTCGTTACGCTGCCGGCCTGCGCCCAACTGGCCGTGGCCCCACTCGTGGCCTATTATTTCCAGTCAGTCCCGCTCTATTTCCTGCCGGCAAACCTCATAGCCGTACCCGCAGCGGGCCTCATCCTCTACCTGGCCCTTCCCTTCTTCCTCATCCCGATTGACGGGGCAAGGTCTCTCATCGGCCAACTCATGGACGGGACAGCCGACGCGATGAACCGCCTGCTGGCAGCCATCGCCTCATGGCCCGGGTCGCACATACAATTCCAACCGACGACGGCAGGCGTTTTCCTCTCCTACCTTACGCTCACCGCAGCCGTGCTTCTACTGCACAAAAGGCAGCGATGGTGTGCCTACCTCTTCGTCACGCTGCTCACCCTGACACTCTGCACGGAACTCGTCGCCCACGGTTCTCGTTCAATATATTAATCAAAAGTCACGCTGGTTGCATCTTTTTTACTACTTTTGCTCAGTAAACCCAAACTGACATAACATGACGACAAAAACAAAGCGTTTTCTCTTACCCGAGAATGAGATACCCACGCAATGGTACAACATCCAGGCAGACATGGTGAACAAACCCATGCCGCTTCTGAACCCGGCCAACCACACCCCCTTGACTCCGGAAGACCTCTATCCGATTTTCAACGAGGAATGTTCGCGCCAGGAACTCGACCAGACACACGCCTGGATCGACATTCCGGACGAAGTGAGGGACATGTACAAATACTACCGCTCCACTCCCCTCGTCAGGGCCTACGGTCTGGAAAAAGCGCTCGACACTCCGGCCCACATCTACTTCAAGAACGAAAGTGTAAGCCCCGTCGGCTCGCACAAGCTCAACTCAGCCTTGGCACAGGCTTACTACTGCAAGAAAGAAGGCATTACGAACGTCACCACCGAAACGGGCGCCGGACAGTGGGGCACGGCCCTCTCCTACGCATGCAGTGTGTTCGGGCTGGAACTTGCCGTCTACATGGTGAAAATCAGCTACGAGCAGAAACCTTACCGCCGCTCGCTCATGCAGACCTTCGGCGCACAAGTGACCGCAAGTCCCTCCATGTCCACCCGGGCCGGAAAAGACATCCTCACCCGCGACCCGAAATGCAACGGCTCGCTGGGAACGGCCATCTCGGAAGCCATAGAACTGGCCCGCACCACGCCCAACTGCAAATACGCCTTGGGCTCCGTCATGAGCCACGTCTCACTCCATCAGACCATAATCGGCCTTGAAGCGGAAAAACAAATGGAAATGGCGGGTGAATATCCCGATAAGGTGATTGCCTGCTTCGGCGGTGGCTCGAATTTCAGCGGCATTGCCTTTCCTTTCATGCGCCACAACCTTCTCGAAGGCAAGAAAACGGAATTCATCGCCGCCGAACCGGCGTCGTGTCCCAAGCTGACACGCGGCAAGTTCGAATACGATTTCGGCGACGAGAGCGGCTATACACCGCTTCTCCCCATGTTTACACTCGGACACAACTTCATGCCAGCCAACATCCACGCCGGCGGCCTCCGCTACCACGGTGCGGGCGTCATCATCTCGCAACTGCTGAAAGACGGCTACCTGACAGGCATGGATATCCAACAGACTGAAAGCTTCAAATCGGGAGTACTCTTCGCACAAACCGAAGGAATCGTTCCGGCCCCCGAATCGTGTCACGCCATCGCCGCCACCATTCGCGAAGCCTTAAAGTGCAAAGAGGCCGGCGAATCGAAGGTGCTCCTTTTCAACCTGTCCGGCCACGGCCTCATCGACATGGCCAGCTACGACCGCTTCCTTGCAGGCGACCTTGTCGACTACTCGCCGAGCGACAGCGAAATTGAACGCAACCTGAAAGAAGTTGACCCCCTGCAATAAACCGCCTCTACCACACGCACAGAGCGGCCACATCTAAACAACGCCTCCCCGGTGTCAGACTTTCTCTGAACGGGGAGGCGTTGTTTCAGGTCAATTCATTCAAAAAACCTCACGGCTGATGGGCCTCACGCAACAAATCATTTACGGTCTTCACAGGGTTAAAGGTTTCTGACGGCACTTCAACAAACACCGTATTCCAATCACTCATCGCCCCATTCCACAAACCAGGACGTTCAAGCGCTTTCAAGTCGCGGCCATCCTTCGATTTCTGTGAGATAAAACCCGTCAACTTGTCTACGTAATCGGGAAGATGGAATTTCCGACCTTTGTAATCGCGAATGCCACACACCAAATCTACCGGATTGAAATGTGTGCCTTTCGCAAACATGGCTCTGGCCTCAGGGTCGTTCATATTGATTTGTGAACTTTCGAGAATTTGCAAAGATATGGTACCATCAGGGTTATAAGCCAGGAACGGACCGCCACCCGGCTCGCCGGAATTACGGACCATGCCACAAACGCGAATAGGACGATTGAGCTTATTACGCAAATAAATGGCGAGTTCCGTGTCTTCCAGCATCTTCGTCCCAGGATACTTGCAGAAGAGTTTCTTCTGCAAAAACTGCAACATTTCACGCAGTTCATCCATACTGTATTGGCCGCTATCCAGTTTACGTAAATACTCGAAGGCCTGCTGTTGGAGCTGTACCAACACACCGGCTATCACCTTTTTGTAAGTCACTGTCGTCCCTTTCAAGCGATCGGGCACGACGTTGTCAATGTTTTTGATAAAAACAACATCAGCGTCGAGGTCGTTCAGATTTTCGATGAGTGAACCATGCCCTCCGGGGCGGAAAACCAACCGTCCTTCCTCATCACGAAACAGTTCATTATCCATCGTAACGGCCACGGTATCCGTCGAGTTCTTCTGTTCTGAGAAAGTAATATCGTACGTAACGCCAAACTTCTGGGCATATCCGTCCACCTTTTCTTTCACCAAAGCCTCGAACAAGCTGCGATGCTCATGCGAAACCGTAAAATGAATACGGACCGTTCCGTCAGCCATCTGGGCATATAATGCACCCTCCACGAGATGTTCTTCCAGAGGTGTACGCGCCTCATTCTGGTACAGATGGAACTTTAACAGCCCTTTCGGCAGTCCACCATAATTCATACCTTTCTTTTCCAGCAAAGCAGATACAACAGACTTATACGCTCCGGATCGGGTAAGTTCCTCCACAGATTGGCCATATAAGCGCACGCAGGTAGCCTCCAAGTCATAAAAGAACGCAAAAGAGTGAATACGCGCGAAGAACGTCTTTTCAAAATCCGTTGTCGGCTCTTCGTAATCAGCATGAAGGAAACCGAATAGATTCTTAAACATACGGCTTGCCGCACCCGACGCCGGCACGAATTTGACAACCTGGTGACCTTGTTCCACATATTGTTCCCACGCTGAAGCATAGGCATCAATATCCCGGTCAAGTTGCAGTATTCCTTTCTCAACCGAAGCAGGCGCACTCAACCTCAAATAAGGGAAACCGTCACGAAAACAGTCCAACTGTTCATTCAACTGACTTTCAGTTATTCCCTTCTCGTCCAATTGTTTTCTATCCTCAGGCGTAAGCATAACATGATTTTTTAGTTCATACAAGGCGATTCGTGAATTTCTCAGTACCTCACATGCTACAAAGATAACGTTTTCTACAAAAAACGCCTATATCAATCATAGAGAAAAACAAATAAAAACCACATAAAGTCTGATAGGAAAAGCCTACACAATCCTTCAATCTTCCCGCCCAGCACTTCTCACACAAGGCTCACCGCCTATTCAATTCCCCGTACCAGTCTCTCACAGACAAGTTTCTACATAATTGCAGAAAAGAACGACAAAACTCCCACACGGCAATCACAACCATGTGGGAGCTTCCCTAAAAATAGCTCTATCTCTAACACTTACTTCACTTCCTCAAAATCAATACGTTGTATCTCTCAGCGACTTGCGTGAACGTGTTGCAAATATCATGCAAACCCGAAAATAAGCATCCATAAGCAACCACAGCTCTATGTCGCAAAAGTACGATTTTTCGCTGAAAATAACGAAAGAAAAACGAGGAAAATATCAATATTGAAAGATAACCTAAAACTGCATCACTAAGGGTTTCTTCAAAAGCTATTGCGCTTTCTTTATGATTTGGATTATTTTTCTTCTTGCTTTTCGGTATGCTTGTTTGAATTCACTTGGAGCCGTTTTGTCATTTTTGGGAACGAGCATTTGCTCTTTCTTTATCTTTTTAATAAGACATCTCGCTTCCAAAAATGAATGTCGAGGTATTGGTACGAAATTCACAAACTCACCATCGGTTGCACACATCGGAAAATCGGATTGTATGATAATCTCATCCTTGCAAACCATATACCAACTCACGTTACAAATTTCCTTGGTATCGATAGTATCGGTCACTTCAAGGACTTCCATAAAAATTATGGTATGTCTTGGTTTATATTGAACAAATGTATCTAAGTGTTTCATCTTGCAGTTTTGATTAAGAATTTTCTGGTGTAAAATCAAGTGAAGGTAAATCTTTGTCATCCAATTTATCAAAGTCGGACTTAAACAGGCGGTCTTGAATGACACGATACTTTTCAAACTCCGTTT
>USCX01000098.1 GCA_900553285.1 uncultured Prevotella sp.
CTGCATCGGTAAATGCAGCCGCCCGCTGAAAGAACCCGGACGTAAGCCCTGATTACCCTTCAATCACGCTCCCTGGACGGAACATATCACGCAAAAGATCGAGAGATTCTGGATTCTCCTGTACAAAAGTGTCGATATGGCGAATGCGTTTCTCTGCCAAGATCTCATCTACTGCAATCAATATGCCAGTCTCTTCAACATTCCCGAAATCATGATTAATTGCTGTCCCGAACATACGCATTGTTGGACTTAGCCCCATATACGCATTAACCAACGGAGGTATGTTAAACCCCAACCGGCGCACCTCTCTGTTCAGAATTTTATAATCAGCCTTAAAGCTATCTTCACAGAACAGATCTCTCAGCTTATCAACCGGCGTTTCATAAGAAATCGGATGAATCGGGACGACCAAAGCCTCCTTATCACCAAAGTGTTTATTCAGGAAATAAAGGATCATGTCACGCGCCACTCTATTGAAAGACGGATACATCGTCATCTTTCCAAAGAAGTACTTCAATCCCGGTATCACGACGGTCAGGGCTCCCAATCCGTCCCAAAGGTTATCCAAAGCAAAAAGCCCTTTACTTTGCTGGCGTGTATTCTGATATTCCAAAGTCACGAAAGACCGACCGAGTTCCACCATGTTACGCATATAATCATTGACGAACTCTTCGGAAAAATGGAACATGTGGCTTGTAGCCAAGATGGGCTGTCCTGAAATGTCAAGACATATCTCCCGGCCCGGCAAGAAACGGTAGCCACCTAATATCTCCTCACTGTCAGGATTCCAGACTATCAACTGATAATATGCATTATCCCCCGTATCGAACTCATCAAGGTCCAAGCTCTTCCCAGTTCCACCACCTGCGGCACGAAAAGCAATTTCACGTAATCGTCCTATCTCGCGGACGACTTCCGGAGCATGCTTATAAGTAACTATATATATTTCATTGTTACTTTTATTGGTTGCGCGCAATTTCCGTTCAGGCGTCAGCTCCGATTTCAGGGCCTGTCGACTTACCGGCGATATTATCTCTTCCATCTAAACTTCTCTGATATTGCTCTATCAAAAGTCATACCCGACCGCACGTCCGGACGGTACTGACCTCATAATTCATACACTTGCTGTCGTACCCATTCAGCCCACTTCGATGGCGTCTGCGATTGGTCAAACGTTTGCCACGGAATGGGCCGACCAATTTTGACAAGAAACGACTTGTGGGTGTTTTTATACATTTCGTCGACGAGAAACAGCATCGCCACGTTAAACTTGACCCCCAACAGCTTGCACAAGTTGGCCAATCCATAGAAGAAATCGGAGTTCTGGCCGCCAAAATGTATCGGCACCACGTCTCGCCGGGTTTCGACGCTTTTCGTCACGAATGTCTTGCGCCAGGGGATGTCCTTCACCACTCTGCCCGACCGGCGTGAGCACAGTCCTGCGGGAAACATGATAATGTGATTCTCGCTCCGGAAACCGGCTTCAACCATGGCCGGGAAATCACGACTTTGCGAACCTGTCTTGTTGATTGGGATGCAAAGCGGGGCAAGTCCGCGCAGGTTCATGAGCAAATCGTTGACAAGGTAGCGGACATGACCTCCGTAGTGACGCCCCAGAATAGCACCCAAGGCCACGCCGTCGATGCCGCCCAAGGGATGGTTGCTGACAAAAGTATAAAAACGGCCATCGTCAGCCTTCGGAAGGTTTTCGAGGCCCTCCACTTTCAGGTCCATATCCAGATACTGCACGCAGGCTTCGAGCCATTCCACGCCCGACAGGTGTGACGAGCGTTCGAGAAACCCGTTCACCTCGTCCTGATGAACAATACGCTTCAACCATGAAATGACAAAACGAGGTATCCGACGAGCCTTTTCTCCCGCTTTCTCATACAATATACGCTCTACGTCTATCGTGAAAATCGTATTGTCACTCATTGCATGCAACGATTATGAACCGTGCAAAATTAAGCAAAATTATCGACTGCCCGTCAGACAGAACAAAAAATGTCACTCTTTTGCCATACGTCCCCGGTCTTTCTCCTGTCCACTGTCCTCTGGAAAGGCTGACCGTGAACGGCAACAGGGAGTGTGCTCACGCCTCGTCGGGAAAGAACCCGAGCCGAATGCGCCCGTCCACGTGGCGGTTTTCACGGCCAAAGGTTGCGAAAGACGGACGCACAGGCAAGAAGAAGTCGGCATTCTTCGTGCCGCGGCCGAGGCGGACGGACACGACCGGACGGCGGCGGCCGTTTTTTCCGCGCCGGGCGCGGCGTTTGTCACACTTTATGTGTATATTTGTTTCACGAACACAGGAGGCGGCTCGCCTTTCACTATATTTGCGAAGAGTATGCACACTTTGACCTTAGTTACGATAGAATTTGCGGCCTCGGCCCATCTCATGATGAGTCTCGTGCTGTTCTTTTTTGCCCGCCGAAGGGTCAGCTATCTTTCGCAGGCTTGGATTATGTTACTCGTCTGCCTGATGTATTGCGGCGCACTTTTCTACGTCTACACACAGGAAATCCCCCCGTTGGGCATCCTGCACCCTGTGTTGCTGCTCTACCTCGTGGCCACGTCTTACCTGCAAAGCATCTATCCCTTGGGCATCTGCATGCCGGGCTACCTGCAATGGGGCCGCATGTGGGCCTATGCGGCACCGGCCCTTGTGGTCATCCTGCTCTATGCCGGAGGCGCACTGGCCGGGAGCAACATGGTCAAAGTCTACGACTCGGCGGACTTCGGGCGCTTCCTGCTGAGCGGCGACGTCCTGCTGCGGCTGGCCTCGCTCGTGCTGTCCATCTACTACATCGTCAACATCTTCCGCCTGCCCCACCGGCTGACGCGACAGGTCGAACTGCCGCGCTGGATGATCACCTACGGCGTGGCGTTGGGCCTCGTAGCCATATTTTTCGTCACCCTGACCCTCCGTTTCAGCCAGCCGCTAGTCATTATATATATTATGCTCTTCACGCTGGTCAACATGTTTTTGTTTTTCCGCATACTGAGTCCCGTTTTCCACGCCCTGCCCCAACCGCCGCTCCGCGAAGTGGCTGAGCGGCCGACCGCAGAAGAGATTTCCCACTCGGCACAGAACGACTTCAACGAGGCGAACGTCCGCCGCTTCGAAGTGTTGGAATTTCTCATGCAGCACGACCGCCCGTGGCTCGACTGCCAGTTCACGCGTGACCGCCTCTGCCGCCACACCGGGCTAAACCGCCCCCTTGTCTTACAGGCCCTGCGCAGCCAAGGGTACAACGACACGCACGAATACATCTACCGTTACCGCGTAGAAGAGCTGAAAAGACTCATCCTGAACGGCGAAATCACCAGTCTGCAACAGTGCGACAAAGCGGGATTCCGCTCCGTCAAAACGGCGTCGACCAACTTTGAGCGCATGGAGAACGTCCCCCTGGCCGAATGGTTCGAGCAACACAAGGC
Organism: uncultured Prevotella sp.; assembly: GCA_900553285.1. Lineage (GTDB taxonomy): Bacteria > Bacteroidota > Bacteroidia > Bacteroidales > Bacteroidaceae > Alloprevotella. The sequence continues at coordinate 3,439 of USCX01000098.1, forward strand.
GTCCGCGCCCCCTCACGGGAAAGAATAGGCAACAGGCACAAAAACACCCCGCCACAGACGGCCGCACAAAAGCCCCGCCACAGACGGCGGCTGACAGCATCGCATCGCCCTCGCCCATTGTGGCCACAGAGATGGGGCATAGCGGCCAGAAGACACCGCGACTCCCGCTTGCCTCACCCGACCTGGCCCAAGGGCTGCCTGATCCTGACCGCACCCGCCGGGCCCCTGAACCCTGTCGCCCTGACAGGGTTTCCTATCGGCGACATAGGATTTCCTGTCAGGGCGACAGGGTTTTCTCCCACCCCATCTTCCCGGCCATGCCACGCGCCGGATGGACGCCCCGCCCGAAACGGACGACGGTTTACGGCTTTCCGCCATTTTTTCATAACTTTCCCCCGCTTTCCTTGCACCGCCCGTCTTTTTCCCCTATATTGCGGAAAAATCAACGTAACTCCCGGCCATGCCACATGCCACGCCCACGGTGCTCGCCCTTGCGGGCCTGCTTACGCTCTGCTCGGGCTGCGGGCAGCCACGACCGCCTGAACGCCGTGTGGCCGCCCGCATCGCATGGAAAGCGGGCGACATCGTGTTCCGCAAAGGGACCGGAATAGCCAGCCAGGCGGTCGTAAACCTCGATCACGGCGGAACATATTCGCACGTCGGCATCGTGATACTCCGCGAGGGCGTGCCCATGGTGGCGCACGCCGTACCGGGCGAACCGGACTTCGACGGCGACCCCGACCGCGTAAAACTCGACTCCATCGACGTATTCTTTGCGCCCGACCGGGCTTGCGAAGGAGCCGTGATGCGCCACTCGGACAGCACCGTGGCCGCGCGGGCCGCACAGGCGGCACTCAGGGCCTACGAACGGCATACGCCCTTCGACCACGACTATGACGACAACGACACCACGCGCCTCTACTGCACGGAACTCGTCACCTTTGCTTACGACCGTGGCGGCGGAGCGCTCGCCGTGGGGCAACATGCGGTCAATCTGCCTGGCGTCACCGGCGCTGTCACGTTTCCCTCGGACCTGGCCGCCTGCCCTTCACTGCGACTTATCTATCACTTTTAATCATTCACCTCACCCCCTACACTATGAAAAAGACACTGACCCTGATGGCTGTCCTCTGCGCAGCCCTGCTCCTCGCCTCATGTTCGTCGAACACGCCTTCGGCCGTCGCCGAGCGTTCCGTCAAATGCCTGATGGACGGGAAATATGACGAATACGCCGACCTGCTCTACGTCAGCGACAAGGACACTGACGACCCGTCAAGGCTGAAACAAGAGAAAGAGGATTTCGTCCAACTCTTGGAGGCCAAATACCAGGAAACGCTGAAACGGACCGGCGGAATCGACAAATACGAAATCGTTTCGGAGGAAATAGCGCAAGACGGCGAAACGGCGACGGTGAACATCAGCCTGACGTACAAAAACGGACGGACAGAGGATTACACCACCAGACTGAGGAAAGACGCAAACGGAGACTGGAAAATCACATTGGGCAAATGACACACAAACAGTGGCGGCGGCCATCATGATG
>USCX01000099.1 GCA_900553285.1 uncultured Prevotella sp.
AGCAATTCCAATGCTCACAGGCGGCAACTTGTATGTGGTTGCAATGTTTGCTTAGTTCTTGAAGAAATCCTTTACAGCTTCGTTCGGAACCATTTGCTCGTCAAAAATGTAAGCACCGGTTTTCGGGCTTTTAACCATTTTGATGACTTTCGTGTACGAACGTCCGTCGGTCTTTCCTTCCTGTAACGTTGCGACTGTTTTCTTTGCCATGGTTTACAAATTTACTTTATTTCTTTGTGGATAGTCATTCTTTTCAGGATGGGGTTGTATTTTTTCAACTCCAAACGTTCAGGGTGATTCTTACGGTTTTTGGTCGTAATGTAGCGCGATGTTCCGGGGAGGCCGCTCTCTTTCATTTCGGTGCATTCGAGGATGACTTGAACCCGATTGCCTTTTGCTTTTTTTCCTGCCATTGTTTTTTGTGTTTTAAGCGATTACTTTGATGTCTTTCCAATCGCAATATCCCTTGGCTACCGCGTTGTTCAACGCAGCGTCAAGTCCAATTTTATTAATCAAGCGGAGACCTGCTGCACTCAGTTTCAGCACAATCCAGCAGTCTTGTTCTACATAGTAGAATTTCTTAGTGAACAAGTTTACGTCAAACGTGCGCTTCGTGCGGCGCTTCGAATGCGAAACATTGTTGCCAATCATGGCCTTTTTTCCTGTAATTTGACAAATCTTTGACATCGCTATCTTTTTCTTTTTTGTTCGTTTCTTCCCAGTTTCAGCCGGGTAATCCCAATACGAGGTGCAAAGGTAGTGTTTTTTTTAGAATTCGGCAAGAACCGAAACAGAAAATGTTAGGCTTCTGTGTTTGCCTCTATTTCTTTCAGGAAATCGCGGAGCATATGCATGGCGGTTGCCGTTGCGCAAGCGATGTTCTTGTCGCGGCCGTTGTCTTCTTCGAGCTTGCATGTGATGATTTTGTCGTTTGAGCCTACGGCAATCCAGATTGTACCGACTTTTACGGTATCTGTTCCGCCGCCGGGGCCGGCGAAGCCGCTCACTGCGACGCAATAGTCTGAGTGAAACAGTTTGTTGGCTCCCATGACCATCTGACGGACAACTTCTTCACACACTGCGCTTTGTTCGTCGATGGTTTCCTTGTTGACTTCGAGGATTTCTTCTTTGGTGGCGTCGGCGTAGCATACGAGGCCTCCTTTGAAGTAGTAGGAACTGCCGGGAATGGCGGTGATTACGCTGGCGATGCGGCCGGCCGTGCAGCTTTCGGCCGTGCATAGCGTCTTGCCGGCGCGCCACATCATTTCGTTAATGTCTTTGCTGACAATTTTCAGGTCTAAGTCCATAGTGGTTATTTCGTTTGGTTATATTGATACACGTGAATAGGCGGGCTTGTCGATGGGGCAGAATGCCTTGTCAAGGTATTTGTAGTAGCCCGTAATGGCGATCATTGCCGCGTTGTCCGTGGTGTAGCCGAATTTGGGGATGTATACGTTCCACCCTGCGCTTTTCGCTTTTTCCTGAAAGGCATTGCGGAGCCCGGTGTTGGCCGAGACGCCTCCGGCCACGGCTACATGGCTGATGCCGGTCTGCCGGACGGCTTTGGTCAGTTTGTCCATCAGTATGTCGACTACGGTCTTTTCAAGTGAGGCGGCCAGATCGGCTTTGTGGTGTTCGATGAACTCGGGGTCTTCCTTCAGGCGGTCACGCAGGAAGTAGAGAAACGACGTTTTCAGTCCGCTGAAGCTGTAATCGAGGCCCGGGATGTGCGGATGGCTGAAAGTGAAGGCCTGCGCGTTGCCCTGGCGGGCCAGTCGGTCAATAATGGGACCTCCCGGGTAGCCCAGTCCCATTACTTTTGAACATTTGTCGATGGCTTCACCTGCGGCGTCGTCGATGGTCTGTCCGAGGATTTCCATGTCGTTGTAGGCGTTCACCTTGACTATCTGTGAGTTGCCACCGCTCACCAACAGGCACAGGTAGGGGAAAGGAGGTTGTGGGGCCTCTTGCCCTTCTTCTTTGAGGAACAGGGCCAGGATGTGCCCTTGCAAATGGTTGGCTTCTATGAGGGGGATTCCCAGTGAAATGGCTAGTCCTTTGGCAAAGGATACGCCCACGAGGAGCGACCCCATCAGGCCGGGGCCTAGGGTGACGGCTATGGCGGAGAGTTCCTCGCGGTCGACGCCGGCCCGTTTGAGTGCCTGGTCGACCACCGGCACGATGTTCTGCTGGTGTGCCCGTGAGGCCAGTTCGGGCACCACGCCGCCATAGGCTTTGTGAACGTCTTGCGAGGCGGTCACGTTCGACAGCAGGACGCCGTTCCGCAGAACCGCGGCCGACGTATCGTCGCAGCTTGATTCTATTCCTAATATAATAATGTCTTTCACTGTTGTGCGTGCTTGGTTGTTTCAGTGTGTCAGGATTTCAAGACCGTGTTCTGTCATGACGAAGGTGTGTTCCCACTGTGCGGAAGGAAGTTCGTCCTCCGTCACGACGGTCCATCCGTCTTCTTCGTCGATGAACACTTTCCACGTTCCCATATTGATCATCGGCTCGATGGTGAACACCATGCCCGGCACGAGGAGCATGCCCCGTTCGTGGGTGTTGTAGTGGTTCACTTCGGGGTCCTCATGGAATTCCAGCCCGACACCGTGGCCGCAGAGATCGCGTACCACGCTGAATCCGTTCCGCTTGGCGTGGTGTTCGATGGCTTTCCCCACTTCGCCGAGAAAGCCCCATGGCCGGGCTGCTTCGGCTCCGATTTCGAGGCATTCCTTGGTGACGCGCACAAGTTTTTCTTTTTCGGGCGATGTCTGTCCGATGATGAACATGCGCGAGGCATCACTGTAATACCCGTCCAAAATGGTAGACACGTCGACATTGATGATATCGCCTTCTTGCAACACTTCAAACTCGTTCGGAATGCCATGACAGACCACTTCATTCACACTCGTACAGACGCTTTTTGGAAAACCTTCGTAGTTGAGCGGGGCCGGGATTGCGCCATGGCTGACGGTGTAATCGTAGACGAGTTTGTCGATGTCGGCCGTTGTCATGCCGGCATGGATTTCTTGTTCAACGAGGTCGAGCACACCCGTGTTGACCACGCCCGAGCGGCGGATGCCTTCAATCTGTTCTGGCGTCTTGATCATGTCGCGGCGTGGCACGAGGCATCCTTTATTTTGGTAACTCAGGATTTTTTTGTCCAGTTCGGTTAATTCTTGGCCGTGTTTGAGGGTCCAATTCCTTTTCTGTCTTCTGAGCATTCTTCTCTGGCGTTTAACTGCGCAAAGTTACGATTTTCTACGGATAAGGCTATGAAAATGCCGCTTGCTTTGCGTTTTTTTACGGTCACTCCGTTTGAAATTTTATCCGCAGCGACAGGGGTAACGGACGCCGTGACAGTTTCCCCCGTCTTGGCCGGGGCTTTCGCGGTGAGGGGGATGGACCGGTAGGGCAGTTCCGTGAATTTTGTCGTTTGCGGCTTTTTGCGTATTATTGCTCCCGGGGACAGTGCCTTCCCGGCCGGAGGACTGTCGTCCCGGGATTTGCTAACTCTTATTGAAGCAGATGGATATAAAGACATACATCCGGCAAAACGAAAGCCGCTTTATTGAAGAATTGTCCAGCCTTGTGCGCATACCCAGTGTGAGTGCCCATCCAGCCCACCGGCCAGACATCGACCGTTGTGCGGCGCGTTGGCGTGAGCTGTTGCTCGAAGCCGGCGCCGACGAGGCGTCTGTCATGCCTACTTCGGGGCATCCGATTGTTTATGCCGGGAAGCGTGTCGACCCTTCGCGACCCACGGTCCTCGTCTATGCCCATTATGACGTCATGCCACCCGAACCGCTCGACCTGTGGCGGACGCCCCCTTTCGAGCTTACGGTGGCCGATGGCCGCCTGTGGGGACGCGGGGCGGATGACGACAAAGGACAGGCTCTCATTCAGGTCAAAGCGTTTGAGTACCTCGTCCGCGAGGGACTTTTGCGCCATAATGTGAAATTCATTTTCGAAGGGGAGGAGGAGATCGGCTCTCCCAGTCTTGCGGAGTTTCTCCGGGTGCGTCACGACTTGCTCCGTTCGGACGTCATTCTCGTTTCGGACACGAGTATGCTTGGCGCTGACCTGCCTTCGCTCACTGTGGGGCTGCGTGGTCTGGCCTATTGGGAAATATGCGTCACCGGGCCTAACCGTGATTTGCATTCAGGCCATTTCGGCGGGGCCGTGGCCAATCCGCTGAACGTGCTTTGCCGCATGCTGGCGCAGGTGGTTGATGCCGACGGCCGTATAACCGTGCCGGGGTTTTACGACGATGTGGAAGACCTCTCGCCCGAAGAGCGCGCCATGATTGCTTCTGTCCCTTTCGATGAGGACGCCTATAAGGCCGCAATCGGCGTGCGCCAGCTCGAAGGTGAGCGGGGCTATTCCACGCTGGAACGGAACAGCTGCCGGCCGTCGTTCGATATTTGCGGAATGTGGGGCGGATATACCGGCAAAGGGGCGAAGACCGTTCTGCCGTCGTGGGCGAAAGCCAAGGTCTCGTGTCGTCTTGTCCCGCATCAGGACCACGAAAAGATTTCGCGCCTTTTTGCCGACTATATCCGCTCGATTGCGCCGCGCAGCGTCACGGTCGACATCACGCCGATGCACGGCGGCGATGGCTACGTCTGTCCGCTCAGCCTCCCGGCCTACAAGGCGGCCGAGCGGGCCTTTGCCGATGCGTTCGGTCAGCAGCCGCTGGCGGTGAGGCGGGGTGGGAGCATCCCGATCATCTGTGACTTTGAGCGCGAGCTGGGCGTCAAAACGATATTGATGGGCTTTGGGCTTGAAAGCGACGCCATCCATTCGCCCAATGAGAATTTCCGGCTCGACATCATGCGGCGGGGCATCGAAGCCGTGGCCCGTTTCCATCAATATCTCGACGAGTGAGGCCCGCCGTGCGGTTGGGGGCGTATGCGTGTCTCAGTAGCGCAGGGCCGGAAAGCGGCATCG
>USCX01000100.1 GCA_900553285.1 uncultured Prevotella sp.
GATGGACATAAGCGAGCTGGCGCATCACGGTCCCGAGAATGTGATAATATCGTTCATCACCGTTGTGATATCATTTGTATATCTGATGGGCATCAATCTGCCGCTGACGCTGATAGCGATTCTGCCCTTTCCGGGCTATAACGCCGATGTAACAGAGGATTCCTATCGACAGATCATAGCGGAATCTGACCGTATTCTCTATGTGGAAGCTACGCGGCGAATGTCCGCTCTGGCGGCCCGAGACCGGTATATGGTCAATCTCAGCAGCCGCCTGATCGCCGTCTATGATGAGCGCTCCCGGATCCATAGCGGCACCTGGCGGGCGCTGTGCTACGCAAGGGAAAAGAAACTGGGCATCCGGCAAATTCGCTGGATGGAGTACCTATAAAGAGGCGAGTACAGATGGACATTTTCAGATTTATTGACTCCGCCGACATCCGGCGATACCTGGTGGAAATTCAATACCGATTCAGTACAGAGGAAAAAATGTTCTTGATCTGGTACTGCAAGTCTGCCACACTGAATGAAAAAATCGCCGCATGGCAGGAAATAGTCGGGTATGTGCCGAGTTGTCCTTGGGACGACGCTTGGGATATCCGAGAGCGGGTAGCTGCGTACATCGAACTGCAGGAAGAAATGTTGGGACAGTTTCAGTCGGCAGACAGTTACGTCTATCAATACAAATTGATAGACAGTTTGACGGGAGAAACTGATTCGGGCAGCGTGTATCGCAGTTACAAGGATTGTCTTGCTGCCGCAATACATGCGGCACAGGCTGCGGGCTGCTGCAAACTGGAGATCCGCAAGGAACCGCTCAATGCGGCAGAGCACAGCCGTCGGATAGGCACCTGTCTCTTCAATCAGGACGGTGAGATCATGCAAATTAATTGCCTGCCGACGGATGCCGAAGATATGATGACCTATCTTCTCTTTGAGGAGATGTGGTTTGCATTCCCTACACCGTTTCATAGCGGCGACATTGTCTGCTCTCGATTTTCTCCCAATGAACCGTTTGTCCTGACGGACATGGTCACTTGGGACTCTGAGCGAATGATCAAGGAATTGCCGCCCAGCGAGTATGACCGGCAGGTGTTGGATTGCGCCGACTGGACAGTAGAGCGTCTTCTCAAGCAGGGCGACAGCCGTATCATGGGCGCCTTTGGGTATCGCACGGAAGGAAACTTGATTCGTCGGGAGAAAGCACCCATCTGTGATTATCTGGACCTGGAATATTACCGGGGATCGCTGGACCAATCTCATAAAATTTTGCACCCTGTCAGCACCTATCTCAAAGGAAATTGCGGAATCGAATTTTTACTGAACGCCTATTGCCTGCTTCGGCAGTCGACACTGCCGGGGCAGGCAGAATGAACAGGAGGAAAAGAAGATGGACATTTATCGTTTTATTGATTCCCGCGACATGCGGGAGCACCTGCAAAAGCTGAACTACGCATTTACCACGCCGGAGGCGGCTTTTCTGGTGTATTGGTGCAAAGCCGCCACGCTGGAGGAAAGGATCGCCGCATGGCGGGAAATCATCGACACCATGCCGAACTGCGCTATGGCGGAGCGGCTGAATCTGGAGGCCATTCCGGATTTTCACCAGTTTCTGCGGGACTATATTGACCTGCAGGAGCGGGATCTGCGGCGCTTCAAGGAGCCGGATGGCTGCATCTATGTCTGTGAGCTGTCCCGGCAGGGTGAATTATGCGGAGATATGGAGTTCGGCCCGTTCAGTGATTTTGACCGCTGCCTGTCCGCAGCGATCCGGAGGGCGGCAGAGGAAGAAACAGTCGGTCTCCGCATTTTCAAGCGTCCCATGGATCCCGGGGAGGATTCGCCGCGGGAGGATTATTGCATTCTGACCCCGCAGGGAGAGGTGTGCCAGCTGGAGTGCAGAGCGATCAGCGATCGCGACTTAGATCTGTCTCTTGCCTTCGACGGGATGTGGTTCGACTTCCCCACTCCGTTTCACGCCGGGGACATCGTGTGTTCCCACAGAAGGCCCGACGAGCCCTTTGTGCTGACCGACCTCTGCACTTGGGACGCCGAAACCCTGCGGCGTGAGCTGCCCGTTTCGGAATACTCCGACAATTGGCTGAGCAACGTGGATCACGCACTGGCAAGAATGCGTGTCAGAGGCGATACCAGCGACATGACCTGCCGCGGATACACCGTATCGGGCGATCCGGGAGAGGCCATACCGCTTGTGTTTTACGATGATTTTTTTGTCTGTGATTATTTGGATTTGGAGTACTACCGGGGGCCGCTGAAGGGCATTCACAAGCTGCTCAAGCCCATCAGCGACTTTCTCAAGGGCGACCGCAACATTGAATATTTGCTGAACACCTACTGCCTGGCGCAGCAGCAAGCAATGTTGGAGAACAGCGTCGCGTGGTTTCGGAACTGTTATAACAAGGAAGCACTCGCAGATATTGGTATTCTTCCCAAAACCGAATCGTCTCAAGAAAAAACATGAAAATATGGACGATGCCCAACACCTGACACCGTAGGGTGAAAAAGTCGCACAGAGTGCACTATCCTGTCCATATCAAACGAAAAGGAGAAAACACTATGGAACACGAAAAGCAAGTGGAAGTCGTCAAGCAGGCGCTGGAGCTGGAAACGCAGATCCAGGTGCTGGAGCAGTTTCTGCCGGAGGAGCGGGCGGAGACCTACGCCGAACCGGAGCCCCCGCCGGTGCGGCAGGAGGCCCATTACACCGAGCCGCCTATTCGGCACGGCTGCAAGGTCAACTGGCTGCTGATGCTGGGGCCTGCCGGGATCACGCTGGCCCTCTCCACCTTCAGCAACAGTGCTTTTCTCGTCTGGATGCTTGCACTGACGCTGTTTGTCTGGGTGCCTGTGTATTACTTCGCTCTTTACCGCAAGCAAAAGGCGGCAACCATCGAGAGAATCCGCAATTCCGCCGAATACCAACAGCAGTGCACGGCCGCCCGTATGGCCACAAACCGGCAGCAGCAGGAGTTTGACGAGGCATACACCAAGGCGAAGGAGGAATATGACTCCGTGCTCCTGCCCCGGTATCAAGCGGCCCGCAGCGCATGGGAAGCGGAGCATCAAGCGCAAATCAGGAAAGAGGAACAGGAGCTGACCCAGGCAAAAAAGGAACTGGCGGCGCTCTATGGGGAGACCCGCATCGTCCCGGCCCAGTACCGGCGGGTGGACGCCCTGCAGTACATCTATGACATGATCTCCACCTCGGACTACGATGTGCGCCAGGCGATTGAATACTTCGACAAGAGCCAGCAGCGGGCGCTGGAGGAAATGCGCCTGCAGGAGCAGCAGCAGGCCAACGCCCTGGCCATGGAGCAGCTCGAAAGGCTCGGCCTGAAGGAATGGGCGCACCACATGCCCAACGAGCTCTCGGGCGGACAGAAGCAGCGCGTGGCCATCGCGCGGGCCATCATCACGCAGCCCGACATCATCCTGGCCGACGAGCCGACGGGCGCGCTCGACAGCCAGACGTCGGCCGAGGTGATGAACCTGCTGCGCCAGCTCAACGACGCGGGCATGACCATCGTCGTCGTCACGCACGAAAGCGGCGTGGCCTACCGCACCCATAAAATCGTCCACATCAAGGACGGCCTCATCGGGCACATCGAAGAAAACCCCAACCCCGACGCCTCGCCCTTCGGCGAAGGCGGCCTCATGAAGTAAGCGCCATGACCGACATGCTACAAGAAATCTGGGCCAACCTCAGGCACAACAAGCTGCGCACGGCGCTGACGGGCTTTTCGGTGACGGTGGGCATCTTCCTGCTCATCGTGCTGCTGGGAGCGGGCAACGGCCTCATCCACGCCTTCGAGCACAACTCCGGCCAGATGGCCATGGACGTGGTGCATGTCTGGCCGGGCATCACGCAGGTCCCCTACGACGGGCTCGAAGAGGGGCGCAGCGTCCGTTTTGACAACCGCGACCTCATGCTCACGGCCCGCGGCTTCCCCGGCCGCGTCGTGCGCTCGACGGGCGAGGTCTCGCAGTCGGGCGTCAGCGTCGCCGCCGGGAAGGAACGCACGACGGGCGAGCTGAAAGGCGTCTTCGCCGAATACGGCGAGATGAACAAGGTGCAGATGGAAAGCGGGCGCTTTGTCAACACGCCCGACCTGCGCCAGCGGCGCAAGGTGATCGTCATCGGGCGGAAAGGGGCCGAGCACCTCTTCGGACGGGCGGAGCGCGCCTTGGGCCGCTACGTGTCGGTCGACAGCACGGCCTACCGCGTCGTGGGCATTTATTCCGACAAGGGGATGATGGGCGGCTTCCAGGCCTACGTGCCCTTCACGACGCTGCAACTCGTCTACCGCAAGGGCAACACGGTCGAGGGGCTCCTGCTGCGGACAAAGGGCATCGACACCGAGGCCGCCGACTCGGTGTTCCAGTCCGACCTGCGCCGCTCGATGGCCCGCTTCCACCGCTTTTCGCCCACGGACCGCGGCGCTCTCTGGGTCTACAACTCGACCACGGGGGCCAAGGAAAGCGCCGAGGCCATGGGCATCCTGCGCACGGCCCTTTGGGTCATCGGGCTGCTGACGCTGCTGAGCGGCGTGGTGGGCATCTCGAACATCATGCTCATCACCGTCCGCGAGCGCACCCATGAGTTCGGCATCCGCAAGGCGCTCGGCGCGCGCTCGTGGAGCATCCTGCGCTCCGTCCTCCTGGAGAGCGTGCTCATCACGGGGCTCTTCGGCTACATCGGCCTTGTCCTCGGCGTGGCGGCCACGGAATACATGGGCGTCGTGGCGGGCCGCGAGGTCATCACCGTGGCCGACATGGAGATGCCCGTGTTCCTCAACCCGACCATCGACCTCGGCGTGGCGGTGCAGGCCCTGGCCGTCCTTGTGGGCGCCGGGCTGCTGGCCGGCTTCTTCCCGGCGCGCAAGGCCGTCCGCATAAAACCCATCGAGGCCCTCCGCGCCTCGTGAACCCGC
>USCX01000101.1 GCA_900553285.1 uncultured Prevotella sp.
CCCCACGTTATAGGCCGACTGGCGGATGCGGCCCACGCGGCTGCCGGCGACGACGACCTCGCCCAGTTTCTTATCCTTCGAGGCCAAGAGCCGGACGTCCACACGGGTGCGCTGTCCCGCCGTGAGCCGCACGGAGGTTTCGGCCGCGCGGTAGCCCACCATGCGCACCACGAGCGTGTGCCCGCCCGCGCCGGCCTTGATATGGTAGAGGCCCTCCGTGTCGGTCTTTGCGCTCACGTCGGTACCTTTCAGCATGACAGTGGCAAACGGTATGGGCTGGTTCGTCGACGCGTCGGTCACGCGGCCCGAAAGCAGTGCGGCGTCCTCGCAGCGGCCGGCTGCGGCCACCGTCAGGACAACCGTTGTCAGGAGTAATCGCAGGAAGGATTGCATCATATGGGATAGTTTTCTGAATTAGCGCCCGAAAGCGAGTGCAAAGTTCCGACAATCGCGCAGCCTGCGCAATCGCCAAAACAGGGTATATTCAAACTTCCCACAAAATCGTGCTTACCCTTTGGAGATGCCCAAATGCGGTGAGCGGCAAGAGGACCACGAAAGGAAAGGAGAAGCGGCCGGGCCGCGCCCGGCGGGATAGCGTCGGGGAAAAGGAATACGGTGCCCGCATGCCACGACGTCACACGCGCCCCGCGGTTGCGCCGGGGTATTTCGACACGCCGCCAAGCCGTCCCGTAACCCTCTTTCTCCAACTTGACCAAGTAGGTACCCGCCACAGGCACCCGCGCCGAACAAATGATGAAAGGATTTGAATAGGCCACACCCGGCTCCTTGAAATCAAAAGAGACGCGCGAATCGATCTCCATGCTGTCCGGCGTCATCGTGGTGACACGGTCGTATATCATGCGGTGATCCCACAAACGCATGAAATAGTTAACTATAAACATGGCTTGCGATTGCACAGTCAGGAGTTCGTTAGCCACCTCAGGGACATAAGTCGACAAACTCCAACAAAGATAGCGGCGATAAAGGGCCGGTCCGGGTCGGCATATAAAGCATGAAGAAACTCGAAACAAGGAACGGTCAGCCGTAATACGCCACCAGGCTTCATCACACGATAAATCCCGGACAACATCTGACGGCCACTCTGGTCCGCTCGGCCTGCTCCCCGGTCCGGCGAAGAGGGAACTCACCGCGGAAGGGAGCGATTCGGCCCTCGTGGCGGGCGGACGCGCCCCCTTCACCGTGACGTCGGACCACAGCGACGTGGCCATCGCCACGGTGAGCGTCGACGGCTGCAAAATAGTCCTCAAAGGCGTGGCCGCAAGCAGGCCCCGCGTGACCGTCGCCGACAAGAACGGGCTCCATCCGCCCCGGAATTAACAAAAAAACGTAACTTTGCAGGCACAATCAGCCTCTCAACCAAACAGACATGATACAGCACGCCCATCGGGGGGGGTACAAGAACCGTGCCAAGTTCCCCTCAAAAGAAACAACGGATTGACTATATCGACCTGCTGAAAGGCCTCACCATGTTCGGAGTGGTCTGGATTCACTCCGTAGCCTGTGCCGGCTGGATTTCAGCCCCGCTGCTCAACTCCACCTTCTTCTTCCTCTCGGGAATGTTTTTCAAGAAGGAACCTTTCCCTTCTTTTGTCGCCAAAAAAGCACGGACGCTCCTCATCCCCTTCCTGATTTTCTACGTGCTCAGCTATCCCTTCCGCATCATCATGCACTATTGGGACTTCCGCACGCTCGACGGGTTCGACTGGGCATGTATCCTCGATCTCTTCGACATCACGGGACGGTCGGACTACCTCTTCGTGAACGTGCCGCTGTGGTTCCTGCTCTGCCTGTTCGTCGTGCAGGTCTACTATTTTTTCCTCTCGCGCCTGCCGGGCTGGGCATGGGCCGCGCTCATCGTGCTGACCATGGTGTTTGAGGATTTCATCCAGTCTGTCCCCACGCCCTTCATGCTGAACAACGCCTGCTACTGGATAGGCTTCTTCGCCGCAGGACACCTGTGGGGCCGCCACCTTACAGAAGCCGCACGCCACATGAAACGCCGCCTCGCGCTCCTGGCGGTTTCCATCGCTCTGCTCGCCGGACTGACCGCCTGCGAAGCGAACTGCACGCCCGACGTGGCCGGCTTCATCCGCCAAATCAAACTGTACGCCGTGTTTGGCTTGATTTTTGCAGGTGGCTCTTTTCTGGACGGATGGCGTTTCCTGCAACCCATACGTTTCCTCGGGGTCAACTCATTAGCCATGCTGTGCATGCACATTCCGCCGCTCATCGTCATCGACCGCATCGCCTCGAAACTCTCCCACCACCAGCCCACACCGCTCATCGGCTTTGGCTGCGCCGTGCTCACCTGCATGATCTGCTACGCAGCCATCAGGTTCTGCAACCGCTACTGCCCCGTCGCCGTGGGAAAACGGCGCGCACCACGCCCGGCCTGACCTCTCCGCCCCGCGCCCGGGCCGGAAACAGGCGGACGGACAAAAAAGGCACGGTGGAAAACGCGCCAAGGAGAGACGCAGCCTCGGTCCGTATTAAAACCTGATATCCAACAACTTAAAACGAAAATACCGGGCCCGCCGACCGGCATCCTCCTTCCAGCCACCCTGTGGAAAACCCATCCCGGGGGCACACTTCGGGCACACTTTCGGGCACAAATAAGAAGAAGGTATATAAAAAGAGCTAAGAAACCTCACTACGTGAGGTACAGAGAGCGGGCGAGCCCTCACCCCAAAGAAAAAGGAAAGGCATCCGGAAGGAAAAAACGTACGGGCTCTCCCTCCCCCTACGGTCTGGAAACGGCGGAAGCCGGAAAAGCAGGACGCCCACCCCCTGCCCCTCCCGCGGAAAACACCAACCGGCAGGACGGCCCGCGAAAAAAGAAGACAAAAAACTTGGAAAAGCCTCACCGATTTTGTACATTTGTGGCCGCTAATACTCACGTAAAACTTAATTTACTTTCATGAAACCATTTTACCTCGCGACCCTGCTTCTGAGCGCAGGTCTATGTCTGGGGACGCCAAGCGCCGACGCGCAAAACATCATTCCCCGCCCGCGATCCTACACAGCACAGAAAGAAGGAGGAACTTTCACGTTCAAAGAAGGGACACAAGTGGCCTGCCAGAACCTGCCGGACAGCCTGAAAATGGAGGCACAGCGCTTCATCGACGCCTTCAAGGCTGCCAGCGGCCTCACACTCACAGCCTCAAATGAGGCTCCGGCAGGCATCAGCATAGAGATGGTCACCAACAAACAGCTCGGCCATGAAGGCTACCGCATCGAAGTCACGTCGGACCAGATCACCCTGCAAGCCCAGACGTCCACAGGCCTTTTCCACGCCTTCCAGTCGCTCAAAATGCTCCTGCCGCGCAACGTCATGGCCGAAGTGGCCGACCCGAAGGTGACGGAATACGCCATCCCGGCCTGCACCATCACGGACTATCCCCGCTTCGGATACCGCGGCTTCATGCTCGACTGCTCGCGCCACTTCTTCTCGGTCGACGAGATCAAGCGGATGCTCGACGTGATGGCCTACTACAAGATGAACCGCTTCCACTGGCACCTGACCGACGACCAGGGGTGGCGCTTCGAGATGCCCAAATACCCGAGGCTGCAGACCATAGCCGCCACGCGCCAGGGCTCCTACGACGTCGACCCCGTCCACGGCCGCTACTACGTCCCCGACGAATACGGCCCCTACTACTACACCGTCGCGCAGATGAAAGACATCGTGGCCTATGCCGCCGAGCGGCACATCGAGGTCATCCCCGAAATCGAGATGCCCGGCCACTGCGTGGCGGCCATCGCGGCCTACCCTGAGTTCTCCTGCCGTCCCAACGTGCCCAAGCGCGTGCTCAACGACGGAACCATATCGACCGACGTGCTCAACGTGGCCAACCCCGCGGCGATACAGTTCTGCAAGGACGTGCTCGACGAGCTGACCGAGATCTTCCCCTCGAAATACATCCACATCGGCGGCGACGAGTGCCCCACGAACTTCTGGCAAGACAACGCCGAGTGTATCGCCATGATGGACTCGCTCGGGCTGGGCACCAACTGGCGCGCCCTGCAAAGCCACTTCACCCACGAGCTGGCGCAATACATGGCCCAGAAAGAAGATCCCGCCAAGCGGCGCCACCTGATTGCCTGGAACGAAAGCGTCACGGCCCAGGGCTCCGACAAGAACCTGCTGCGCAACGACGACCTGACCATCATGTGCTGGACGGGAGCCGAAAACGCCTCCAACGTGGCCCAGGGCCTCGGCATGGCCACCATCCTGACCCCCCAGCCGCAGTGGTACATCAACCGCAAGCAGAGCCCGCGGCCCAATGAGGTGCACAACGCCGGCAGCGGCTCCGACGCCACGCTCCAAATCGTCTACAACCACAAGCCCACCGTCCGGGAGAACACCCTCGGCGTGCAGGGCACGTTCTGGTGCGAGCACGTGTCGAGCGACTGGCTGCTCGAATACCAGTCCCTGCCCCGCCTCATCGCCATAGCCGAAGTGGGCTGGACGCAGGACAACCTCCGCGACTTCGACAACTTCCTCACCCGCCTGCGCGCCGACACCACCCTGCTCAACTACGGCGGATACGCCTGGTGCGACTACCTCGTCAAGGAGGAGGATGATGATGACGCCGCGCAACCCCAACTCCCCGAAGAGGGAGCCTACTACCGCCTCGCGACGCGAGCCTCCGACACGCGCAACGGCCGCGTCATCGAGCTCGTCTGCAAAGACTCGCCCCTCGTGACCGACGAAGCCACGCAGGCCACCGTGGGCTACCTGTGGAGCAACACACCCATCACCGATGCCACCGACACGATACAGAAATACCAATACTGGACATTCATGGCCGACCCCGCCGGGTCCGGCAAATATGCCCTCGTCAACAAGGCCTGGCCCGACGGCTC
>USCX01000102.1 GCA_900553285.1 uncultured Prevotella sp.
AGGGCATGATGGGGAAATTGAGGCCGTCGTAGCGGCGCGGCATCGTCATGCCGTTCATGCCGGCCTTCACCATGGCGTCGAGGTTGCGTTTTGTGCCCGAAGCGTATTCCACGCGGTCGCCCGTGTGGTGCGGGCCTTCGAGGTCGACGCCTTCGGCGTTGTCGGCGATGGTGGTGGCGCCGATTTCGCCCACGATGTCAAGCACGCGGTCGTAGGAGTCCATGGCGTCGTCGAAATCGACGGGCGCGTAGTCGTAGCTGTCCTTGTCGCGGAAGTTGCGCTCTTTCAGTTCGACAATCCGCTTCATCAGGGGGTGGTTCAGCTCGAACCGGAGTTCAGGATGGTCTGTATAGTTGTTAGCCATTTTTCTAAGTTTGATTGGGCGTTTATTTACTGTTCTCCTTGTAATACTTGATAAGCTTCGGCACGACGTCCTCGACGGCACCCGTGATGACATAGTCGGCGATATCGTTGATGGGGGCGTCGGGGTCGGTGTTGATGGAGATGACGATGCCGCTCTCCTTCATGCCGGCCACGTGCTGAATGGCACCGCTGATGCCGCAGGCGATGTAGACTTTCGGGCGCACCGTGACGCCGGTCTGGCCGATTTGCAGGTCGTGCTCGCAGAAGCCTGCGTCGACGGCGGCGCGGCTGGCGCCGACTTCGCCGTGCAGTTCCTCGGCCAGCTTGCGGAGCAGGTCGAAGTTTTCCTTGCTTCCGACGCCGTAGCCGCCGGCCACGATGATGGGGGCGCCTTTGAGGTTGTTCTTGGCCTTCTCGACGTGGCGTTCGATGACCTTGACCACGTAGTCGGTGGAGGGGACGAAGTCGTCAACGTTGTGCACGATGACCTGACCTTTATAGTTGGGGTCGAGCACTTCGGCCTTCATTACGCCGCTGCGGACGGTGGCCATCTGTGGCCGGTGGTCCGGGTTGACGATGGTGGCGACGATGTTTCCGCCGAAGGCCGGGCGGATTTGGAAGAGGAGGTTGTCGTAGTGTGTGCCGGCTTTCTTGTCGTCGTATGAGCCGATTTCGAGGGCCGTGCAGTCCGCCGTGAGGCCGCTGGTGCACGAGGAGGAAACGCGCGGGCCGAGGTCGCGGCCGATGACGGTGGCACCCATCAGGCAGATTTGGGGTTTCTCTTGTTTGAAGAGGTTCACCATGATCGAAGTGTGCGGCTTCGAGGTGTAGGGGAAGAGGCGGGCGTCATCGAAGAGGTGAAGCGTATCCACACCATAGGGGAGGACTTGCTGTTCCACTTTGCCCGTAATGCCGGAGCCGATGCAGACGGCTTCGAGCTCGACGCCGAGCTCCGTGGCGAGCTTGCGACCTTTTGTGAGGAGTTCGAGGCTGACTTCCTCGACGGTCGTTCCTTCTATTTCGCAGTATACAAAAACGTTGTTCATAGTGTCCTTTTTTCGCCGGTCGGCCTTGACGGGGTGTCTGTGGGGGCGGCCGGCTTGTTTGCTATATGGGTTATCCGATGGTGTGGCTGGCAAGGAGTTCTTGTACCAAGCCCTCGATTTCGTTGTCGCTGCTTCCGAGGCGTTTGCTCTCCTTGGCTTTGAATACGATGTTCTGAACGGCTTTTACTTTCGTGGG
The DNA here is from genome assembly GCA_900553285.1 of uncultured Prevotella sp. Classification (GTDB taxonomy): domain Bacteria; phylum Bacteroidota; class Bacteroidia; order Bacteroidales; family Bacteroidaceae; genus Alloprevotella. The sequence continues at coordinate 1,606 of USCX01000102.1, forward strand.
TGAGCCGGCCAGTCCGCACTGGCTGAGGTCGGCGTCGACGTCGGCGGCTCCCCATTGGGTCACTGTGAGATAGGGCTTTTTCTTGTACTCGTCGGCGTAGGGCAGCTCGGCGGGCATCTCCATGGGCGCCATGGCGCGCTTGTACTTCATGACGAGTTTGGCATTGCGCGGACGGCAGGGGTCGGCACTGCCGTTGACGGTCAGGACGATGGGCAGCGGGGCCTCGACCGTTTCGATTCCGCCGTCGATGTGGCGGCGCACGGTGATTTTTCCGTCGGCGCAGCTGAGCACCTCTTCGACGTAGGTCACTTGGTTGAGGTCGAGTTTCTGTGCCACTTGGGGCCCGACTTGTGCCGTATCGCCGTCGATGGCCTGGCGGCCGCCCGCCGATAACGATGTCCACTTTGCCGATTTTCCTGATGGCCATGGAGAGGGCGTAGCTCGTGGCGAGCGTGTCGGCACCGGCAAAGGCGCGGTCGGTCAGCAGGTAGCCGCAGTCAGCTCCCCGGTAGAGGCCTTCGCGGATCACTTCGGTGGCGCGGGGAGGTCCCATGGTGAGGATGGATACCGTCGAGCCCGGGTTTTGTTCTTTCAGGCGGAGGGCCTGTTCCAGGGCGTTGAGGTCTTCTGGGTTGAAGATGGCAGGGAGCGCGGCGCGGTTGACCGTTCCTTGCGGCGTCATGGCGTCTTTCCCTACGTTACGAGTGTCGGGTACCTGCTTGGCAAGCACAACAATGTTCAAACTCATATTTCTCTTGGTTAATGATGTTCGTTCTGGCGTCGCATGGATGTTTCCGGTCGCTGAGGAAAGAAGCCATGCGTCGGCCGCAAAATTACTCATTTATCTGGTTACGGCAAAAGAAAGCACTTGTTTTTTGCACAGTTGCGCAGGCGGTGAGCAAGCGCGGCCTGCCGCCTGTGGCGGTGTGCCCGTCGGCCGGGACGGTCGCAGTCTCCGGCACTACGGGGGCGGCGACAGAAAAAAGGCCCGCAGTGGCCGCAAGGGGCCGTGTGGGCACAAAAAAACTCCGGAACGTATCTCTTGCGGGATACGCTCCGGAGTCCTGTTATAGGTCTCTTGGGGTTATGTCGGTGATTACATCATGCCGCCCATGCCGCCCATGCCGGCGGAACCCATCGGCATTTCGGGTTTTTCTTCCTTCTTGTCGCAGATGACGCATTCCGTCGTCAGGAACATGCCGGCCACGCTGGCTGCGTTTTCGAGGGCTACACGGGTCACCTTGGCAGGGTCTACGACGCCGGCCTCGCGCAGGTCGCCGAAGGTTTCGTTCTTGGCGTTGTAACCGTAGTTGCCTTTGCCTTCACGTACTTTGTTGACGATGACAGCGCCTTCGACACCGGCGTTGCTGCAAATCTGGCGGAGCGGCTCTTCGATGGCGCGGCGAACGATGGCGATACCAGTGGTTTCGTCGGCGTTGTCGCCCGTCATGCCTTCGAGGGCTTCCTGGGCGCGGATGTAGGCTACGCCGCCACCCGTCACGATACCTTCTTCGATTGCGGCACGTGTGGCGCAAAGCGCGTCGTCGCAGCGGTCTTTCTTTTCCTTCTGTTCGGTCTCACTGGCCGCACCGACTTCGAGCACGCATACACCGCCCGAAAGTTTGGCCAGACGCTCTTGCAGTTTCTCCTTGTCGTAAGAAGAGGTGGTGTTGGCGATTTCGTTCTTGATCTGGGCGATGCGCTCTTGGATGTTTTCCTTGGCGCCGGCGCCGTTGACGATGGTCGTGTTCTCCTTCGTGATGGTGACTTTCTCAGCCGTGCCGAGCATGTCGACTGTGGCCTGTTCGAGTTTCAGGCCCTTCTCTTCGCTGATGACCACTCCGCCCGTCAGAACGGCGATATCTTCGAGCATGGCCTTGCGGCGGTCGCCGAAGCCCGGAGCCTTCACGGCGCAAATCTTCAACTGCGTGCGCAGGCGGTTGACAACGAGCGTGGTGAGTGCTTCGCTGTCGACGTCCTCGGCGATGACGAGGAGCGGACGGCCCGTCTGTACGGCCGGTTCGAGGATCGGCAGGAAGTCTTTAAGGTTCGAAATCTTCTTGTCGTAGATCAGGATGAGCGGTTTTTCCATCACACACTGCATCTTTTCCGTGTCGGTCACGAAGTAGGGCGACAGGTAGCCGCGGTCGAACTGCATGCCTTCCACGGTTTTCAGTACCGTGTCGCGGCCTTTGGCATCTTCGATCGTGATGACGCCGTTGACGCTCACGGCGCGCATGCCGTCGGCAATCAGTTTGCCGATTTCGGGGTCATTGTTGGCCGAAATGGTAGCGACCTGCTCGATTTTGTCGTAACTTTCTTCCACCTGTTCGGCTTGTGCTTTGAGGTTCTCGACCACTTTGGCCACGGCCTTGTCGATGCCGCGTTTTACGTCGAGCGGATTGGCCCCTGCGGCCACGTTCTTCATGCCTTCGGTGAGGATGGCCTGAGCCAGCACCGTGGCGGTTGTCGTTCCGTCGCCGGCGTCGTCGCCTGTCTTGCTGGCTACGCTCTTGACGAGCTGCGCTCCGGCGTTTTGGAACGCATTGTCGAGCTCAATTTCCTTGGCTACTGAAACGCCGTCCTTCGTGATGCGCGGTGCGCCGAATTTTTTGTCGATAACGACGTTGCGGCCTTTCGGGCCGAGGGTTACTTTCACTGCGTTGGCCAACATGTCGGCTCCTTCTTTGAGGAGTTCGCGGGCTTCGGTGTCGTATTTCAATTCTTTTGCCATGGTTTCTATGTTTGTTTGTGCCGCCCGCGTCGGCGGGACGGCGGGTAGGGATTATCTGTTTGTTTTGGATGTGTGGGGGATGGGTCAGGCCAGGATGGCGAGCACGTCGCTCTGGCGCATGATGAGGTATTTCTCGCCGTCTACTTCGACTTCTGTGCCGGAGTATTTGCCATAAAGCACGTTGTCGCCGGCTTTGAGCACCATCTCTTCGTCTTTCGTACCGTTGCCGACAGCAACGACATTGCCCTGTAACGGTTTTTCCTTGGCTGTGTCGGGAATGATGATACCGCCAACTGTTTTCTCTTCAGCCGGAGCCGGCTTGATCAGAACTCTGTCTGCTAATGGTTTGATAGTCATGATGTTTTTATTTGTAATTGTTGTGGATTCTCTGGCGACTGGGGCTTTTTCTGCCGCAGTCGCCCATTATATAGCCAAAAGCGTGCCAAAAATCCGGGGCGGCAAAAAGGCTGACAGTCGTGACAGTTTGTCCTGCCATCTTTGTCAGCCTTGAA
>USCX01000103.1 GCA_900553285.1 uncultured Prevotella sp.
GCGGGCCCCATAGTATCATCGACGAAAGACGGCCGCTTTCTATCATCCGCCGTAGCACGCCATTTTTGCCGACGAGATGCTCCTGTCCTATATACTCATCAAGCGTCCTTGGGCGAAGACGCTCTGCCAGAGGTTTCGACATACGTAATGGAATGATTCATATCAGCCTTGCAAATATAAGGCTTTCCAACCGAATTCGTAAAGATTTTCAAACCTTTTTCTCGTTGTCTGCCTTATGGGGCGGTCGTGCGGATGTCCTTGTTCGTCTGTGTGTTTGTCCGGGCTGGTGACTGACGGCCGGACGGCGGGAATGCTTCTTCATAAGAGGAGGCCGTAATCCGCAGAACATGTATCCATGTGGATTTCCCGTGCGGTTTCCTGCCGAATGGCCGAACGGCCGTTTTGCCGTTTCTGTCGCAGTGTGGCGTGAAACAGGCGTCGTGCAGGAAAAGAGGGACGAAGTGAGGGTTTCGCGTGCCTCATGAAAGAAGAATCGGCCGGAATAGGGACGGGGCGCAGCGGCCAAGTGTGGACGAACCGGGAATGATCCCGGTGCCCCCTTCTGTCAGGGGAATGTGGTGAGACTGGCATAAGGGTCTGTGCATCCCAGTACGGCGATACTGATTTTCACCTGTCCCGCCTGTGCCAGCGCCTTTCCGCATGAAATCAGCGTAGAACCTGTTGTCAGAACGTCGTCGACGAGAAGTACATGGCGTCCGCTCACTTTTTCGGGGTGAGGAAGTGAAAAGATATTCTGCACGTTGGACGTTCGTTGGAAACCGCTGAGTTTGGTCTGTGAGCGATTGTGCCGGGTCCGGCGTATCCATCCGGCCTGAACAGGAAGGTGACAGACGCTGGCCAATCCGTTGGCAATATAGGTGCTTTGGTTATAGCCGCGTTTGAGGCGCCTGAATGGTGATAGGGGAATGGGGAGGATGGCGTCTATGCCGTCGAAAAAGTCGGTTCCGGCCAGTTTCAGGCCGAGTATACGGCCAAACTGGTATCCCAGTTCCGGCTGATGGCCGTATTTGAGGTTGAGGATGACGCGTGTGCTCCGGTTGTGGCTTCGGTAGCAGAAGAGGGCGGCCACGTGGGCGACAGGAATTTGCCCCCAGAAGCGACGTTCTAATTTACTGCCGGCGGCGTAGGGCTTGTCGAAAAAAGGAAAGTCGCATAGGCATGCCGTGCACAGGCTGCCTTTTTCATTTTCCAACAGGCGTCGCCCACAGATTGCGCAGTGAGGCGGCACGAAGAAATCGAAAAGCTGTTGAAGAATCATGCCGGAGTGTAAGGCGTGAGCCTGAAATCGTCTGCGTCCGCCAAAACGTTGAACTTTTCTCTGAAACGGCGGAGTTCGTCAAGGTCAAGTTCGGCGCGGAGTGCGCCCACCTCGTCGCCGAGCGAGCGGGGCGTCCCTTTGGCGTGTATTGCCGCGCTGTGGCCCGCGTTGGGGTATCCTGTGGCATCAGTGCCTGTCAGGTTGACCCCGCAAACGTAACATTGGTTTTCAATGGCGCGGGCCCGTAGTAAGGTGTTCCATACTTCGCCCCGGCTGGCAGGCCAGGCGGCTACGTAAACGGCCAGGTCGTAATCGTTGCGGTTACGCGAGAAAACGGGGAAACGCAGGTCATAGCACACTTGTAGAAGGATGCGCCATCCTCGCCAGCAGACTATGACACGGCTGTTGCCGGCCTTGTAGTGCCGGCCTTCGAGGCCGGGACGGAACACGTGGCGTTTGTCGTAATGTGCGGCAACTCCGCCGGGCGTGATGAAATAGAGGCGGTTGTGCCATGTCTGTTCGTTGTTTTCTGCGGGGACGGCCAGACTTCCCATTATGGCGCAATGGTTTTTCAGCGCGGTGTCTTCCATCCATTTCTTTGCCAGGGCTGAGGCTCGTCCGGTAGCCGTTGTCGGGGAGGTCTCAAATCCTGTGGCCCACATTTCCGGAAGTATATAGAGGTCGGCTCCGGGATTGGCGTCGACGAGCGACTGGGCCAAACGGATGTTGCGTTCCACTTCGTTGGGATGGGCTTGGGTTTGAAGCAGTATGGTGGTCAGCGTGTGGGTGTTCATGAGAAAAAAGTCGGGGGTGTGTGGAATATCGATTTATAGGGCTACGCGCAGGAACGTGCGGTCGTCGAATGAAGCCTGTCCGGCGTAGCAGCCTTTTGTGGCGGGGTTGAGCGTGTAGCAGAGCGGGTCCTTATCCAGCAGCTGGCGGAGTATGGCTTCGCTTTCGGCAAGGCTGTCAGCCAACTGTGGGTAGCCGTCAGAAGCCAAGATGAGCTGGTCGGCATTTCCGACGGGCAGGGATGGCACGTCGTCTGGCAAGATGGGGAGGCCGTCAAGAACCGTGTAACGGAAAGGGTTGTTGCGGTTCGGGTCGTTCTGAAAGTGGGTTTGCAAGCGGAGAGCCTCGAAAATGGCGGCACGCCCGCAGTCATGGCGGAGCAGGTCATCTGCCGTCGCTTTTCCCTGGGCAATCAGCCAGCGGATGACGTCGCAGCGGATGCGTGTCAAAATGGCATCGACGTTTTTCGGGTGTGTATGGGTCTCGCCGTTCCAACGGCACTGACAGTCACCGATGAGCCAGACTTCTTTGTGGGCGGCACTGAACAGGGCAACGCTGCACGTCGGGCGGTATTCCGGGTGATGTTCGGCCTGGGGCGGGGCTATGGATGCGATGGCTGCGCAAAGGCGTCCGACGACGTCTGCTTTTGTGGCTTGTGGCGGCAGGCGACGGATGGTGTCGACGGCGGTTTCCATGGCCAATCGTCCGCTTGATTTCGGGCCACGTGCGGCTCCGGGTGGCAGCTTGGATGTGCTGCCGTCGACAACGGCTGCATAGTCTGGTGTGACGACGTAACCGTCTTCGTTGAGTTCCGGGCGCATCAGCTTGCCGCAGGTGAAGCTTTCGATGAGGTGGATTCCTGCCATTCTGTGATTGTGGGTTTGTAACGGCCTCTCCCGTTTTAAGTCAGGCTTTTGTCCAAAGTCGGGGTGTAGGGGGAATTAGCGATTACGGTTTCTTACGGTGTTTGACGTTCCTTGGGCGGTTGGTTTCGCGATGAGTAGGTGAACCGTAAGCCTGCGAGGGGCCGTAGAGGCGGACGATGAGGTCCTGACGTCCCATTCTCCGTAATTCGGCTATGATTCGAGGCCGTTCTTCGGGCTTGTACCAGAAAAAGAACATGCGTTGACGCAACTTGTCGCTCTGCGTGTGAGCAGACCGGACGGGTTCGAGCGTGTAGGGATGATAGCCGGAGTACCACATCGTTGTACTGACTGTCATGGGCGTGGGGGTGAAATCCTGTACTTGTTCGAGCCGAAGTCCGAGCGCCCGGGTGCGGGCTGCGAGTTCGGCCATGTCCTCCTCACTGCATCCCGGGTGCGAACTTATGAAGTAGGGAATAAGTTGTTGGTTCAGTCCGGCCTGGTGGCAAATGCGCTCGAAGAGTTCCTTGAAGCGGTCGAAGAGTTGGAACGAGGGTTTTCGCATAAGGCGGAGGACACGGTCGGAGGTATGCTCGGGGGCCACTTTGAGACGGCCGGAAACATGTCGCGTGATAAGTTCCTCGGTGTATTGGTGGGCCGCTTTGTCGATGACCTCATCGCCTGAACTGTGGAGCAGGAGGTCGTAGCGAACGCCACTGCCGACGAACGTCTTCTTGACGCCTGGAAGAGAGTCTACGGTGTGGTAGACTTCCAGCAGAGGACGGTGGTCTGTGTTCAGGTTGCTGCATACCGAAGGATGAATGCACGAAGGACGTTTGCACTGCCGGCAGCGGCTGGCGTCGCGCCCTCCCATGCGATACATGTTGGCCGAGGGGCCACCGAGGTCGGAAATGTAGCCGCGGAAATCGGGCATGTCGATGATAGCCTTGGCTTCACGTATGATGCTGTTCTGGCTGCGGCTCATGATGAATTTGCCTTGGTGGGCTGAAATGGTGCAGAAGGCACATCCGCCGAAACATCCCCGGTGAAGATTGATGGAGAAACGTATCATTTCGTAAGCGGGAATGCGTTTGCCCCGGTATTTGGGGTGTGGAAGCCGCGTATAGGGCAAATCGAAACTGTGGTCGATTTGCTCTGTGGTCATGGGCGGGAACGGAGGATTGACTACCACGTAGCGGTTGCCGACAGCTTGCAGGATGCGGTGAGGGGTGAGAATGTTGCTCTCCTGTTCGATATGGCGGAAGTTGTCTGCATGGGCTTTGGGGTGGGCCAGTGCTTCTTCGTGGGAGTGCAGGACGACGTCGTCGGGGCGGATGCCTCCGTGAATGTCTGCTTCCTTTTCGAGCGTGGCCGTCTGGCGTATGGGGAATTTCCGCAGCAGGGTGCGGAAGTTTTCAGTGTCGGTGCAGGCTTCTTCTCGGCCGTGTAGGAGTTTGTCGTTCAGTAGACGGCAGAGCGCCGTGACCGGTTGTTCGCCCATGCCGTAAATGAGCAAGTCGGCCTGGCTGTCTACGAGGATGGAAGGGCGCAGGCGTTCTTGCCAGTAATCGTAGTGGGTCAGACGTCGCAAGGAGGCTTCGATGCCTCCGACGACAACGGGTACGTCGGGAAAGAGCTCTTTCAGGATGCGAGTGTAGACCACAGTCGGGTATTCCGGGCGCATGTCGTGGCGGCCGTCGGGACTGTATGCATCCTCTGCACGCAGACGGCGGTTGGCCGTATACTTGTTGACCATCGAGTCCATGCACCCCGGGGCTATGCCGAAGAAGAGGCGCGGGCGGCCTAACTTGCGAAAGTCGCGGAAGTCGCCGTGCCAGTCGGGTTGGGGGACTATGGCTAC